>CAZSJH010000168.1:0-6745 GCA_964607105.1 uncultured Rikenellaceae bacterium | reverse complement strand
AGCAAAGCGGAGAGGGCAAAGCGCAAAGATCAAAGAGTAAAGCACGAAGGGAGGAGTTATGAAGACAGGGAATAAAACATCGTTGATGATTACGGGTGGGGTGGCTGTATTGCTGCTGGCCGTGATGCTGGTATTGTATTTCCTGGAGGCGGAAATAAGATTATGGATGGTGGGGCTTATACCGGTGGCTGTATTTATTATAGCTTTCTTTCCTGCCAGGGAACTGGTTAATTCCTATATAAAGAAAAAAATATCACCCCTCCATAATACCCTCCACACTCTTAATCCGGGTACCGGTGATGAAACGAAGGATAAGGTGGGCTCTGATAGCCTGACGGGGGTTGAGGAGGAGGTGATGGACTGGGCGAAGAAGAAAAAAACAGAGCTGGAAAAACTTAAGGATCTTGAAACGTACCGCAAGGAATTTATCGGTAATGTGTACCATGAATTGAAAACCCCCATATTCAATATTCAGGGATATATACTCACACTGATGGAGGGTGGGCTTGATGACCCGGAGATAAACAATCTGTACCTGGAGCGTACAGAGCATAATATCAACAGGTTGATAAGCATCGTTGACGACCTTGAATCAATTTCGGGTCTCGAATCGGGAAAGCTGAATCTCAATATTGAAACATTTAATATCAGGAAAACCATACTCGAAGCTTTCGAGGCTAACGAGATAAGGGCTAAAAAGTTGAATATCAAACTCGAGCTGGGCAAATCTAAAGATAGTAAGCTCATGGTGAAAGCCGATAAGAGGAGGATATTCCAGGTGCTCAATAACCTTGTAATGAATTCAGTCAATTACGGTGTGAAGAACGGTAAGACAACGGTAAACCTCAAGCCTTCTGGCGACAGGGTTTATATAGAGGTTAAGGATAACGGCATAGGCATACAACGCGAAGACCTGCACAGGATTTTTGAAAGGTTTTACCGTGTTGACAAAAGCCGTTCAAGGGATACGGGAGGCACGGGCCTGGGCCTGTCGATAGTCAAGCATATCATAGAAGCCCACAGGGAAACCATACAGGTTAATTCTGTTCCGGGGGAGGGGTCATCTTTTATTTTTACCCTGGAGAAGGGATAATATCATCGTCGGCGCCTTATCCTTTGACTGTCCAATGGTAGTCCGGCAGCCTTCCATTCCCTGATACCACCTTTCAATATATAGAGATTCATGAATCCTTCATCCCCAAGGTACCCTGCTACTGTCAGGCTCCTGCTTTCACCGTCACAATATATATATAATGGCGTTTCCATATCCATGGTATCGGCGAATATCTCCAGTTTAGCCATCTTATCTATTCCTCTGGCCCCGGGTATCCTGCTCCGCCTGTACTGCCTTGCAATACGTGCATCAATGATAATTGCATACACCTCTGACCTGTACCTGTAATCGAATTCCACCGGCATAAGATATTCCGCATCCCTTTCTTCCTGGTTTCCCGGAATAGTGAAAGAAGAGGAAAATATAAATGCTATCAGGAATAAGATTCTCATAATTAATTTCATAAACAAGGCCAGGTTCGCAATGCCCAAAGCACCGATGTTAATGATTAATTATTATTTATAATTTATAATTTTTCGCTCCACCTTTTTGCATCTGTGTCAAAGCCTGCAATATCGAGTATTCTCTCCACGACGGTCATCACCAGGTCGTCAATGGTTGCCGGCTTTGAATAAAAGGAAGGTGATGCCGGCAGTATTATAGCTCCTGCTTCGGTCATCAGTTTCATATTATTTATATGCACCAGGTTATAGGGTGTCTCCCGTGGCACCAGTATCAGCGTTCTTCTCTCCTTGAGCATGACATCAGCCGCCCTGGTGATAAGGTCATCAGCCACACCGCTGGCTATCCGTCCGAGCATACCCATTGATGCCGGGCATATTATCATGGTATCATACTTTGACGAGCCGGATGCAAAGGGGGCAAAAAAATCATTATTATCATACAGCCTGAGAGGGTTTCCTTTTTTGTTTTCTATACTTAACTTTTTCCCAATCTCATATTCCCATATCTCAGCTGCATTCCGCGTAAGTATCACTGCCACTTCCCCGGGTTTTTCCTTAAGGGTAGTTATTTTCTCCAGCAGTCTCTGTGCATAGACAGAGCCACTGGCGCCGCTTATTGCAACTATTATTTTTCTTTTACCTTCCATATTCCTCCAGCAATCGGTTCTTAAGTATCTCAATCCCTTTACCCGCATTTTCTTTAATTATCTCTACGTGCCTGTTAACGGGTGGCACAACGTCAGCAGGATCAATAAGCCACAGAGATGCTTTTTGCGGGGCGTAACCTATGAGTCCTGCTGCAGGGTAGACATTCAGTGAAGAGCCTACGACTACAAATATATCAGCTTCAGCAGTTAGCTGTGCCGCTTCAATCATTGCAGGCACCGGTTCTCCGAACCACACCACGTGAGGCCGCAGCTGGCTTCCTTTTTCACACATGTCACCTATCTTCAGCTCCCAGCCATCAATCTCGTATACAAGGTTAGGATCAGCGGAACTCTGCGCTTTCCTCAGCTCACCGTGCAGGTGTAGAACCCTGCTGCTGCCTGCTCTTTCATGCAGGTCATCTACATTCTGGGTTATAATATCAACATCAAAATAATTCTCCAGCTCTGCAAGACCCCTGTGTCCTTTGTGTGGTTCGCTCTCAAGAAGCTGTTTACGCCTTTCGTTATAAAATCTCTGCACCAGTTCCGGGTTATTCTCCCAGGCTTCGGGTGTAGCGACCTCTGTAACATCATACTCCTCCCATAATCCACCCATTTCCCTGAAAGTGCGGATACCACTTTCAGCACTCATGCCGGCACCGGTGAGGGCTACCAGTTTTTTCTTTTTATCCATAGCAATGTAAATATAGTCAAAGTTGAATGAAGTTGAAAATGGGCGGATCGCTAAGCGCCCACCTGCGCCAAGATCCCTGCTTCCTCAGGGACTATGGCTACGGCGGGCAGGCAGAGCGCAAAGAGGACGAATCAGGACAAGAAACTTCTAAACATTTAAGTTTTTCGCAGAAAGACCCTGAAGGTTAGAAAGCCTACAACAAGAATGGCCAGCAAGGCCACCACTGCTATAAGCCGGTAATCAGCCTGGCGTTTGATAATGATACCTATAAAGGCCCACACAACGGCTATGCCTATATAAGGGTTATTAATTCTCAGCAGGGCCAGTGACACTATAAGCGTTCCGGCAGCTATCATAATTATTGTCCAGGCGACGGGGGGTATCCCGAAACCGTTCCAGTCTATACTCACCAGTAAGGCTGTCACATTGGCTATTGTTGCTATGCATATCCATCCCAGGTAGATGCCGAAGGCTGCCTTCACTATTCCATGGGGCAGGTCTTTCATCTGCAGGTTGATGAAGATAAGGCTAAGCAGTAATCCGATCATTATGAGCAGTGACAGAGGTAATTTCTCATAGTGCCATGCCAGTATCCAGGCCGCATTGAAGATACATGACAGGGCAAATACCCATCCGCCATTGATGGATATTTCTTTAGCCTGAGGTGTAAACTGGAGAACACAGAACACTGCCAGCAGCAGGTATATCACTCCCCATATGGAAAAGGTCAAGCCCGTGGGGGTGAACAGGTTGGGCAGGTTGTCTGATATCTGCCCGGTAGTTTTGTCATTCAGTGGCAGGGCATTTGCCAGGTAGTTCATAAGCACCATTCCGGCAAAGAAGAGGAGGTTGATGTATCGAATCATAGCAGTTGGTGATTGTTTTGTAGTAAAAGTAATAAAATAGTTGAGAATAAAGTTGATGTAAAGTTGAATGAAGTTGAGAGTGAGTTGAGAGGTTGAGGGGTTAAGGGGTTGAGGGGTTAAGTATAATGGGGGGTTAGAATTTGTAGGTGAGGCCGAATTTTGTATTAAGGAAGCTTGACCTGTTTATATTTGGAGCCATCTGGATATGGAGACCGGCGCTGAAGTTTAAAGCCATATTCCTTGAGAGGGAATATAAGAGTCCGGCTGCAGGATTAATGAACATTCTTGTGCCGGAATTAATATCAGAAGGATTGAGCAGCAATCCGGCCGATCCCGACAGGTATGGAGACATCCAGCTCTGCGAGAGTCGCACACGAAGGTCTGCATAAAGAGGAATGAGGAGTCCATCTTCATAGAAAAGCAGCCCGGTACCGGCACCAAGCATGAAGGTCTCGTTAGCCTGGTATCCATGCATTGTGGTGAAACCGAAATAACTTGTTGAATAAGGTGTTGACGTACCTGAGAGGCCTATTCCGGCCGTTACCTCGTTTATAGTTACATAACCCCTGCTACCGTTCAGTATAGCCACCGGCCTGTTAGGTCTGACCAGCTGCCCGAAAGCACCAAGGGTGGTAAAAAGTACTATTGATATAAGAATTATCCTTTTCATATTCCGGTTGAGAACGTATTATTACTAAACAACAAACAGAGGGAATTATTATTTATTAATTATAAATTATTATTTATCATTTATTGTTCCAGGTTAGTTTGGTACCGAAGCCGAGCCTGTTATCCGTCAGCTTAGCATGGGTGATCTTCAGTATCCACAGATTGGTATCCATGAGCATGGCCACGGGGAATCTTTTCAGGTATGCCTTTTTTACCTTTTTATATAATATCTCACCGGGTTTTGACACCTCACCTTCGAACTGCAATCCCCTGATCCTGCCTATCACTTTTGTTTCCAGAACCACTGATCCTGCAACATGTGGATTGATCTCAAACTCCTTACCGTGCCTTGTATCATCATCTGTAGTAAATACAAAGCAATTCTCCTTTGCCATATACGCGTAGAAGCAATTGGCAGTCCATGGCCTGTCATTCACACAGCTGGCGACAGTGAGAACATGATGCTTTCCTATAAACTTAATAATCCTCTCATCCATTTTAAAAACATTAAGCAGGCCACAAAAATAGGTAAATTTTTCTGCGTTACGATTTTCAACAACAGTGAAACATTTTTGGTTTGACAGCCGTTAAAAAATAGTTTACATTTGTAAAGGCCGTGCAGGCCTAAAACCTAACGTTCAATGCGCAAACGATCCTTTCAGGTTGTAACCATCCTGCTGGATATCCTCATACTTGCGGTATCCTTTATGGTAATGGTATGGATAAAGCCGGCCAGCAAGAGTCATTACCTGCCGACGCACATGGACTTTTTCCTTATCCTTGCAGCATTTTGGATTGTTGTATCCATTGCCTGCGGCAAGATGCACCGTGGTAAGATCGTCAACCTGCGCTCACTTTTCAGTCGCACCATACTTTGCAATTTTTTATCCATCTCCACTGCAACACTCTCTCTCGTTGCTCTTGAGCTGGGCGGTCATTCGCGCCTTATTATGTTCGGGACCACAATAATGGCCACTTTCATTGAGCTGGCAGTAGGTACTATTTTCCTGGCTGTAAAAAAAGCAGCGGTACAGGACTACCAGCCAAGGAAGGATTATGAGACAATACGCAAGCTTACAGAAGAGGAGATGGTGGGCGAGACAGACACCAGTGAAATATCCGAAGAAGCTTTCAGGGTGGTTAAACCCGAGGTAAGGCATGCCCTTATTGATGAGTGCGGCCGTGAGATGGCCAATGGCATACTTAACATAGCTAAAGGAAAGCTTAACGGAAATGCCCGCATAGTAGCCACCACCACCCAATTTAATATTGCAGCACTGCCCAGGAAGGATTACAGTTATATCATCAACCTGAAGCGCATGAACGACATCAAGGACCTCGACCATTTTCTTGATGTTGTTAACCATAAGGTAGCCCATGGAGGTTATTTCATGTCCTGTGTGGAAACCAAGGATCTCCGCAAGCGGCGTATACTGAATAAGTATCCACCGGTAGTGAATTATATTTATTATACCGGCGATTTTATTATCAAACGCATATTCCCCAAGATAAGGATTACCAGGTGGCTTTACATGGCTCTTACCAATGGTAATAACGTTGTTATATCCAGGGCGGAGGCGCTGGGCAGGATGTCGCGTGCAGGTTTTACCATAAATAATGAATCGTTTATGAACGGGTATCTGTACATCGAAGGAAGAAAAAATGGCAAACCGCTGAATATATACAACAAGAACTATGGTATGCTGATAGCACTACCCAGGATAGGTAAGGAGGGTAAGCAGTTAAAGGTATATAAGCTTCGCACCATGCATCCCTATTCAGAATATATACAGGATTATGTATACAGCCTGAGCAACCTTGAGGATGGTGGTAAGTTCAAGAATGATTTCCGCATAACCTCATGGGGTGCTTTCTCGCGAAAGGTATGGTTTGATGAGGTACCCATGCTTCTTAATTTCCTGCAGGGCAATATGAAGCTGGTGGGGGTACGACCCCTGAGTGAACAGTATTATAACCTGTATTCAGAGGACCTTCGCCAGAAACGCATACAGTACAAGCCCGGTCTCATTCCCCCGTTTTATTATGACATGCCCACGGATATAGAAGAGATACAGGCATCGGAGCTACGCTACCTGGAGGCATGGGATAAGCATCCGTTGCTGACTGACATCCGGTACTTCTCCAGATCGATGGTTAATATTGTGTTTAAGAATGCCAGATCCAATTAAGAGTTGAATAAGGTTGAATCAAGTTGAGAATGTGTTGAGAAGAACCAACTCAATCTATACTTTCCATATTGATGCATATCCCTCTTTTTACTATCTTGCATCTATTACTGTCAATAATAAACCATGAAGAGAATATTTAAGCCATGTGTTTTAATTATCCTT
>CAZSJH010000167.1:0-6748 GCA_964607105.1 uncultured Rikenellaceae bacterium | reverse complement strand
CTCTGGCACACGGAGGCCTGACCACTACTCCTACTGACCTCGCAAAATTTATAATTGAACTTATGCTTTCCTATCAGGGAAAATCTGATAAAATACTATCACAGGAAATGGCTATGCAACTTTTTACCAAACAATGTGAGATTGATAAAGAACAATTTCCTTTACCATTTGATGAAGGTTTGGGTGTTTTCCTGATGGGCGAAGGAAAAGATTTATTGTTTACCCATCCTGGGAATAATTACCCTGGTTTAAATTGCTGGCCTATAGGCTGGCCTGAACGCGGTACGGGAGCGGTCATTATGGGTAATTCCGGTATGTATGGAAGACTAAACATAGAGATTATAGCCGCCATTAATAGTGTATACAATGATAACAATGAATAAAGATTATTGGCCGCCAATCACACAAGCAAAAAAATGCAGATTCAGTTCTATGTATTAGAATCAATTAAGGTATTATCTATGAAAGGACAAAAGGGAACAGGTGTCTTTTATATAACTGAATATATTTGGAGAGTCAGCACGAAGAAATACCTGTATTTATCAAGTTTATTCAAACACAGTATTCTTTAAAAATGATAATTAGAAATATTTTAAAAACGGCTATAATACTGCTATATGTATTCCTGAATTTAAATTATAATTCAGTATGTGAAGCACAGAAAAATCAAATTACACCTGAAGTAGATTACATTCGATGTACTCCTATTATTGACGGGCGTCTTGATGAAAATCTTAAATTACTACCGATCAGGGAATTACCTATGAAAATCGATTTATTCCTGTTTAAAAGCTTTAGAGAGGCGAATTATCGAATGGCTTATACGGTAGATTTCCTGTATCTTTATATGGAAGGGAAAGCAGACAGTATAACCTGCAAAGACAGGGGTTATCAGAATGGTGATGGGGCAATATTCCTTTTAGCTGATGGAACTGAAGGAGGAAAACTTACCAACAAGTTCTATGTTTATGGATTCTCCCCGCAAGAAATTGAGGAGCAGAAATGGGCCGAAAAGATTATCTGGTATAAGGATAATGTAACCGAACTTAAGAGGCTTACAGAGGATGTTAAAACAAAATTTGCCGAACATAACGGAGTGATCTCTTTTGAACTTCTTCTACCCTGGCAAAGAGCGTATCCCTTCCATCCCTGGGACAATATGGTAATTGGCACCAACCTGTGGTTCCTTAAAGCTTTTAGCAACAGGTCAATACCAATTGTAAGGGGGCTATTTTGGGATTTCAGCCTCCCATCTGAATCGAGTGGCCGGAAATACTTGCCACTTGTATTTGAAAAACCGGATACACTAAATGAGAAATTATACTGGAGACTGAGCAGAAGAAACTACTTTGAAAACGATACAGTAGAGGTTATTTTCTTCGATTATGCAAATCGACAGATAAATAAAAGGATGAAAATATTCCTGTTAGACAAAGAAGGTAAGGAAGTTTATCATAACTACCACGAATTGAAATATGATGTACACATACAATCTAATTATATAACACTCAATTTTCCTGAAGTCAAACCTGGATTATATACTATAAAAGTTGAATCACCTGATGTTTGCAGTTTGTCTGTTAATTTTTCCGTTCTACCTGAAATAAATATTTCTAAAATAAAAGAGGATCTCTTTTCACTTAAGGATAAAATATTACCCGGTGATTATAATTGCCTGCTGTATTACTGCAATGAAGCGAAAAGCAAGCTGCAGAACCTGAACAAGCACTATATCTATGATAACTTATCAGAAGAGATTGGTTTCTTGAATCAAATAGTGACCGATTATATAAATGGCGAACAGGACCTTTTAACCCTGAATGAGGATCATCGAAGGGCATTTTTCTCGGGTATTGATAGCACTCTTAGGCCATACTCCATCAAATTACCGGATAATTATGATCCTTCCAAAACTTATCCGTTAATGGTTTTTCTGCATGGTAGCGGAAGGACCGATCTGAATGCCTTGAAAAATCATAAATATATCGTTTGGAACGATTTCATATGCATTGCTCCAAACGGACGGGGAATATCGAATTACTACGGTACTCCTGAATCGCAGATGGATATAAATGAGGCGATTGACGATGTTATAGGGAATTTTAAGATAGACACAGGTAACATTTTTCTTTCAGGGTTTTCAATGGGTGGATATGGAGTTTACCGGACCTTTTATGAAAATCCCCAACGATACAAGGCGATAGCCATAATTGCTGGTGAGCCGAAAATCAACATTTTTATGAAAAAAAGGGGAGGGGCCTACCCTAATTTTCTAAAGCATAAGTATATCAGGTGTTTTAAAGATATTCCAATATTTATATACCATGGTGTAAATGACCTGAATTGTCCTTATCATTTAACCCAAAAGATGATTAAAAAGCTGGAGCGAATTGGAGCTGATATTACAAAAGATATATATACAGGATATGGGCATTCAGTTCCATCCGGATCTGAGTTTGCCAGGAAGTTTGATGAGTGGATAAAGACCTGTTATGGCCGTTGGGATTTGTGAGAAACAAGGCTTAGCCTGGAGTATGACAAATTATATTAATAATCATTTGATGATTATCAGCTTATGGCATCCAAAGATTGTTCACAATAATTAATCGTAGTAATTATGCAGTTCAAGAAAATCAAAAACCTCTTTAAGTTAATATGGGTTCTTTTTCTTTTTATCCTTCTTTCTTTCAGTCTGTTCAGTACCTGGGAATGTAGTTCGTCAGGAGAAAGCGATCTTGTATTTGCATGCATGGTTATTCCTGAGCAAAATGAGGTTGAATCTCTAATTTGGGCGAGAAGCATAAGGGAATATGGGGGCAACTATTCGTCAAATCCCATATGGGTGTTTGTCCCGAATACTGTTGAAACCCTCTCCACTGGTAAACGCGAAGAATTAAATGAGCTCGGAGTTCAGCTTTTCCCATTTGAGATTGATGAAAATATTCTCCGTTTCCCGTTGGCAGGCAAACCGTTTGCTGCCGCAGAGGCGGAAAGATTAGCCACAGGCAAATATAAATTTATGGCGTGGACGGATCCCGATAATATGCTTCTCAATGAACCCAGGGAGTTTATTCTATCGGAAGGAATGAATTTAGGGTACCGTCCTGTGCATCATATTAATGTCGGAAGCATTTATAGTCAGCCGCTTGACGAATTCTGGTCAATAATATACAAAGATTGTCATGTCCCTGACGAAAGGGTATTTCCTATGCAACCGAATGTTGAGGATATTGATATCCGCCCTTACATAAATGCGGGGCATTTAGTGGTTAATCCCGGGAGAGGTCTTTTTAGAAAATGGCGTGAAAATTTCGTTAAGTTATACTCCCAGCCGGCGTATATGGAAATTTACAGGAAAAATCCCCGATATGCGGTATTTGTTCATCAGGCGATTTTATCCGCAACAGTGTTATCAGAAATGAAAAATGAAGAAATATGTGAATTGTCAGTAAAATATAATTATCCTCTCAACCTGTATTTTGATATTCCGCTTGAGAAAAGAATTAAAAAGCTGAATGATCTTGTGACGGCTCGCTATGATCTGTTTGCCGACTATCAACATTGGAATGCATTGATAGAAATTGAAGAACCATTAAAAAGCTGGATTTTCGAGCAGTTCCGGTTGAAAGGAGTAAATATCCTGGTTCTGCTTGATAACAAATTCGGTGCAAATAATTTTTTAAACCGTGATGGATTCGAGCAATATGGTTGGAATGTTACCATTTCCGGTCTTAGTGACTCAATTTCCGGTTGTGATTTTTTCAGTGAACCATACCAGTTTCAGCCGATAGTACCTGATATTAAATTTGATCAAGTCGTCAATATCGATTATTACGATGCCCTGATGATCATGCCAGCGTCCTCTTACTACCAGACTGATCCTTTCCGGGAATTGATGGATAATAAAAAAGCGATGGATATAATAAAAGAAGCTGTGCAAAAAAACGTACCGGTTTCAACCATTTGCTCCGGTACCCGTGTTCTGGCAGCGGCTGATGTTATAAGAAGCAAAAATGTCGTAGGGCAGCCTTCCTTCAAAGAGGAATATGAAAAAGCTGGAGCAGTGTTTCTCGGTAAAGATTTCCCTCCCCGGATTGAAGGATGCATTATGACGGGATCGAGAGATCAGTATTATAACAATCATGTTGTAATGGCTCTTGCTACTATGATTGAAGAAAGAGGTTCCCGGGGGCCGCATAAAAATAAACCTGATGAAAAATTTATTATATCCTCCCCGGTTCAATTTGGAGCAGATGATGTAAAGTGGGCAAAAAGAATAGGCGGTTTCGGTGCAGACGGTCTACGTGCAATCATAGAGACCAAAGACAACGGTTTCCTTTTAACCGGCTATACTTTCTCTCACGGTTCTGGCGATTCGGATGTTCTTGTAGTTAAAACAAATGCAGACGGTGATGTGAATTGGTATAAAACATTTGGTGGTGACGGTACTGAATATGGTTACGGATGCACTGAACTTTCTGACGGATATTTAATAACCGGTTACACAACTTCATCTGGTGCCGGATCAAAAGACATGTATGTAATTAAAATCGATTTCAACGGAAGTGAACTCTGGTCAAGAACATATGGTGGGGAAAGCTGGGATGTGGGAATGTCTTCCTGTGAATCAGATGATGGATATATGATTTGCGGTTTTACTCATTCATCCGGCAAAGGTGAAGAAGATATTTATCTTGTTAATACAGACAGGAATGGAAACCAACTCTGGTCTAAGACTTATGGCGGAGAAAGATTTGAAATCGGTAGTTCAACCTGCAGGCTGGATGATGGTAATTTTATCATCGGTGGGAGCACCGGTACATTCGGCGGTGGCAACAGCGATATGTATCTGGTTAAAGTTGACAACAAGGGTAATGAACTGTGGACTAATTCCATTGGCGGGCAGATGAACAACATTCTCCCTGAAGCGAGTCCTACACCGACGGATTGGTGTTATCAGCTTAAACCGGTATCCGGTCAGGGATTCATTCTGGTTGGCTATTCCAATTCCAGAGATATACTGAATGCGCTGGTAATTAAAACGGATGATGATGGTAATTTTGTCTGGGGGCAGAATTTAGGTAACAGCAAATTTTACGATTATGGCTTGTCTGTAGCAGAGACTGCAAACGAAAAGTTTATTATTTGCGGTACTTCAAAATCAATAAAACAAAATAATGATATATTCCTGGCAGAGATTGGAAAAAGAGGAAATGTTATCTGGCAAAAAACCATAGGCACAGAGAACGGCTCCGACTGGGGAAGCGCAGTTTGTATAACGAAAGATGGAAGAATTATTGTTGCCGGTCAAACTAATTCATTCGGGCCTGGTCCCTGTGATGCTTTTTTAATGGAACTGGCCAACAATAAAGGAGATTAATGAGGAAATTATCAAGCTCATGGTAAGCAAAGCTGCAAAACTTAACGTCCAGAACCAGTGGGGCATGACTGAACTACACACCGCAATATAAATGAAAAAACTATTAATTTTCAGTTTATTATTAATAACGGCAACAAGTGTTATTGCTCAGCAAAACGATTTCCCAAAACTCACCGGCCCATACCTGGGTCAGAAACCGTCGGGGATGATGCCGGAAATGTTTGCGCCTGGAATTATATCAACAGAAGCCTCTGAAGGCAGTTCCGGGTTTGCCAGGAATGGCATGGTTTTTATCTTTCAGCGCTTTATCGATGGTGAATGTTATACTTTTATGATGACCAGGACAGATAATATCTGGTCCAAGCCAGAATTGATCCCCTTCTGGAAACAGTTAATTCATAACGGCGATTTTATTATTTCTCCTGATGATAAGACCATGTTCTATCAGGTAAAACAGCAGGTTTCTGACCGGTTGGATTCCGATATATGGCAGGTCACACTCGGTAGAGATAGCTCTGAACAGAGACATGCCCTCCAATCTCCCATTAATACACCTTACGACGAAAGTTACGCTTCCCGGGCCAGGAGCGGCGACCTCTATTTTTTCAGTCAGCGACCCGGTGGACTCGGGCAATCTGATTTGTACATGTCTGAATATGAAAATGGAATATATACAGATCCGACTAATCTAAAGACGTTGAATACCCAGTTTCATGAGTGGGACCCTTATATTGCTCCGGACGAGAGTTATCTTATCTTCTGCTCAACTAAACCAGAGGGAATGGGCATGGATGATTTATATATCAGCTTTAAAAATAAAGAAAATCAATGGTGTGATCCTGTTCATATGGGCAATATGATCAACTCTCCATATTCAGAAAACCGTCCTTATGTGACCAATGACGGCCGGTTTTTCTTTTATACCAGTTCGAAAAGAGGAAACCGGGACATCTACTGGGTGGATGCGAAAATTATTGAAGAATTAAAACCTGAAGAATGAAAATCAAGGAATAAATCATAAAAAAATGCATTATCTAATCAATAAGACAACATTCATTTGCATAGCCCTGTGTATGAATACCGCCGTTCCTTTTTGTGATGAAGAACAAAATACTGAGAATGACAAATCATTAAAAATCATCAGTACCACCAAAGCAGGCAATGTACCATACGGGGTATATGCAGAAAATGGGTATGCTTACATCACTAATAATAATGATTTTTCTATATGTTTTTTATATTTATGCATTTCATTGTTTTCTATTATTTAAAGGGATTTTTCCATTTTTTGGTCAATGGCTTACTGATTTTAAAGGCATTATAATCGTTTCATTATCAATATTATTTCTTATTGTTCTTATTATTGGT
>CAZSJH010000166.1:0-6886 GCA_964607105.1 uncultured Rikenellaceae bacterium | reverse complement strand
GGTCGGGATAAGCTGTTACCAGCCTCTCGCACAGGTCTTTAATACCTGAATAGGTATAATACTTGTTCCAACTTACGCTGACTTTCGGATTGACAGGTGTGCCGGCAGCCTTGAAAAACCTTTCATCTTTTTGAGCCTGTACTGACATTGTCAGCAGAAATGACAATAGGATTATTATAGTTTTTTGCATTTTATACATGACTTTTTATTTTACTGTTGTTACCTGATAGTGAAACTGACATCGTCCATACCGCAATTGACGGCACCCGCTGATATGGTAAATTCACCGCTGCCATTAATCAGCCAGCTGTATTCACGCGATTCATTAGCTTTAAGCCTTTCAGCAATTATGATCTTTTTACCGCTCATAAGCTGGAAATCAGAATCTGAATTAAGCTCAACCCTTATTTTTCTTACCCACTTGACCTGTTCGCCAAGCTGACTTGCTGTAGCGAATATTCCTTTATTATGTAATGTGATTGTTACCCTGTGAAGGTTTCTGTCGAGTTTCTCTGTTTTTAGGTCCAGCAGTTCAATTTCAGGGTGCAGTTTTGCGGCATCAAGTAAGAAAAGGTAATTCGATTCAATTACTTCCCCGAGAAGATGCTCAGGAGGGTTGTGCAGGGCAAATGGTTTAATGCCGCCGACCTCAACCGTTTTTCCCGGGAAGTCAGGATGATCGATCTCCTTCCATTCAATAAACACATCTTCTTCAAAATTCTCTGAAGCATATTTAAGGAATGCAGCTTCTTCTGACATCCCTTTTTCAGCCTGTATCCACCATCCGGGAGTTGAATAGCTGTACCTTCCATAATGGTAATATGCCCATTCCATGAAGTTACCAGGTTCCCGGGTAAACCCCGGAGAGCCTTTATAAGCTGTAAATTCATGGTATTTTTCTGATAATAATGAGTTATGCTCACCATCTTCAGGGAGGATGTTTGTGACTTTCATTGACCTTCTTCTCCACTGCCGGGGATCATTTTGCGTTGGCACCTGTGCCTGGGACTGTCGGCCGGGCTTAAATGCTTCTCCCAGATTATCCTGAGGGCCGAATGAAAAGACAGCGAAAATATTAAAATGATCATACAGGAAATCTGCCACCGCTCTTGATTCTTTTTCAGAAGCAGCATGTATGCCGGCATTTTTGCCGAATTCCTCGTATTCAAAACTGAAGTTATTATTGAAATTTACTCCCCCCGGGCCATCTTCATTAAATTTATCGTCACCGTCATTATCTATCCCCTCTGAATAAACAAACCATCCGCCCTTTTCACCTTCTGCCACGTTGGCTTTTTTCATCAGTCGTTCATCTTTGGGATCAATGGTGAAGTCACCGGTAGGATCCATTATCCTCATCAATGAGATAAATCCATCACCGTTAAGATCTTCACAAGGGTCTTCATTAATGTCGAAATCCCTGTCGTTATCTGTCTGATTATCATTAACCAGTCTTTCGGTAACGGGATCGGAGAAGAAACCTGAAACTGCGTCGGGGCTTGCATCGGGTATAATATAAAAACTGACCTTCCCCAACAGTTCTTTTATCTCATCATTCCCGGAGTTACTCAACAGTCTCTCAGCAAAACCAAGGCTTATCTCCCTTCCGGCAAGATATCTCCCATCGATACCACCGATGATGGCAATACCCGGTCTGTTATCAGTGTGGCCCGATCCTATTGTTAACACGTTGATATCCTTTCCGGAATACGTTTCTCCAATAGTTTCAAGCATGGTCAGGCCGGGATATGATTTATTCAGGTCGCTGAGAATATTATTTATTTCCCGCGGACTATGGTATTTCACCTGGCTAAGGGTAATGGCTTCCACTGTAAAAAATATTACAAGGGAAAGCAAGGCTGTCTTGATAATTATTTTCATAAGAATCTGATTTGTATTATTTGGGGTGACAATTTAGTAAGTAAATCGGAAAGATTGATTCTCTAAAGACAGCTTATTGACTATTTAAGAATAATTAACAATTGGTTTCAGGATTGCCCCGGTGTTCACTGAGTTCAGCCGGGGTCTTCGCTTCGCTTCGACTTTTCCCTTCAGGCGAGCTGCGGTGCTTCGCTACTTTATAAACTCTATATACTCTATCAACTGACATTTTATGTTAACACTTGGACAATTGTATTGTTATATATTAAATTTGCCTTATAAAGCAATTCTAATGAGACGTATATTTATCCTTATTCTTTTTGCCTTCATTCTGGCAGGATGTAAACAAAAGGCTGGTGATCAGAATCTGAAAGTAATAACGGTGAGTATCGAGCCTTTCAGGTTTTTTACAATGGCAATAGCGGGGGACAGTTACGGGATAAATGTTATCGTTCCTCCCGGCGCAAGTCCTGCTACGTATGAGCCTCCACCTGCTGTAATAAGAGGTATAAATAATTCAGATCTTATGATCATAGATGGTTATCTTGGGTTTGAGATGGCCTGGATCGAGAGGGTGATAGGTTTAAATGAAGAAGTTAAGGTTTTAAGACTTTCGGAGTCACAGCATCTGATAGCTGCTGACAGCCACAGGCATGGTGATATTACACATTATACGGGAGTTGACCCACATTTCTGGGTATCCCCAAGGCGTGCAAGGATAATTGCCAGGGATATAAGAGATTTCCTGGTGGCAAATGATCCGGGGAATGCAGAAACATTCAAATCTAACTACCTTGAACTGGACAGTATAATACGGGAGACAGATAATTACCTGAACACTTTATTCAGGGAGGCAGGGATTAAGGCATTTATGATATACCATCCTTCCTTAACCTACCTGGCCCTGGATTATGGTCTTGAACAGATACCTGTGGAGATGGAAGGCAAAGAGCCATCGCCATCAGAACTCAGAAAGCTAATTGATATGGGTAAGGAGAAAAATATACAGGCAATATTTGTCCAGCGCGAGTTCGACAGGAAAAATGCTGACATTATTGGGAAAGAGATTGGTGCGGAAACAATAATAGTGGATCCTCTGGGCCATGACTGGGCACAATCGGTTAAGGATATTGCGGAAAATATTGTGGGAAAAGGGAATAATTAAAATATATGTCAACAATAATTGAGCTGAAAAACGTAAGTGCATCGTATAACGGCGAGCCGGTCCTTGAGAATGTTAACCTCAGTATAAGGGAAGGAGACTTCATAGGGGTTATCGGACCTAATGGTGGAGGCAAGACCACACTATTGAAAGTTATACTGGGTCTAAAAAAAACCACCTTAGGGGAGATAATATACAAAAGGGATAAAATAAACAGGAACGAGATAGGATACCTGCCCCAGATAGCTGAAGGTGATAACAACTTTCCCGTGTCAGTAAAAGATGTAGTGTTATCAGGGCTTATGATAATCAAGGGTCATAATGCAAAAATGAATGGGGAAGACAGGGGAAAAGCAGATAATGTGCTTAATGAACTGGGTATTTATCACTTACATAACAAATCCCTGGATATGCTTTCCGGGGGTGAATTGCAAAGGGTCTACCTTGGCAGGGCGTTGATCGGCTCACCTAAATTATTACTTCTCGATGAGCCGGGGAATTTCGTTGATACCAGTTTTGAACAGGGCTTCTATGATAAGCTGAAGGAGCTGAATAAAACGGTCACCATAATGATGGTATCGCATGATGTAGGTACTATTTCAGCTTTTGTAAAGAGTTTTGCCTGCGTGAACCGCAAGCTGCATTATCATGATTCAGGACGCATTACCACCGAGCAGTTAAAAGCCTATGATTGCCCCATACAGTTAATAGCACATGGGGATGTTCCACATACAGTATTAAAGAAACATTAATATGTTTGAAGCTCTTTTTGAATATAATTTTTTAATGAAAAGCCTCCTTGCCGTTGTTTTTGGCAGTATTACAGCCGGCATAGCAGGGTCTTATATAGTTGCAAAAAAAATGGTTTTTCTATCCGGCGGCATAACACATTCAAGTTTCGGGGGTATAGGAATAGCATATTTTATTGGTATAAGCCCCGTATTTGGAGCTGCTTGTTTCGGTGTGGCTTCAGCCATGGGCATACAGTATATGGCATCAAGACAGAAAGTAAGTCAGGATTCAGCCATAGGCTTCCTCTGGGCTTTCGGAATGGCTGTAGGAATAATATTTGTTTACCTGACACCGGGATATACTCCCGACCTGATGAGTTACCTTTTTGGAAGTATACTTACCATCCAAAATGCCGACTTAATTGCCCTGGCAATTCTGGCTATAATACTTCTGCTATTCTTTATCAGGTACTACAGGTTAATATTGTATGTAGCTTTCGATGAGGCTTACGCCAGGACTTTTTCTGCAAAGGTTGACTTGCTCAAATACCTGCTCATCATTCTGGTGTCACTGGTAATAGTGCTGAATATCAGGATTGCAGGTGTTGTTCTGGTGCTTTCTCTGCTTACCATACCCCCCAATATAGCCCTGTTATTCACAAAGAATTTCAGTAAGATGATCATTATTTCTATAGTGGCCGGATTAATTGGCATGCTGTCAGGACTGGTGGCATCATGGTACCTCAATATTCCAACGGGAGCAACGATTATCTTTACACTGGTGCTGCTGTGGATTATCAGCAGGATGATTAATTTTAAAGACAAAAGACAAAAGACGAAGGATAAACGACGAAAAAAAGGATAAGGCTCCTCCTCCGCTGGCGCGGTTCTCCAGAACCGTGCCATGCTTAGGAGGATAAAGTAAGGCTTAGGAAAGACAAAAGATAAAAGTAAAAAGATAAAAGTAGAGACGAGCCATGGCGCGTCTTAGAAGGATAGATTTATGGAATATTGGATTAATCCATCAATTCATCAATCCATAAAGATTTAACAACTCAGAATATTTAACAAGTAACAAACAAATTATGAAATACGATTTAATTGTAATAGGCTCCGGACCAGGAGGGTATGTAGCAGCAATCAGGGCTGCACAGCTTAAAATGAATGTTGCTGTGATTGAAAAGGCCGAACCTGGAGGGGTATGCCTGAACTGGGGATGCATTCCCACAAAATCACTGCTTAAAAGTGCAAAAGTATATGACTTTGTCAAGCATGCAGATGACTACGGTGTAATAATTGATGGGGAAGCCAGCGCAAGCATCGAGAAAATGGTACAAAGGAGCAGGTCAGTAGCCGAAGGGATGAGCAAGGGTGTTCAGTATCTTTTTAAGAAGAATAAGATTGAAGTCATGAAAGGTTTTGGAAGGCTGAAGAAAAAGGGAGTCGTAGAAGTAGAAACTGAGGAGGAGAAAAAAGAACTCATTGCTGACCATATAATTCTTGCAACAGGAGCGAGAGCCAGTGAATTGCCCGCTGTGAAAATTGACGGGGGAAAAATAATTGGCTACCGTGAAGCAATGACTCTTCAAGAGAAACCGGAATCCATGATAGTAATAGGTTCAGGTGCTATAGGAAGTGAATTTGCGCGTTTCTTCAATTCAATAGGGACTGAGGTGACGCTGGTGGAGTTTCTTCCTGCTGTTGTACCAAATGAGGACAAGGAAGTATCAAAGCAACTCGAACGTTCTTTTAAGAAGTCGGGGATTAAAGTTATGACAGGCTCAAGTGTTGAATCAGTTGATACCAGTGGCGATAAATGTGTTGCCAGTGTTAAGACAAAAAAGGGAATGGAGGAAATTACAGCGGATATCGTTCTCTCAGCCGTCGGGGTAAAACCCAATATTGAAAACATAGGACTGGAGGAAGCAGGGGTGAAAACCGGGAAAGGTAAAATTATCGTTGATGAATATTACAGGACAAACGTTGATGGAGTATATGCAATAGGTGATATAGTGCAGGGTCCGGCTCTGGCACATGTGGCATCAGCCGAAGGAATTATCTGTGTGGAAAAGATTGCAGGACAGGAAGTTGAGGCGCTAGATTATAATAATATCCCGGCATGCACATATACCTCACCCGAAGTGGCATCATGTGGTTATACAGAAGAGGCAGCCATTGAGAAAGGTTACGAGATAAAGGTGGGGAAATTTCCTTTTACCGCCAGTGGCAAGGCATCAGCCGAAGGGGCCAAAGAAGGATTTGTGAAGCTTATTTTTGATGCAAAATATGGGGAACTCCTGGGAGCCCACATGATAGGGGCGGGGGTAACTGAAATGATATCCGAAATTGTTGTGGCAAGGAAGCTGGAGACAACAGCACATGAAATAATAAAATCTGTTCATCCTCACCCCACCATGTCAGAAGCCATCATGGAGGCTTCCGCCGCAGCCTACGGTGAGGTAATTCATCTATAGCAGAGACAAGGCTTTCTCAAAGCATTCCGTTTAACAAAGCCTTTCACGCAACCCTTGCCTGTAAATATTCATCTTAATGTTGAATTGTGTCAGTGATTGTGGCAGAATTTTTGTCCACCAGATTGTAGTAACTTTAACTGTCAACATCTCACGGAAATAGTTGGTGGACCAGCATGACAATATAATTCAAGGCTGCCTGAAGGATGACAGGAAATGCCAGGAACGATTATACAGTTTGTTCTCGTCACGAATGTTTGGTCTGTGTCTTCAATATGCTGATAATTACGATGATGCCTGCGATATTTTGCAGGAAGGATTTATCAAGGTCTACGGTAAGCTGGATCAGTTCGAAGGCAAGGGCTCATTTGAGGGATGGATACGCAGAATCATGATCAATACAGCACTTGAACGGTACCGCAGCCAGCTGCATTTGTATCCCATTACAGATCAGGTCGTTAATATGGATGATATACATTACGAGGAAGTTTTTGAGAAATTATCGGCCGCGGACCTCATCAAACTGGTTCATGATCTGCCGCCCAGGTACAGGATGGTATTCAACCTTTATGCGATTGAAGGTTATTCACACAAAGAGATCGCAGGAATGATGGGTATCACCACAGGTACTTCCAAATCAA
>CAZSJH010000165.1:0-6902 GCA_964607105.1 uncultured Rikenellaceae bacterium | reverse complement strand
AAAAAACAAAGCCCGTACTAATAGACTCGTTATGGTATACAGCATCTATTGTTTCGGCAAATAGTTTGGCAACGGAGAGCACCTCAATCTTAGGTGAGGATTTTACGTTAGGTATTGAATCGGTAACAACAAGCTTTTCAATTGGTGATTTTTCTATTCTTTCATAAGCAGGTCCTGACAGGATAGGATGTGTGGCAAATGCATGGATGCTTAGTGCACCGTTGTCTTTTATTATCTGTGCGGCAAGAGTAAGGGTGCCTGCAGTATCAACCATGTCGTCAATAATAATGACGTTTCTGTCTCTTACTTCGCCTATTATTGATATTTCCTCCACCACATTTGGTTTCTTTCTGAGTTTATAGGAAAGTACCATTTCTGATTGCAGGTGTCGTGAATAAGCATTTGCCCTTTTTGACCCACCCATGTCGGGTGCTGAAATAGTGACATGGTCCAGGTTCATTTCCTTAATGTAATCGGCAAACAGGAATGAAGCGTAAAGGTGGTCAACCGGAACATTGAAGAAACCCTGTATCTGGTCAGCATGAAGGTCAAGTGTCATCACCCTGTCGACCCCGACTGATTCAAGCAGGTCAGCAACTACTTTTGCCCCAATTGATACCCTGGGCCTGTCTTTCCTGTCCTGGCGGGCAAATCCGAAATAAGGTATTACAGCAATAACCTTGTAGGCAGAAGCCCTTTTGGCTGCATCGATCATCAGTAACAGTTCCAGAAGGTTTTCGGCCGGTGGGAAAGTAGACTGGACAATGAATACAGAGCATCCTCTCACTGACTCATCTATACGTGGCTGGAATTCACCGTCACTGAACTCTGTTACACTGCTTTCTCCAAGTCTTACTCCAAGGTGTTTAGCTATATTTTCTGCAATATATCGTGAAGCGCGGCAGGAGAATATCTTCAAGGGGGATTTTCCGTTCATATTAGGCGATTTCGGTTTTAGACACAGGTTTTATGATATTAGCAAAACTACAAAAATCATATTTACCTTAAGGCTGCTTTTCAAAAAAAATTATTGTTTCCTCTATATATTTTAATATCTCTTCACGACCTTTCCCCGTGATGGCTGAGCTGATGAATGTCGGGGGAAGACTTTCCCAGGTTTCCAGCATAAGATTATCGTGAACAGCCATTATTTTGGTTAACCTGTTACTGTCCTGCTTATCCACTTTGGTAAAGATCCGTACAAAAGGTATACCATGTAAGCCAAGAAAATTCATAAACTCATAATCTGACTTATGAGGTTCATGCCTGGCATCAATCAATACGAAAAGGGAAATAAGGTTTTCTCTCTTTGTTATGTACTCGCCCGTAAATCCTTCCCAGTGTTTACGCGAAGATTTTGACGCTTTTGCATAACCGTAACCGGGCAGGTCGGTAAGGTACCAGCTTTCATTTATGACAAAATGATTAATAGTCTGTGTTTTTCCGGGGGTGGATGATATTTTCGCGAGTTTTTTTCTACCGGCAAGCATGTTTATAAGTGACGACTTGCCAACATTCGACCTTCCCGTAAAAGCATATTCTGCCCTGTCAGCAACGGGGCAGTCTTGAATCTTTGTGCTGCTTTTAATAAATATGGCTGACCGTATGATCATTTGCTTATTTTTTGAAGAAACCTACTCTCTTCAATTATGTATCTCGAATGCAGTCCTTCACCCACTATGTCTGATTTATGTACTACTTTCACTTCAAAGGTGAGTATATTGCCTTCAATACCGGTAAGCTGGCTCGTGCATTCAATCTCTTCTCCAACAGGTACAGCTTTCATATGCTTTATATCCAGTGATATACCTACTGTACCATAACCCTCCTCGAGGTATGGCTGTACAAGTTGCATTGATGTTTTTTCCATAAATGCAACCATTGCAGGGGTTGAGTATACATCCAGCAGGCCCGATCCGTAAACCTTCGCAGTGTCGGTATCCTTGACCCTTGTTTTGAGTCCAAGTTCTTTTCTCTCAGGAAGCAGAATACTCATCAGTAAAGATTGTTATAAGGTAGCTTAATTCGTTTGCATATTATCTTCTGGTTCCTGAACCTGGTCGAGTACAATGCAATAATGTCAACATATCCTTTCCCTCTTTCATTGTCAGTCTTAAGTTCTGTGAAGCCCATGCCGGAAGATGCTGTTATATCCCTGCATTTTTCAGGGTCGAAGGCTCCGTCAACCAGTGAACCCCTGTAGAATCTTACATTGACAGATTCATTACTGAGCTGTGTAAATATTCTAACTACACCTGATTCAGTGTCAGTCATGTCTTTTATGGTATGGTTTATTGTGGGATATTTTTCAGCATCCCTGCTGTCAGGCAGGTATTCTTTTAAACCCTGAAGCCTGAGTCCGTTTTTATAGGGAATAGTAGCCTGCACCTTTCCTGTCTTGTAATATTTTGTCTGTATTCCGTGTATTCTATCATTCTTATAAGGAGTGGCACGGTATACTTTCCCTTCCCGGTAATACCATTTGGCAGTGTCTTCCTTTAGTCCGTTCTCATACCATATCGTTCTTTTAAGCCTGCCATCATCGTAATAGTTGCGGCATATACCGTTTCTAACGTCGTTAATAAATGTAACTTCCTTCACAAGCTTTCCCTCGTTATAATATTTTTTGACCTGTGCATCATTTTCAGTTTCTCCGTCATCTTCCCTGGCTTCCCTGTTGGTATCTGGACCCTGGCAGGATACTACCATTATTAAGGCCATTGCCATGAATACAATCCTGTTCTTCATTCTTGTTCTGATTATATAACTCATAATATGCTTACTTATCTTATATATACCTCCAGTATTTTCGTAGCCATAAGTGGTCTGATATCTATCCTTTCCATTATAGCCGGTATAAGGACTGTTTCACCCTGTATAAGGTTCACACGTCCATCTTCCCATTCCAGTTCGGCATTCCCGTCAATACAGACGTAAATTATAAAATTGTCAGTCAACGAATAATCCTTGATCATATCCTTGTCAAGGTTAATAATATTGGTGGTAAAATAATTACAATCAATAAGATTAACTGTTCCGTTTGGTTTGGTCTCAGTCCGCGCTTTATATGAGTCATAAATATTATAATCAATGGCATCCACTGACAGTTCGGCATGCAGTTCACGAGGTTTACCATCAAGGCCGTTCCTGTTCCAGTCCCAAATCCTGTAGGTTATATCTGATGTTTGTTGTATCTCTGCGAGGATAACACCTTTGCCTATTGCATGAATACGTCCAGCGGGCAGAAAAAAAACATCCCCCGGTACAGGCTTTTCTATATTAAGTTTTTCTGCAATGTCACCTCTTTCCAGGGCTTTTATAAATGATTCCTTTGTCATTTCCTGCTTAAACCCTGTAAATATTTTTGCATTAGGGTCGGCTTCGAGGACATACCACATTTCTGTCTTCCCGTATGCATGATGTCTTTCTCTTGCTAGCTCATCAGGAGGGTGAACCTGTATCGAAAGATCTTCATTGGCATCAATAAGTTTTATTAGCAGAGGGAATTCCCTGCCGAATCTTTCAAAGATTTTTTCACCCACAAGGTCTCCCATATATACTTCCGTTATTTCTTCAAGGTTGTTACCTTCGAGAAAGCCGTTTGCTACAATGGAAATGTCACCCTGTACACCTGACAGTTCCCAGCTTTCACCTATTTTTGTCACTTCAGGTGCATTCTTACCATAATTTTTCGTTAACCTGCTGCCACCCCACACTCTTTCTTTCAGTATGGGTAAAAATTTCAGGGGGTATAATTTAGTCATAGAGGAGTGATATGCTTAATCATTAAGAGAAATTAGTATTTTTGATTAAATTATTGATGGCAAAAGTAATAAAATATGTTGATAGTAGGAATCGCCGGTGGTACAGGATCAGGTAAGACTACAGTTACCAGGAAGGTCATAGATCTTCTTGGTGATGAAAATGTGATCATGATACCGCAGGATGCTTATTACAGGGACAACAGTCATTTGCCCCTTGAAGAAAGGCAGAAGATCAATTTCGACCACCCCGGTTCCATTGAATTCAGCCTGCTGAATAAACATATAGATGACCTCTCCCGTGGACATACCGTGAAGATGCCGCAGTATTCATATATAATGTGTACAAGGGATGATGTTTTTATCCCGGTTGAACCTGCGAGAGTCATAATAATTGAAGGTATACTTGTTCTGACAGATGCGGAGCTGAGGAGTAAAATGCATATTAAAGCTTATGTTGATGCTGATCCCGATGACAGACTGGCACGTGTTATCAGAAGGGATATAGAAGAGAGGGGTCGTAACATAGAAAAGGTTTTGGAGAGATATTATGATACAGTTAAACCTTCACACCTGCAGTTTATTGAGCCTACAAAAAGGTATGCTGACATTATTATTCCCAGGGGCGGAGAAAATAAGGTCGCAATAGAAATGCTTGCATCGGCAGTTGAAAAATATTTAAACTCACAAAATATTCCAGGCTGAAACAGCCTTAGCCTTAACCTAATTTAATTCTGCATACTATGAAACTGCTTAACGATATCACTCCTTCAAGAATCTTATTTCTTGATATTGAAACTGTCCCCATGGTTCCATCCTTTGATGAACTGAGTCCTGTTTTCAAGGTGCTATGGGAGAAGAAGTCAGCTTATTTCAGGACTGAGGAACAGGATGCCGGTGATGTTTTTACAAGGGCAGGCATATATGCTGAATTTGGAAAAATAATCTGTATATCGGTTGGTTTCATTGCCGGTAAGGAGAATAATATGTCCCTGAGACTAAAATCATTTTATAAGCATGATGAGAAAAATCTGCTTGAAGATTTTTCAGTGATGCTCAATAATTTCAGTTCTGGTAAGGACGCAATGCTATGTGCACATAACGGGAAGGAATTTGATTATCCTTATATTGCCAGGCGAATGGTAATCAATAATTTAAGGATTCCTGCAATACTTGATAATGCCGGGAAGAAGCCATGGGAGATCAGCCTGCTTGATACCATGGAACTATGGAAATTTGGTGATTATAAAAACTACACGTCACTGGAGCTTCTTACAGGGCTGATGGGGATCAGCACTCCCAAGGATGATATTGATGGTTCAATGGTTGCTGATATTTACTATGTTGAAAACAATATTGAGAGGATTGCCAGGTATTGCGAGAAAGATGTGATAGCCCTTACTCAGGTTTTTCTTAAATTCAGGAATAATAAAACAATTCCCCCGGAAAGGATAGAATCTGTTACTGTATTCAGTGATTAACGGGGAAATTATCCCTTATAAGCTTTATTATCAGTTCAGGTTTCTCTGCATGAATCCAGTGGTTTGATTCAGGCACCTCAATAATTTCGGCGGCAGGGAATACTCTTCGTATTGGATCATAATCCTTTTCATTGATATAATCAGAATCCATTGCCCTGAGGAAGTAAACCGGGAAGCCCCTTATGGGCTCATTTTCCCCCGGTTCAGGTATTTCCATCCCGTCAAATATATTTTCAAGGTTACTAAACAGGTTCAGTGGATTGAGCTTCCATTCAAAATTTCCTTTATTGTTCCTTTTCAGGTTCTTAAGCAAGAAATTCCTGACCTTCACCGACGGTGTTATATCACTGAATATCCTGAAGGCTTCTTCACGGTTCTCCAGAGTTGAAGGGTCAGTTTCCGTCATTTTTTCAAGAATTTTCCTGTGAAGGCTTTCTGATACTATCTGCTTGGCATCGGTTCTGAAGGGCGTAATGTCTATAACAACCAGACCTGACAACATATCAGGCCGTTGCCCGGCAAAGAACGAGGCTGTTTTGCCACCCATGCTGTGACCAACAAGTACAAAATTACTTATATCAAGCCTTTGTACCAGTTCAAACAGGTCTTCACTCATTGAATGATAGGTATGTGTGGTATTGTGAGGTGATTTTCCATGGTTTCTCTGGTCAGGTAATATTATCCTGTAATCATCAGACAACTCGCTGGCAATTGATACCCAATTATCCGATGAACCATATAAACCATGAAGGATGACAATGGGATAGCCCTCACCGTATTCACGGTAAAATAGTTGCATAGCTACTAATACGAATTATTGTTTTACCAGAAGCCTTTTGTACATACCTATTGTATTCTGAAGTCCATAATACAGGGCATCGGATATAAGGGCATGTCCTATTGATACTTCTTTGATCCACGGTATATTTTCAGAGAAATATTCCAGGTTATCCATGTTAAGGTCATGTCCGGCATTAATGTCCATGCCCAGATCCCTTGCTGCTTCAGCAGCCCTTATAAATGGGGCAATTGCTTTTTCAGGGTTCAGAGGGAATGTTGAAGCATATGGTTCGGTGTACAGTTCAACCCTCTCACAATCTGTATTTACTGCGGCTTCAATCCTGGGGATATTGGTATCTATAAATATGGAAGTTCGTATACCTTTATCCTTAAATATACCGATCACGTCTTTGAGAAAATCCGCATATTTCAATGTATCCCATCCTGCATTAGAGGTCAGGGCATCTGGTGAGTCAGGGACAAGCGTAACCTGGTCGGGCTTAACCTCACAAACCAGTTTGATAAACCTGTCAGAGGGGTATCCCTCTATATTGAATTCTGTTGTTATGTCTGGCCTGATAGTCCTTACATCCTTGTAGCTTATATGCCTTTCATCTGGCCTTGGATGTACTGTTATCCCGTCGGCACCATACCGTTCACACTCAATTGCTGCCTTATGCACATCCGGAATATTGCCTCCCCTGGCATTTCTTATGGTGGCTATTTTATTAATATTTACGCTTAATCTTGTCATAACTCATTCTTCTCATGCAAATTTTCATATAAGATATGAATTAAACAACAATAAGTATTTTTTTCCTTACTTTTGATGTGAAATATTTATTGGAATAATCATTAACGGCAGTGTTAGCAAAAGAAC
>CAZSJH010000164.1:1975-6915 GCA_964607105.1 uncultured Rikenellaceae bacterium | reverse complement strand
ATGATTGCATGCATGTTAGCCATAAAAGGACTAAAAGCGCTATCGATTTTGAGTATGTCATTTCTTTACATTTCAGTTATCTGTTAGAATGTTTGCTGGCGGTAAAAGTTTTGAGTGGCTATGCTTGATAGAGTGCATTATCGCATAGCTTTTATTTAAGTTTGTTTCTTACTAATATAAGCAATCAATTCCAGGGAACTGATTCCGATCAGAACTATATCCAGAATCCATAATATGATTTTTCCATGGGCAGGAATATTTAAGTTTCCAAATACAAGCCAGAGAAATAAAACAATACCACCCATCAGATTAATGCTTATAGCACCACCAAGTCCCAATCCGATAAATCTACCTGTTCTTCTGTATTCTATAAGAAGGGCTATTCCAATTCCAAATAAGATTGCTCCCAGGATATTTGGATAAAAGCTCATATCAGATTCCGGTAACCCGAATATTTTTATAACCGGCTCTGAATATGCCAATAATACAACTCCAAGAAACAGGTTAATAATTGCGTCAATAAGAAGTAATGTTTTTCCTTGTTTCATTTACTGGATTTTTAATGAATGGCAAAGATGGTTTATGTCGATCCGGCTATGTCGCCTATTATTGCTCCGAACATTTCTATAAGAGTTGAAAGAGTTGAATAAAGTTGAATAAAGTTTATAAACAACATGCAATTTAGTTAATCTGTGTTAAACTCCATTAATTCTATGGGAGCGCCATTATATTCAATTATGGCTACCCTGACACCTTCTGAGGGATGGTTTGGTTCCGAGATCACCCTGAAACCACGTGTGGCAAGTTCATAATCAAGATCCTTAACAACAAAGGCCAGGTGGGGGACAGTCTGTATAAGCATATCCACCGGGCAGTCCTTTTCAAACCTCATCCATTCTATACCAAAGGGGCTGGTGCTGAAACCCGATACAAAAATTTTAAACTGAGGTAAATATTTTTCACCGGGCATCTTTTTATCTGTCGGGACACCGAGATGATGATATTCCCATCCCCATTCAATTGTTGCCAGGGGCTGCTCGTTATCGCTCCTCTGTTTTATCATTGTTTTTAGTATAAAGGTAAATAAATATTGAAGCAAGCCGGGTTTATGAAGAAGCAAACCAGGAATGGCAGAAAAGGGGGAATGGGAGAAAAGTTATCTTAAAAACCCGTTTCAACGAATAAACAGTTCAATCCCGAATCTTCGATTCGAGGATCCTCGAAAAAGCATTTGCTTTTTCGGGACAGTTCAACAAGCTCTAAACCCTCAACCCCTATACTTCTAAAAAAACAATGCTGACATCCCCTAACCCCCTGCAAAGGGGGATACTATATTAAATCTTTTCTACTGTATACCCTTTTTGTTCAAGGAGTTCCCTTACATTATCGGGACCAAAATAATGACCGGAACCTACGAGTACAAAATATGTTGCAGGCTTCTCTTCAGCCAGTTTTTCGAATTTATCCACCCAGCTTTTGTTCCTGCTGGCAAATACCTGATCAGAAGCCTGTTTAACCTGAGGATTGGTCAGATCCATACTCTTGAGGAATTCTTCTTCAAACATTGAGAGGTTGTTAGAAAAATAAGATTCATATAATGGGACCTCTTTTTCTGCCTGTGACTGCATAACTCTAACCGCGTTCTCCAGCACCTGGATTTGCGCTGACAATGGGGTATCAAAATCGAACAGGGCGAGCTGTGTTTTGATGTCGTCAAGCCCTATAATTTCTTTGTTGTCTTTTGTTGCCAGGTTATGGAAATACAAATCTATGGCCAACAAAGGATCGTAACCAATGAGCTTTGATTTCATTCCTGAAATAGTCATGTTCAGAAGCCATCCTTCATATTTAAAATATTTTTCCAGTTTATCCTCCTCAATTATCTGTCTGAGCATATCAATGCTTTCAGGCTTAAGGTGCTTGTTAAGATAATCATCCGGAGCCAGTGTATCTTTTTGTGCATAATTAAAAATATCCTGTTCAATTTCATCAAAACCTTTTTCCAGTTCCATAATTACCTTATCGGCTTTCTTATAGTTATCAGTATATACATCCGGCAGTGGATAAAATGCTTCTTTTGCGGTGTGTATTGATCCGGCCAGGTAAAATGTTGAGCCATTTATTTCTGTCTTCCATATGATGCAGCTGGAAGGTTCTTTTTCAGTACATGATGACACTGAAATAATTAATCCAAAAAGGATCAAAAGAAAGTGTATCCTTTTTTCAGGGTATGTTCTTTTCATAGCGTAGTTTATTTGTGATTAATTATATTGATGGGAATAAAGTTAATGATTTATTCAGAATCTCGCTTAATGTATGATTTTTCTCTAAAAGATCCTGGTCAGGTAATACATTATCCCTGCGAGGATAAAGGCAAAGAGCACAGAGTACAGAGCACAGGGCCTCCGTCTTCACCCCAAATACCCGGAGCTAAGGTTGACGGGGCAGAGGTCCCGCCTACGGCAAGGCTTAGGCGGGAAGGCAGAGCGCTGGGGGGGCTAGTCCCTGGAATGTGAAACATGAAATCGCATCATTTAAGTGTTAAGCTCAAGGGTTTAAATTACAAATAGTTAGCATATAATGAGAGTTTAAGAAACTTCTCTTATTTTACCAATATAATTAGTTGCCTTGTATTACTTTGATTTGTAACTTTGGTTAACTTTTTGACTCTCTCCAACCTTTCTTTTAAGGTGATCTATTTGGGAAATTATTATATAATACTATTCTTCGATTTAACCAGACTATTAACCCGACAAAAAAAAATGAATTCTAGATTGAGACTAATTATTATTCTGGCTATAGCATTTATGTCTATAACCTCGTGTGAGAAAGAGGAAAACAAACCTACTATTGAATATGCAGCTGTAACTGATATCGATGGTAACGTATATGATGCCGTGACTATAGAGAATCAGACATGGATAACTGAAAACCTGAAGACTACAAAGTACCGTAATGGTGATCTACTTCTGACTGGATTAAATGAAAATGAGTGGTCAAATACTTCTTCGGGCGCCTGTGCAATTTATGATGATAATAATTCATATAATAGCACGTATGGTAAGCTTTACAACTGGTATGCTGTATCAGATAGTCGCCATCTATGTCCAACAGGCTGGCATGCTCCTTCCGACGACGAATGGGCAACTCTGATTTCAAACCTGGGCGGTGAAAATAATGCCGGTGGAAAGTTGAAAGAAGCCGGAACAACACACTGGAAAAGTCCGAATAACAGCACTAACGAATGTCTTTTTTCTGCTCTACCCGGCGGACAGCGCCAGTGGTATGGGCCATACGCAGCAATGGGAGACTATGGCTACTATTGGTCGACCACAGAGGGTTTTGCGGACGGTGCATGGGGCTGGAGCATGGTTTACAGTGAGAACACTGTGAAAAGACTTAACTATACAAAAGAGGTTGGATTTTCTGTGCGCTGTTTGAAAGATTAGATTTTAAATCATAATATTTTTTTTTAAACTTACAATAATGAAATCAATAAAATTGACTTCCCTAATTATTGGTGTAATATTATTATTAGTTGGATCATCAACTCTCAATGCTCAAAGATCACACTTGTCTTTGTCATTCTCACCGGTCCTCCCAGTTTCAGATTTAAAAGACCACGCAAGCTGGGGCTTCTTAAGTGGTAAAATTGGTTATAGCTTTGACATAACTCAAAATTTATCGTGGAACCTGTCTGCTGCTCTTAATAAATTTGGGACTCAAACAGTAATGGTAGATATCCAAACAAATGCCGAGTATGAAAGCGATCTGGCATTTATACCGGTAACCACCGGACTTCAGTACTTTATTAATATTAAAAATAACAGGTTCTATCTTGCGGCTCTGGGTGGCTATTATTTCCCTTCTGCCGGTTTTGAAGAAGGAGATTGGGGAGTTTCACCTGGTATTGGATTACAAATTCCATTGATAGGGAAAAGCATGAAGATTGATATTTCAATGGTATATAACAAAGTTTTTGGTGGGACTACGCAACAGTTTACCGCATACTCTCAATATGGTGGTAGTGTTACTACTCAAACCTGGTTCAATTCTGTATCATACATAACTGTTAACATTGGAATAGTATTTGGAAAATAATAGTAACACAAAATGACAATATTAAGAAATATGAAAAAGTTATTTAGGATTGTTCTTTTTACTATCGCTGCAGCCAATTTGTCTGGTTGCGGTTCAGGCACATTCACCATTAAGAATGATGATTTTCAGGCAACAGATATTTGTGATGCAGAAGGGACATATGAAATTTCTATGAATTATGGTGAGGTTCAGGTTAAAGCACAAAGTGATATACAGGCACAAATGCTTAAGGACGGTTTCCCGTCTATTTGGTGTCATGGATTGTCACATCAATTTATTGGTACAGTGTCATTATATGGCTTTACTTTTAATAGCGACGCCAGTGAACCTTTGAAATTTATGGTAGATAGAAAAAAGGGTTATTATTATATTTCGGGTAAAGGCACTGTAACAGACCCTGACGGTAAGGTTACGACCTTGCCAAAAAAAGGATAAAAGCGCATGAAATAAACATACAATTATTTCATGCTTCCCAGAGCCCGTAAACTAGTCTCTCATTATTGCATGCTACTAGCAAGACCCAGGTTAAAGGTATCCGTTTGCTCTCCGTAAGTTGCATAATAGAATCCTTACCTTATGGTATGCAACCTGAATCGCTTACCAGCGCCGGACCGAAAGGAGTCCCTCTAAACCACTAAACCACTAAACTTATCAACTCTTAAACCACTTAAACTCTCATAAATTTATTACCTTGCGATCATAACCGAAAAACCTTAAAAAACTATGAAAACACGTTTAATAAACATGCTGGTCATACTACTTGTTGTAATAATGACAGGCTGTGTTACAAAAGTGAATCAATACGATGAGGAGATGAAAGCAAAACTTGCTCAATTTGA
>CAZSJH010000164.1:0-1965 GCA_964607105.1 uncultured Rikenellaceae bacterium | reverse complement strand
AAGAGTTTACACTGACAACAGACCTCAGCTGGTTAAGCAGCAGTGAAAGGGAGATAATAGGTATTCTGATAGATGCGGCAAGCATTATGAACGATATATACTGGATGCAGGCTTACGGTGATAAGGAAGAACTCCTGAACAGCATTGAAAGTGAATATGCCAAGGAATATGCCCTGATCCATTACGGTCCATGGGACAGGCTCGATAACAATGAACCTTTTATACCCGGTGTCGGACCCAAACCACCCATGGCACAGTTTTACCCCGAGGATATGACTGTGGAGGAATTCGAAGCATGGGATAATCCTGATAAAACGAGCTTATATACACTGGTACGACGTGATACCGAAGGGAGCCTTATAACCATTCCTTATTCAGAGGCTTATAAGGAAAAACATGAAAAGGCAGCTGAACTTATTCGTCAGGCAGCTGACCTGGCTGAGGATGAGGGTTTGAAGAATTACCTAAATGCACGTGCAGAGGCTTTGCTTACAAATGTTTACCAGCCAAGCGATTTTGCATGGATGGAGATGAAGGAATCAAATATCGACTTTGTTGTTGGCCCCATTGAGAACTACGAGGATGGACTGTTTGGATACAAGGCTGCACATGAATCATTCGTCCTGGTAAAAGATCCCGAATGGAGTGCCAGGCTTGTCAAATTCAATGACATGCTGCCTGACCTGCAGGCAGGCCTGCCCGTTGCGGAGGAATACAAATCTGAAACACCGGGAACAGATGCCGACATGAATGTTTATTATGCACTTTATTATGCTGGTGATTGTAATGCAGGCAGCAAGACAATAGCTATAAACCTGCCCAATGACCCCGAGATACACCTGGCCGTAGGAAGCCGTAAGCTGCAGCTGAAAAACGCCATGGAAGCAAAATTTAACAAGATACTGGTTCCCATTGCCAATATGATGATAGACGAGAGCCAGCGCCAGTATATCACCTTTGATGCTTTCTTCGAAAACACAACATTCCACGAGGTATCACATGGAATGGGGATAAAGAACACAATCAATGGACAGGGAACGGTAAGGGAAGCACTTAAGGAGCAATATTCAGCGCTTGAGGAGGCCAAAGCAGATATCATGGGCCTTTACCTTGTTACAAAACTGTACGAGATGGGTGAGATCACCAGCGGTGAGGTGATGAATAATTACGTCACCTTCTTTGCAGGGATCTTCCGTTCAAGCCGCTTTGGTGCCGCCAGCGCCCATGGTAAGGCCAATATGCTTAATATGAAATATTTTGCTGACAATGGTGCCTTTGTTTACCAGGATAACGGTACCTATATGGTCAATTTTGAGGAGATGAAAGCAGCAGTGGTGTCCCTGGTTGAAAAGATACTGACAGTACAGGGTGACGGAGACTATGAGGCTGCAAAAGAATGGATCGGGAATGATGGTGTTATGACCGAACAGTTGCGTAGTGACCTCGACCGGGTGAATGAGGCAGGGATACCGGTTGATATAGTTTTCAAGCAAGGAAAGGAAGTGCTGGGACTGGAGTAGCAGGGAGCAGGGAGCAGGGAAGCAGAGACTCCAGGCATGGCGTCTGAAGGGAATCTTGCAATAACATTACAATAATTAATAACGTAGAGGCGCAGGGCATTGCGCCTCTTTAGCTGTATTCACTATTTTACAGGTTTAGGCGTCTGCCATGTATAAAGTCAGGAATATTATTTAATCCTTTACGCAACGAATAGAAAAACCAAAATTCTTATCGCGGTAGGTATGGTAAAGATCGCTGTAATTGTAGTACAACATATAGATCATGGCGGAATCGGTACTGTACTCTGTAGCGCTCCACCAGGTTCCCCATTCTTCAAGGCCCCAGAATCCTCCATCCTCATCACGGACACCATTTGGAAGGGCCGTAAAGCTGGTTTCGTTGGTTGCACCTATATTGGGTTCAAGCCAATGCGTTGTACCGGCTTCTTTTAATTTGCCTCCGGCT
>CAZSJH010000163.1:0-6929 GCA_964607105.1 uncultured Rikenellaceae bacterium | reverse complement strand
AAAGAAAATACAGTAACTTCATTATTAACAGCAGTTTAATTGCTCTGATAAGAGAGCGGTGAAGGTTTAGTTTTTTTTTCATACCTTTAGTTGTTTTTGGTTTAACTTCCTTCATATGAAGGTTGAATTGGCCGGAAGCCTTAATACGTTCCGGCTGCTGAAAACTGACCGGGGAATACGTCACTATTTCCCGGTTTTTTAAAATCTTTTCATAGGCACATTATTTTTGGGACGTTAATATTATAGAATCAGCTTTATCTTCATGTCTTAAAATTGAAAATTGGATATCGGACGCAATTTCCAATGACTCTATGATGTAATCTATAGGTTTGTCTTTCAATATTGTACCTGTTAGTAAAATATCTTTGAGACTTTCCTGTGCAAATAGGATATCTACATCATACCATCTTTCCAGTAGTTTTGCTATCTCTTCGAGCCTCTCGTTTCTGAAAGTTGCTACACCATCAATCCAGGATGTATATTCAGCAGTATTAACCTTCGTTATTTTGGTCCTCCCTGACTCTCTTTCAAGTTTAAAGTTCTGCCCTTCTATAAGGTTAGCGACATCCTTTCCACTACACTTCAGGCTGACCTTACCTGATACGAGAGTTACATTGATATGCTCCATTTCCGGATAAGATTTTATATTGAAACTTGTACCAGTAGCGATAACATCAATTAATGATGTTTTTACTGTAAAAGAATTTTTGTTCCCTTTGGCTACCTCAAAGAATGCTTCACCGGTTAGAACGACCTCCCTGTTTTTTCTGGGATAATCCAAGCCAAAACTCAAGGTGCTTCCTGAGTTAAGATGCACTTTGGTACCATCTGCTAATGTCATGTTCGAAAACTGACCATCAGGAACATTATATTCGTAAGCACCGGTCTTACTCTGCTTGTTTAGGACTAACTGGCTTAAAAGGAAACCTGTAGCTGCAACTATTATAAAAGCAGCAGCATACCTCGTTAGCCTGTTAGCTATTTGTAACCTGGATGGTCTTATCTTCCTTCGGAGCTCCCTGTATTTTTTTATGTGCATATTACCTTTTGCATCTTCTGATACCTGACTTAAGCTCCAAGTATTCTTGAGGGAAATGTATTCAGCCCTGTTCTGTTCCGTAGCTTCTATCCAGTTTAAGACTTCTTCTTTCTCAATATCCGTCAACTCGTGGCGAATAAATCCTAATAATTTTTCCTTCTTCATATCAATATATATATATGTAACTTGTCAGGTCTGAAAATCCCTAACGGAAAATTAATGATTTCTATTTAATATTGAAGATGAGATTGATTATACATCAATGGATATTTATCATTGAAAAGACCAACATCCTATTTAGGATTAAGATAGTCCCTCAATGTTATTCTCAATTTACTAAGAGCAGTTGTTATATGGGCTTCCACAGATTTTTCAGATAATCCAAGTTCCTCTGCAATTTCCTTATGCCTTTTATTTTTATATCGACTTAACTCAAATACTTTCCTGCAATTAGGGTTTAATTTTTCAAGAGCTGATTCGACTAAATCTTTGATCTCAAACAATGTGCTCTTTGAAAATTCAAGATTAGTTAGCGAGTCGTAGTTTGCTTTTAGTTCCCTGAAAATAAGATCATCTGATTTTTTAGCCACAATATTCTTATGTGAGATAAAGGACAGACAGTCATGCTTAACAACGGTAAAGAGCCATGCAGAAATATGGAAATCTTCATCAATTCCATCTCTCCTTTCCCACAGTTTGAGGAAACAGTTTTGCACTATGTTTTCGGCTTCACCCTTGTCAATAACGTATTCACAGGCAAATCTCCATAATCTTTCAAAATAGATATAATAGATCTCTTTAAAGGCTTTCTCATCACCTTGAGAAATTCCTATGGCAAGAGACCTGATTCTTCTCTTTTCCTTCATTTAGCTTATTTTCCCCCTTTAAAACTGATTCAGGATCAGACTTGATTAAGGCTTCAAATTACACATAAGCCTTAAATATACCAAGATCAAATTTCCATAATAAGTTAATCGGATTAGATGTTAAGGTGATAACATATTAAAGCAATAGACTTTACATATAATAATTAATTGGTCTTTTATGTTGTAAAAAACATTACTTCAAATAAGATATTACACTCATAAAATTTGCTATAGAGTATAATACTCTCCATTTCCTGTACCAAAGGAGTAGCTTGTTAAGTTAAATATTTATCTGTTTTAAGCCGCATTATTTCTAATTGATTCCTGGTACGCTTCATTGGGTTTCTTTCTTATTGTTTGGTGTTTTTTCTGGTTATAATATTCGATATACTCTCTGACTCCTTCAAAAAGTTCTAAGCCATTGTCCGAAGGGTTTAAATAAATGTAATTGTATTTGATACTTTTCCAGAACCTTTCGATCCAGATATTGTCTACGGCTCTTCCCTTACTATCCATGGATATTTTTATTCCTTGTTCTTCCAGATAATGTGTCCAGACAAAGCTGGTGTACTGAGATCCCTGGTCAGTGTTGATGATCTCTGGTTTACCATACCTCGTTATAGCATCCATTAATACGTTCAGAACCCATTGCTTGCTCATATTGTTGCTGATGCCCCAGCCAACTATTTTACGACTGTAAACATCGATAATAGCCGTCAGGTACATAAAGCCTCTGGCCATGGGAATATAAGTAATATCTGTACACCATAACTGGTTGGCATGAGTAATCTTTAACCCGCGAAGCAGATAGGGTTTAATAAACTCCTTGAGAGCTCCTTTTGTGAGATTCTTTTTGCGGTATAAGGTTTGATGCCCCATGAGCCTAAAAAGACGCCTGATCCGCTTTGGACCCACAGGATAACCCATTTCCTTTAGCATATCAACCATTGATATAACTCCCTCAGTAGGGTGCTTCAAAAGATGCTTATCCATTATTTGCATCATCTTGATATTCTCTGGTTTTTCTTCAACAGGCTGATAATATAAAGAACTCCTGGGCACAGAAAGAATATCGCATGCTTTCGTATTGAAAGAGCATTGTGATTTGGTCTGATCATTTCCATTCTTTGTCTGATATCCCCAGTCTCCTTGCACTTTTTTTTAAAAAGTCATTCTCCACTTTTAGCTGCCCTATCTGAGCATAAAGTTGATCAAGGTCCGGAGATCTTTCCGTTGATGTCTTGCTCGCTCCATTCTCAAAAATAACAGCCATTCTTTCTAAAAACTCATTCTTCCACTTGGAAATAGTCACAGGATTTATCTCAAATTGATGACCTAATTCGGCCATTGTCTTTTCATTCTTTATGGCTTCTAAGGCAACCTTGGCATTGAATTCCGCGCTAAATTTGCGTCTTGATTGTTTTGTCATAGGTTTAGTAAATTTAATGTATTAATTTTAACTAAACCTCTGGTCTAGGATTCAGGGAGTATTATACCCTTCTGATATAATAATTCATACTTTCCTTCAAATCCGGTTATATTATTTGGGCAGTTTGGCACTATAACATAATGGCTATTAAATATATTTATGAGTTTTTCCATTATTTCAAGAAGAATAATATTCTCGTGATATTCCATTTTAATCTTTTTTTTCCTTGAAATATTCCTTCCTCAGAAGATGGAAAAATAAGTGCAACTTCTGATTCTTTATACCCTATTAGATCCACTAAAAACCAATAATATAAGTTCCTCGCGAGAACTACATTATAATTATTTTTACTAATATTTCTTATGTCCCATTCTGAAACACCTGTCATTTCACCTATTATATTTATTAATCTCTTGGGCCTGATTGTGACTGAATTTTCCATTTCGCTTTTAATTATTAATATATAAACAAATCCAAGCATAGTTTCCTTTTTTCAGGACTTTGAATATTAGCCCTACAGGAATCTTGAAATATTTATTCTTAAATACTTGCATTGCTCATTATTTTAAATACCTGTTCATTACATACCTGTCAAACTCACTCCTCAATACACTTATTCTGGCATTCCTGCCTTTATTTTTTATCGGTGTAAGCTGGCCGTTATTTATTGCTTTTCATAATCTGTTCTTCCAATCTGTTTTATGATCTCCTGGCGCGTTATGTATGGTGATAAGGTCCCGCATTTTTCCATTGCCCTTTTGGCACCCTCTTCACTTGCCATTACAAGGAGCTGGCTAAGTTCATCTCTTTTCAGGATACAGTACTTACCATATACAGGACGATCTTGTTTCATGCTACCAAAATACGATAGCTATAACAAAAGAATAGGCTTAATAAGCCTCTAAAGAGGACTAATAACCCTAAAAGTGACTCAGAGTGGGAAAATATTTGATTGCCTGGGTTTATTTAGGAAGGAAGTATCAAGAAAATTACTGATACTGAGATAGTATCATTGATGAACCTTCTTTTTCTATAACTGATAGATATATAAAGACTTCGTAAACCAGCCATTTATAGGCAGACAGTCTGAAAGATACGGTAGTAAACCATTACCTCCTTAAAAGGTACACATGATATAAATCTACCAGGAGTATCCCGTTGCCCGCATTTTTTTAGAAGCAAGTAAAAGCCCCATCAATAATGAAATCAGATCCGGTTGTAAAACTGCTGGTATCACTGGCAAGGTAAACAGCTATTCCCTGAAGTTCATCAGGACGTCCCATCCGGTGAAGAGGCGCCATATTGTTCCATTGTTTAATCAAGGGCTGAAGTGCGGGTGAATTTAAAGTAAGCTCAGTGCCAATATATCCGGGGCTGATGCTGTTGACCCTCACATTTTTAGTGGCCCACTCAATAGCCATCGATTTGGTAAGTTGAATGACACCTGCTTTAGAGGCATTATACGCACATTGTGGTTGCGGAACATTTACAATGTGGGCAGACATGGAAGCCGTATTGATAATTGAACCGCCTGTTCCCTGTTTTATCATTTGCTTCCCGGCTGATTGTGCTGATAGAAAAACCCCTGTGAGATTTATATTGATAACTTTCAGCCATTGTTCCAATGTCATTTCCTCTGCTGATATATTCATGCATATCCCTGCATTGCAGAAGGCTATATCTAAACGACCAAACTCTTTTACAATTTTTATCATCATGTCATCCATATCAGTCTGGTTGGTAACATCGGCCTGAATAGCCATCGTTTTTGTACCAGTTCTATTCAGTTCATTAGCTGTTTTCTGAGCTTCTTCAATATCGATATCTATAACAGCTACATCGGCACCAGCTTCCGTTAGAGCCGTTGCAATACTTTTCCCAATACCACGAGCTCCCCCTGTAACAAAAGCTTTCTTGCCATCTAATCTCATTTTTTCCAAAATTTTCATAACAAAATTCTCCTATTATTTAATGTTAGTTCCAGACTCAAACAACTATTTGTTAGTAATCTGTATTAATTATTATTAAAAATACTAGCTACCAAAGTGACTGTAAAAGAATCGCCAGCAACTTTATATTTTCTTTCCATAACCTATAAATCGATGATTACTTTCATTATTTTATCTTTTTGTTCTTCAATGTATTGATAAGCATCATCATATTGATCAAACGAAAAATGATTTGTTATTAAAGGAGCAAGGCTAATCTTCCCTGAAGCAATTGTATCCACCGCCTCAAGGTAATCTTCATGTAAGTACATCAGCGAACCAATTAACTTTAGCTCATGTTCTCCAAGGTAGAACATGTTCACCCGGGGATTTTGTGCATATACGCCAAGATTTATGATTTCACTGCCCTTTTCGATGTATTGAAGCAATACATCCAGTGAGGCCTGAACGCCTGCAGCTTCGAATCCTACCTGGAATCCAGCACCCCAAAAAAAGTTATTTATTTTCTCATTAAAAGAGTCTTTCTCAACATTCAATACGCCATCGATGCCACACTCTTTAGCTTTGTTTAAGCGATAATCACTGATATCTGTAATCAGTACTTTACGTGCGCCCCGAGCCTTGGCAAACTGGGCCACCAAATTCCCGATTGTCCCTGCCCCTGTTACCACAACATTTTTCCCCTTCAAAGTAGAACAACGTCCTGTAGAATGTGCAGCAACAGCTACCGGCTCGATCATCGCCCCGTAATCAAAACTTACATTTTCAGGGAAAGTAACGACCCTGTCTTCCGTAACTACAAACAGCTCCTGAGCTACTCCAGGCGCCTGGAAACCCTGGACCTTTAATTTCTGGCATACATTATACTGCCCTCTCTTACATGGCTCACAAACACCGCAAACCAATTGCGGACGGGCAGTTGCCCTCATGCCCGGCGAAATGTTTTTCACATTTTTACCAATAGCTTCCACAACAGCTGAAAATTCATGCCCCTGCACAACTGGATAGGGAGTAGCCGGGTGTTGCCCATGATAAACATGGATATCAGAACCGCATATCCCAATTTTCTTTATCCTAAGTAAAACTTCATCTCCCTTCAACTCTCCCGGAGCAGGTACATCCCTGTACTCAATTTCTCCTGGCGATATCATTACTGCTTGTTTCATAACTGATTTCTTTAATTATGCAACATCTTTAATGTCGCTTTTTTTATCATCCTATAGCATATATCCTTTCATAATACGTCCATGAATGCAGGAATAGATTCAATCAGTGTGCTTGAATAAATACCAATTTATTCATCTCATAATTATTTTGTCAGGTTAGCTCCATAGCTTATCAAGACCTTACGAAGCTCTGCAATATCCACTTCTGAAACATCAAGCCCTGACCGGGCACATAAAGCAGCAGCTACACCTACTGCTTGTCCAAGTCCCATGACCGAAGCCTGCACACGTACTGATGCAGAAGATACACCATCTGCCGAAAGCGCACGTCCACCTACCAATAAGTTGGGAAAGCCGGGAGCGATAAGACTCCTGTAAGGTATAAATGCTACATCTTTTAGAAATTCACATCTTTGATTGTTTGTTTTAGATGAATGTATATCCACAGGATGACAACCTCTTGATATAGCATCCGGGAAA
>CAZSJH010000162.1:0-7070 GCA_964607105.1 uncultured Rikenellaceae bacterium | reverse complement strand
TTTGGTTAAGAAGGTGAAGAATATTATCAGGAAAACATACGGCTATAAAAAAATTAAGGTTGGCCATGCAGGTACTCTTGATCCTTTAGCAAGTGGCCTGATGATAATTTGTACAGGGAAATATACAAAAAATATAAGCGGACTGCAGGAGAGCAGCAAGGAATATCTTGCCACTTTGCATCTTGGTGAAACCACCCCTTCTTTTGACCTTGAGACTGAGGTTGATGGGAGATATAATATCTCGCATATCAACCGCGACCTGGTTATAAAAGCCCTGGCACATTTTGAAGGGGAAAATGAACAGGTGCCTCCTGTTTTTTCAGCGAAGAATATTAAAGGTAGAAGGGCATATGATTATGCACGTAAAGGAATAGATATCGAGATGGAAGCACGGAAGGTGATCTTCCATGAGCTGGAACTGGTGAACCTTGAACTTCCACTGCTGACTGTAAGAATACTCTGCAGCAAGGGTACCTATATCAGGTCTTTCGCCCGTGATCTTGGTAGCTATCTTGAAAGTGGAGCATATCTCTCAGGACTGAAGAGGACTGCAATAGGTGAATATAAACTGGCGGATGCAATGCAAATAATTGAATTTGAACAGCTTATAAAATTATTTCATGATACATGACAGCAGGCAGAATATTTTTTAAATAAAAAGCTGTTCTATTTGAAACAAAACTAAAGTTCTTACGTATAAAGGTGGACATTTTAAGAAAAACATATAAAATGAAGTTATCGCAATTTAAGTACAGACTACCACAGGAATTAATAGCTTTATACCCTACCAGGAACAGGGATGAATCGAGGTTGATGGTTATTGAAAGAGAAACGGGTAAGATGGAGCACAGGATGTTCAAGGAGATTATTGATTATTTTAAGGAGAATGATTTGTTTGTATTTAACAATACCAAGGTTTTCCCTGCACGACTCTTTGGGAATAAGGAAAAGACGGGAGCAGAGATAGAAGTGTTTCTTCTGCGCGAACTTAACCAGGAGCAGCGTTTGTGGGATGTGCTTGTTGATCCGGCAAGGAAGATAAGAATAGGCAATAAGCTGTATTTCGGTGAAGACGATGTGCTGGTTGCTGAGGTTATTGATAATACGACATCGAGGGGAAGAACATTGCGTTTCCTTTATGATGGTTCCTACGAAGCGTTTAAAAACACTCTTTATAGCCTGGGAGAAACCCCTCTTCCAAAGTTTATAGAGAGACCTGTTGAACCGGAAGATAACGAGAGATACCAGACTATTTTTGCAAAACATGAGGGAGCGGTGGCTGCCCCTACTGCAGGCTTGCATTTCAGCAGGGAGCTGCTTAAGCGTTTTGAGATTCTTGGCGTGAATTTCAGCGAGATAACCCTTCATGTTGGACTGGGTAATTTCAGGAGCGTTGATGTGGAAGACCTGACCAAGCATAAGATGGATTCGGAAAGGATAATAATCTCAGATAAGGCATCTGAGCAGGTTAATGAGGCGAAAAAGAGGAAAAATAAGATTTGTGCAGTAGGAACAACAGTTGTTAGAACCCTCGAAAGTTCAGTATCAACGGATGGCTATCTAAAGCCTTTTGACGGATGGACGAATAAATTCATTTTTCCACCTTATGAGTTCAGTGTTCCTGACATGATGGTAAGCAATTTCCATCTCCCTTATTCAACACTTCTTATGATGGTGGCAGCATTTGGCGGTTATAACCTTGTATTTGAAGCCTATGAAGAAGCCGTGAAAGAGAAATACCGCTTTGGCACCTATGGTGATGCCATGCTTATAATCTAAATACCAAATCAGAAACCTGGCTGCCCTGATCCTTGATTAATGAAATTTGTCCCGATTGTTGATAACAATCCACTTTATTAAACCGCAAGCTTTCAAATTGCGCTGTTTTCGTGAAGAATTTCCTATATCTTTATTCACTTGAGAAATGGGCCTTCTGATGCAACCTAAGGTGCAGATAATTAGTCATTGATTATAAAATGAAGGGGATTCGCACAACAAAGAGGATGAACCTGCGTATAAAATTAGTATTGTTCCGGTTTATAGGGAAAGCATAAACCGCGCAGATATGTTATTATAAGACAGCTTGACTTACTTAACTAAATATAACCCGCTTTCATCTGCCTTGAAAATCAAAATACATGGTTTCCTTAAGAGATTTCTTATAAGCACCAGCTTACTTCTTATACTTACGTCAACGGTATCAGGACAATGGCTAACCGGCTATAATAACAGGATAAAAATAACCATTCCTTCATCAGTGATATCCGGCGTTTCAGCGCATACCAGCTTCCCTGTTCTCGTAAATACAGCCAGGAATGAACTGAGGGATTATTCAAATGGGGGATATGTTGCCAGTGCTAATGGATGGGATATAGTCTTTTCGGAAGATCATATTTCAACACTGGATCACCAGCTTGAATATTACAATAACAGCACCGGTGAATTGGTAGCGTGGGTTCGTATTCCCATGCTTGACCCCGGAACCAGTTATGAATTTTATATTTATTTCGGAAGTATATGGCTTGATTCCGATTTATCAACCTCAGATACCTGGAGTTCAGACTATGTGTCCGTTTACCACCTGCATGATGATTTGCTGGATGCCACCTCAAGCGATAATGATGGCACAAATCACGGGTCTTTTAATGCTGAGGGTAAAATAGGTGATGCACAGGAATTTAATGGCACTTCCCATTATATAGACCTGAATAATCCTGCTGAATTTAATTTCAGCACCGGCAACTGGACCATCTCAGCATGGATAAAAACCACTGACAACTGGCAGAATAACATTTTCAGTAATGGGGGAGATGATGGTGATGGCATAAGGTATGTTCTGGCTTCTTCGGAGACAGGAAGTGCAGGAACAGCCGTTCTTACAACGGATGATGATGATGATAAATACCAGGCTATATCACCCGGCGGTAAAACCGATGACGGTAACTGGCATTATGTGGTAGGTAAAAGGGAAGGGACAAACATATATATTTACCATGACAGTGGGGAACCTGAAGATATAACCACCATCACTGCCGGTTCTGGTTATAACCTATCCGGTACTTCTCAGAAGAACGCACTGATAGGGGCAGGTATAAGCCAGCAGTATGGTAACGTTATAAAATATTTTGAAGGCTCCATTGATGAAGTCCGTGTGCAAAAAGTATCCCGGAATACAGGATGGATACAGACAGAATATAATAACCAGAATTCGCCCTCAACATTCTGCCAGTTCGGTTCACTGGAGATACCTAATGATGATCCCTGTGGAGCTATTTCTCTGATTGTGGAAGATCAGTGCGGGGAAAATACTATTTTTGCCAGCAATGAACCGGCTACTTCTGGATCATTTAATCCTGGATGCTACTGGAACGGAGGCACTGATTCTGATGTATGGTTCAGATTTACAATACCCTCTTCAGGGCAGGTAAAAGTTGAGGGTATTGAATCTACACTCGTCGATGGGGGGATGGCATTTTATTCAGGACAAGATTGTTACTCCCTGATCTATCTGGGATGTGTGGATGACGTCCCTGGTATGGAAACATATATCGTTTCAGGTGAACCGGGTGAAAAGATATGGGTTCAGTTCTGGGGATGGGATGGTGGGACCGGAAGATTTGGTATTTGTGTTACTGACTATCCTCCAATATCCGACGAACCCTGTGATGCTGTTTTACTTCCTGTTAACAATACATGTATTAACTCCACTTTTGATAATACTTATGCGACCTCATCCAGCGTACCTGATCCTGATTTTTGCATAGGCCAGGATTCATACAGGCCTTCTCCTCCAATTTGGCAAAGCCGTGATCTCTGGTTTAAATTTATAGTACCTGCTTCAGGGCAGGTAACTGTTGAAGGAACCCAAAATGGTGGGATGGAAGACGGCGTACTGGCTATCTATAGAGGATCCTGTTCATCACTTACCCTGATTGACTGTGACGATGATACCAAAGAAGGGCCAGGTGGTATGCCCATAGTTAATCTTAGCGGACAGGTACCAGGAGATACTTTATGGGTACGCTTCTGGGGCTACATTAATGAAACAGGTTCCTTTGATATATGCGTACACGACCCATCATGTTCAGCAATCACCGTTGATGCAGGGGAAGACCGTTTAATATGTGCCGGTGAAACAGTAACATTGGGAGGTTCTCCCACGGCCACCGGATGGACAGGTACTGTTACTTATTACTGGACACCTGCTACCGGTCTGGATAACCCCGCTTCGCCCAATCCCGTGGTAACAATTCTTAGCAATACAATATATACAGTATACGTCAGTGACGATAATGGATGTTATGCCTCTGATATTGTTAATATTAGTATCAAAGATGATGATGCGCATCCAGTTCTTGACTGTCTGGAAGACCAGAATATATCAACTAACGCAGGATGTACTTATGAAGTTCAGGGTACGGAGCTTGACCTGCTGTCTGCTATGGATAACTGTATTATGGTTGATACTACCTATCAGGTATCCGGGGTAACGAATATCCCAGAGACTTCAGCCAGGTCACTCCAGGGTGTTGTTTTAGTGACTGGAACAAGCATTGTAACATGGAGAGTGTATGATGGACTGGGTAATTTTGGCCAGTGTTCATTCAGTGTTACTGTTGCAGATGAGGTTGATCCTTTTATATCAACCTGCCCGTCAGATATTGAAGTATCAAATGATCCGGGTGAATGTTTCGCGACAGTGAATTATACTGAACCTGTTTTTGAAGATAATTGCGATGGTCCAGGCCAATCCGGAACACGCACTCAGGGACCGGCAAGCGGTTCCACTTTCATCGTAGGTGTAACAACCATTACATATGAATACACAGATGCAGGTGGTAACGGACCTGTTGAATGCACTTTCACTATTACGGTAAATGATGATGAGGATCCTTTAATTAACTGTGCTAGCCCTGCTGCAAGTTATAGCACGAACGAGGGAGAATGTCACTATACTATACCCGGTAACAGCCTTGATCCAATTTTAACAGATGATAATTGTGGCATAGCAAGTGTGGTGAATGACTTTAATGGTGGTTCGACCCTTGCAGGTGAGCAGTTCCCGGTAGGAGAAACAACGGTAAATTGGACAATTACGGATGTAAATGATAATACGAATATATGCTATTATGATATAGTGGTTATGGACAACCAGGATCCAACAATTAGCTGTTCAACACCTGAAGCCAGCTATAATACGGATCCCGGGGAGTGCTCCTACACGGTACCTGGTACAGGTCTGGATCCGGTCTCAACGGATGATGACTGCGGAATAGCAAGTGTGGAAAATGATTTTAACGGAACCTCGACACTTGAGGGTGCAGAGTTTCCTGTTGGTATAACGCCAGTAACCTGGACAATTACGGATATCAACGGGCATACCGCTGAATGTGGGTATAATATTGAAGTAATTGATAACCAGAATCCTGTTATTACCTGCGCTTCTCCTGAGGATAGTTACAACACGGATACGGGGGAGTGTTATCATACAGTACCTGATAACAGTCTTGATCCAATATTAGCGGATGATAACTGCGGTATACTCAGTGTGGTAAATAATTTCAACGGAACCTCGACACTTGAGGATGCAGTATTCCCGGTTGGGATAACTGAAGTGGTATGGACAATTACTGATGTTAATGGACTGAGCAGTGACTGCAATTATTTTATAGAAGTCATTGACAACCAGGATCCTGTTATTACATGTGCAACACCTGAAGAAAGTTATAATACCGATCCCGGTGAGTGTTACTTTACTGTACCAGGTACAGGTCTGGATCCTGTCTCAACGGATGATGACTGCGGAATAGCAAGTGTGGAAAATGATTTTAACGGAACCTCGACACTTGAGGGTGCAGAGTTTCCTGTTGGTATAACGCCAGTAACCTGGACAATTACGGATATCAACGGGCATACCGCTGAATGTGGGTATAATATTGAAGTAATTGACAACCAGGATCCAACCATAAGCTGTGCAACACCATCCGGAACTTTTAATACGGATGACGGGGAATGTTTTTATACAGTACCGGATAATGGTCTTGACCCGCTCTCAACGGATGACAACTGTGGTGTTGCACTCGTGGAGAACGATTTCAACCTGAGTGCCACACTTGAAGGTGCCCAATTACCGGTTGGTATCAGTACAATTACGTGGACAGTTACTGACGTCAACGGGCGCACCTTTGAATGCGGGTATGATATAGAGGTTATTGATAACCAGCAACCAGGTATTACATGTCCGGATCCCGCAGCGAGCTATAATACAGATGTCGGCAAGTGCTTTTACAAGGTAGCTGGTAACGGTTTGAACCCGATCTCAATGGAGGATAACTGTGGCATAGCCAGTGTGGAAAACGATTTCAATGGAAGCTCAACACTTGCAGGCGCAGAGTTCCCGGTGGGCGTAACGCCAGTTACCTGGACTATTACCGATAATAACGGGCTTACAAACCAATGCAATTACGAAATAGAGGTTATTGACATACAGGACCCTCGCATTACCTGTGCGATACCTGAAGAGAATTATGATGCGGATGAAGGAGAATGTCATTATACTGTACCTGATAACAGTCTTGACCCAACCTTTGTATATGATAACTGTGGTATTGCCAGTGTGCAAAATGATTTCAACGGAGGTGCAACACTTGAAGGAGCACAGTTCCCTGTCGGACTTACCACTGTAGTCTGGACCATCACGGACATGTATGGATTAACTGATGATTGTCAGTATGATATAGAGGTTGTTGATAATCAGAAACCCGTTATCACCTGTGCAACACCTCCAGCATCCTATTATCTGGATGCTGTAGAAAATTACTATGAGATTACTGACAGTAGCCTTGACCCTACCTTAACAGATGATAATTGCAATATATCAACTGTGGAGAATGATTTTAATGGAGGCGCTACACTAAATGGGGCTCAATTTCTGGTTGGAACAACTACCGTTATCTGGACAATAACAGATGTCAATGACAATACAAATACATGTGAACAGATTATTATAGTGGAGGATACCATCAGCCCGACTTTCACTCAGCCTGCAGATATAACAATCTACAAGGATG
>CAZSJH010000161.1:0-7086 GCA_964607105.1 uncultured Rikenellaceae bacterium | reverse complement strand
GCCTGTAGAAACATGTTGCAAGCGGATTGGTCTGGTTATTTGACAATCCTTCAAGCACAGGTGTAAAGCCATGCTGATCAGGTGACTGATCCCAGTATGCCGGCATCAGGGGATTGATTACAAGAGCATCGTGAAGATCGTTCCAGTAGATATTTCCTGTTCCGACCGACCTGTTAACATTATTATTGTAGGTGAAGTTTTCACCAACCGTTATGATGTCAAAGTCATCGTTCTTCATAAGTATGAATTCGGTATTTATCCTTGCCGTCATTCTCTTCTGGCCGGCATCGATAAGTTCACCTGCTATCAAACCTGTCTGGTCGAAGTATGAGAAGCCAAGGGCATAAATTATATCCTGTGAGCCTCCCGATATATTAAGGGAGTGACTAACCATCGGTGCATTTTCCTGTACCAGTTCGTTAATCCAGTTGGTTCCTTCCCATCCACCTTGCATCCTGGTCCAGATTTCCTCGCCAAGCTGTGTGCCAAGGTTATCAGGATAGTTGTTATTAAGCCAGCTGTTGTTCTTGAGCATTGTTTCCCAGTCGTACGGCTGTAATCCGTCATTCACACGACCTTCGTCCATGATATACATATACTCCTGTGCAGTGAGCGGTGTCAGGTTCTTATAAATATTCTGTATCCCGTAGTATGTATCATACTGGATTACAGGTTTTGAACCTCTTTCCCCTTTTGTTGTTGTAACCAGTACAACACCGTTTGCTGCCCTTGAACCATAAATAGCAGCGGAGGCAGCATCTTTAAGGATATCGATGGATTGAATATCAGAAGGATTCAGGTAGTCAATATTTCCTACTGTTACTCCGTCCACGATATACAGCGGAGAGGCATTTCCTATTGTACCCATACCACGGATAATGACCTCTGTACCTGCTCCCGGCTGTCCGTTACTCCTGGTAACGCTTACCCCGGGTGTTATACCCTGCAGTGCTTCCATTACTGTTGAAGTGTTAAGCTGGGCTATTTCCTCTCCTTTTATATTCTGGTTTGCCCCGGTAGTCAATGCTTTCCTCTGAGTACCATAACCCGTTACCACGACTTCTTCAAGATCTGTTATCTCCGGGCTGAGCATAACGTCAATCCTTGAAGATGTAACGACTCTTTCCGCGGTTTTCATTCCAAGGAAAGAAAACATCAGCACATTGTTCATTGAGGCTTCAATAGAATATGTACCATCAAGGTCTGTGGCCTCACCAATGGTTGTTCCTTTTATGACCACAGCGACTCCGGGTAATGGATCACCTGTTATTGCATCGGTAACCGTACCCGTTACTGTCAGATCCTGGGCAAACACGCCCAGGCTGAAGAATAAGAGAATAATCCCTAATAATTGTTTCATATTTTTTTAGGTTTTAGAGTAATTAGTTCATCAAATTTACGAGGATGGATAGAGTATTCCAAAAAAGTTATACATAAAAAACTCATGGCAGTAAGGAAAAAACCTCACAATAAACTCACTTGTTATTTTTCAAAATTATGAATTTATGAGCATTAGAAAAAAACATGAGCACATATACCAAAATAGGAAGACTCATCAAAAGACTCATCAAAAGAGTTTTAATAATTTAAAATAATAATTAATTCAGCACTGATAATTTAGAAGAAGTGCAGCTTCAAAAAGTAGATAGATATTGAGACAGGTTCTCACCCTGGCCAAGGTTAAGTTTCCGTCTCAGCCTGTACCTGTTATTCTCAACAGCACGAAATGAGATGTTAGTGAGGGCTGCTATTTCTTTGGATGACATTCCCATCCTGATATATGCGCACAACTTCGATTCCCTGTTTGTCAGGTCCGGGTGTTCTTGAGTCAAACGCTTCAGGAATGCTTCATGCACCTGCTCGAGATGAACCTCAAAAACTTTCCAGTAGTCTTCACTGTCTATATCTTTTTCAATTTGTGTTATCAAACGCTTGATCTGCCTCTTTATCTCAGCCTCATCAGTCATGGAGCTGATTTTTGCCATATTTCTTTTTATGCTCGTCAGTGATTCGTTTTTCTGCAATATATTCATTGTTGAATTTGCCAGCTCTTTTTCCTTAAAGGTCATTTCACTTCTCAGCCTTTCATTTCTCATCCTGATAAGCTCCTTTTCCGTTTCAAAGGTTTCGTTTTTCAGCTTCTCCTCTCTTGCCCTGTAACTTTCCTGTTGTTTGAGTTTTTCCTTCTGCTTGTTTATTTCTATCCTCCGGTTGAAGATATAGGCATTCAACAGGATAATCAGCAGGATGATAATAATGTAAATGATTTTTGCCGCCAGTGTCCTGTACCATGGAGGTAAAACCCTGAACTGAAACAGCAGCGGTTCAGACTGGATCCCAAAACTGTTTCTCGCCTTAACTAAAAATCGATAATCTCCTTCCTTCAGTTTAGCAAATTGCCTGCTGGTACTACTATTCCAGGAAGTTGCTTCAAGGTCATAATTTGAGAGGTAGGTGGAATACTCAACGTGACCCTCCCTGAAATAAGTTGCAGCATATTGTATCTCAAACAGGTTATCCCTGAATTTATATTCCGGTATTGTCTCCTGGAGGGCTTTATTTTTGTCTCCTTCCTGGTTTAAAACATAAGTTACAGTATCGGATCTTCCTCTGAATGATCTTATATGTATTTTAAATGGCCTGTTGAATTCAATTCCTTCACTGAGGTTATAATGAGCAAAGCCGTCTTCAACACCAACAAGAATATTCTGATTGTCAATAACATAAACCGATTCAAAACTTGGAACAAGCTTATTCTCAAGAGGTATAAAGGGATATTTTATATTCTTGTATGTTCCATCTTCCAGAAACCTCAACAAACCAACGCTCGTATCCATAAAATACCAGATATTCCTGTACCTGTCCTGACGAATCCTGTCAGGATAATCCTCCTCAAAATAGAGATCGAGATCGTTATATGGTTCAATACTGTTCGAATCAGTAATATAAAAAATTCCTGTGGTAGTTGTTACTATTATTCTATCATCCAGATTTGAAATGACCGGTGCTGATCCAAAAACAGGATTATTTTCATGAATAATTGTATCTAGCCGGACTACACTTTCAAGCTGTTCATCAAATTTTAACCTGAAAACCCCCTTATAGCCATGTGATATCCACAGGTCTCCATCAGGTGACCATTCCATATACCTTGATGACTCATTAAAACCTTTGATACTTGATTTATATTTCCACCCACCATTTTTTCTCTCGAGTAATATCAGGCCATTAAATGTTCCAGCAATAAGACAATCTTCTCTGCCGGGAACCTCTTTAAAAAGCCAGACACCATTAACAGAAGGAGGAGTAATCAGATCAGCTCTTTCGCCTATTATCTGAAATACACCGAGATTATGACCGCATAACAGTGTATTACCTGTTCTGTATAGATTCCAGACCTGTCCATCAGTTCCAGTAACATTTATAAAATCGTCCCTGTCTTTTACAGGATTTACGAAAGTCTCAGATGAAATAGTAAATAATCCCTGATTTGTACCAAAGTACCACATATCCTGAATTTTCTCGACTGCATATCCTGTTCCCAGATCATAATAGCCCTGTAAAAAATTTATACTTGACCTGAGATTTATTTTTACCATCCCATTATTCAGTCCTCCCCACACATTTCCATCCTTATCTGCGAATAAACTCAGGACAGTATTATTAACCAGGCCTTTGTCTTTTCCAATCTGGTATACTATATTCCCCGATTTGTCTGTTATAACAACCCCGGATTGTATCGTTCCGAACACAAGGTATTTGTCCTCATATTCTATGCCGCAATATATATTTGCCTCTTCAAGCAACTTCCCGGAAGGGACATCCCATTTGCTTACAGTTTGCATATTCCAGATATAGAGGCCGTTTCTCATTGTTCCAATCACAATAGTGTCCTTGGATAAGGGCAACATTGATGTAATAACTTTATCTTTCAGTATTCCACCACCTGAGAAAGGATATACCTGTTCACCACGCAACTCCATAACACCCTCGGTTTCGTCCTGGACAAGTAGCAAGCCATTTACCAGGAATGACCCAATGAATCTTGAAACTGCTGGTATAGTACCTGCCAGAGTGTCATTCTCAAATATGCATAGAGCCTGTTCACTGTGAAAGATTATCTTATCATTAAAATCATGAATGTTCCAGTAGTCAGCATATGATCTGAGCTCATCTGAAGTTACAAGTGATGTGTATCTTAAATCCTGGTTACCTTCATAACTGAAATAACCCAGTTCACCATAGGTGCCTGTATATATCTTATTACCAATACCTTTCACACTCCTGGAAATATAAGGCCGTGTATCTCTGACAAGGCTCCATCTCACACCATCATACTCCAGGACACCATCATTATTTGCAAAATAAAGAATATCTTTATTGTTCTGTGTTATATCCCAGTTCTGGGATGCAGCATTGTACTGTTGCCGGCTGTAATATTCTGTCTGAGGAATTCCATAACTTGTATTCTGCGGAGACAATGTCACCGGAGAAAGAAGGGCCAGTATTATCAGAATAAGGGTAAAGCTTCTGGAATATTGTTTAATATGGAGGTTCATATCAGAGAATGATCTATTATTAAAAATGAACTGTATCCTATTCAAGGGATTGCCTTGCTTTTTCCAATTGTTCGGGTGACCCGATATCAATCCAGTATCCCCTGTCATACTTAAAAGATATTACCCTGCCAGTTTCAGCTGCTTTCAGTATAATCGATGTCATTGTATACTTACTTTCTTCCATATAATCAAAAATTCCCGGATCATAAACTGATATTGCCATTGATGGGATTTCGTGCAGATTCATAGGTTTTTCAATTGTAATAATATCAATATGGTTTTCCCTGTTAGTCCAACCTCTTATAATACCTTCATCATCAACCAGGAAAGCTCTGTTACCGTCACGATTGCGTACGGCTATGGTTGCAAGTACATCTTTAGACATATGATACTCATACATCTTTCCCAGGTTAAGATCAGTGAGTATATCACCGTTATATACGAGAAAGGGTTTATCATCAAAAAAATCCCTGGCCCTGTAAAGGCCTCCTCCCGTGTCCAGCAGTTCACCTGTTTCATCGGATATGCTGATTTTCATATCCAGTTTTTTCTTTAGTTCATCCACTGCATCTATTATCATGTCTGCAAGGTAATGAACATTAATAATCACATCATTAAAGCCGTGGCTGCCCATCTTAATCAGTATTCTTTCAAGTACTGAGCTGCCATTAATATCGAGCAATACCTTTGGCCTGTTTTTACCTATATCACCCAGCCTAGTCCCGAGGCCGGCTGCGAGGATCATTGCTTTCATCAGTTATCCTTATCTCTGTGATTAACCTTTATTTCAATCCCGTCAATTTTCTGTAGGCTTTGAGCCAGTTTCTCGGCACAATAGACAGATCGGTGTTTGCCTCCGGTGCAACCGAAGGAAACAGCGAGTGAGTTATAGTCTTTAATGATATAGTTTTTTACCGAGCGCATAACCATGCGTACAACATCATCCATAAAGTCTTTCACATCTTTTTGTGATGTCATATATTTTTTTACCGGTTCATCCAGCCCTGTCATATTCCTGAGCTTTTCTATTTTACCCGGATTGGGCAATCCCCTGCAATCATATATAAATCCTCCTCCATGCACCTTGTCCTGCGGCATGCCGTTCATATAAGAAAAGCTGGCAATTCTCACTGTCAGTCTTTCGTGTTCCTCAAGTTCAGCAAACATATCCAGCTCCGGTATTTCTTTAAATACGCGGTAAAGCTCTGGCAGCTTGACCCTGAACTGCCCTGTTTCTATGATATTATTAATTATCCTGATGCCGGGAATTATACTCTGCACAAATCCGGGTTTCTGTTCATACAACCCTCGATAACCAAAAGCTCCCAATGCCTGTAATATTCTTATATAGACAAAGCCATGGTAGTACCTTCTGAAATCCGATTCCTGGCTTGATGTTTTCTTACAGAACATTTTAATATAATGTTCAATAAGTATCTCCCTTGCCTCCTGCGGTACATGTGCCTTGGGGTCATACAGCAATGATGCTGGATCATATTGAGCACTTCCCTTTCTACCCCCCTGGTAATCAATAAACCAGGGACTGCTGTCTACAACCATTATATTTGCCGACTGGAAATCCCGGTAAAGGAAGTAATCCTGATTGGCCTCAAGAAGAAAATCTACCAGGGTGTTGAAATCTTTCTCGAGGCGTTTTTCATTGAAAGGTGCAGCTACAAGCTTGAGAAACATATATTTAAAATAGTTCAGGTCCCAGATCATAGATTGTCTGTCGAAGCTCTTATGGGGATAACATAAATCAAGATTAAGATCCTTTATTGCTTCAGTCTGGAATAAAACAAGTGTTTCAAGAGACAGCCGGTAAAAATCAAGTAATTCTTCGTCAAAACCAACAGTTTGTTTTTTTCTCTCAAGCCAGGTGAAGAGGTTAGTATCACCCAGGTCCTGTATAAAATAGCAGTCGGTATCGGGGAAGTATTTGTATATTTCGGGTACCGGTAATTTGAATGATCTGAAGTGTCGTGTAAATCCTATAAAAGCATCATTTTCCTCCCTGTTGGGATTAAATGCACCTATCATTGTTCTTCCCGATCCGGTTATCCTGTAATATTTTCTTTCTGAACCGGAGCGGGGCATGCTAACTATATCAATGCAATCCTCTGCTGAAAATTCCCTGTACTTTTCAACCAGCAAATCCCTCTCGCTCATGTCACTATACTTTAATAAATATCTTCCTCCTGTAGAGAATATATACCAGTATCCACATTAGTATAACCTGGAGCACTGCGAATAACAGGCTTCCGTTGAGATTACCAAGCAGGGGCACACAAATCGTAGTATATATCCATGAATAAAGACTTTCACCTTCAGCCCCAACCTTAATTATCCCCATCAATTTTGTCCACAGGGAGGCCACCATATATATAAACAGGGCATTCATCCCGAAAACCTTGAAAAAGCCTGTCCACCCTTTTAAATTCCATACATCTATTACCAGGTATAACAACCCCAGTATTATTAATGAAAGCCCTCCGGTATAGATCACGTACGAGCTTGTCCACAGTGG
>CAZSJH010000160.1:0-7097 GCA_964607105.1 uncultured Rikenellaceae bacterium | reverse complement strand
ATTCTATGATATAATGGGATCTGTTCATCTGGTAAATGAGAATAACTCATCATGGCAATTATTCGGGTATCATAGCAAAGACCGTTTTACCCTTGCCCGGACAAATGATTATATGTATCAGAACATGGGTTTTTCAGTTGTTTATGATAAGAACCTGCATGATAAATGGAAAATGAAAGTTGCAGCAGTCTTAAGTGATTATAGTAATTACCACACAAGTGAGGAACAACTTTCGGAGGCTTTTGAATATCGTTTTGAAGTGAAATCAAAGGAAGTGAAAATAAACTTCACTGGTTTTCCATGGCTTAAGAACAGGATCGGTATCGGTCTGAATGGAATACAGCATAATCTGGATCAGGGAAGTAATGAACCTTACGGCCCCGAATCATTACTGGAGCCAAATGATTTCGGAAAGGAGAAAGGGCTCGAATATGCTGTTTATGCCTTTGATGAGTATTCACTAAGCGATAAACTTACTTTTTACGGCGGGCTGAGATACAGCTTTTATAATTATCTGGGGCCGAATCAAATATACACCTACAGGGAAAATCTTCCCTATGAAGACGAAAATATTACAGATACCCTTGACTACGATTCCGGTGAGTTCATTAAAAATTATTCGGGACCAGAATACCGGCTATCCCTTAATTACATGATAAATTCAGACCTGTCCCTTAAATTCAGTTATAACAGGATGCGGCAGTATCTGTTTATGCTTTCAAATACTGTATCGGTGGCTCCCACCGACAGGTGGAAGCTTACTGATCCCTATATCGCTCCCCCAGTGTCGGACCAGTTTAGCTTTGGTATATACAAGGACATACACAGTGCAGCTCTGGAAACCTCCGCTGAGTTATATTATAAAAAGGGTAAGAACATTGTTGAATATAAAGATGGTGCTGACCTGACCAGCAGTCCTGACTTTGAAACCCTTATCCTGCAAGGCAGGAGTGACTCGTATGGTATAGAACTTATGATAAGTCGCAATGAAGGCAGGTTCACAGGATGGATAAGTTATACGTGGTCGCGGTCATTGATAACAATAGATGGTTTGGAAGAGTGGAATAAGATAAACAAAGGCCTGACTTATCCTGCCAACTACGATAAACCGCATTCTTTTAACTTTGTGGGTAATATCAGTATATCACGAAGGATTAGCCTGGCTTCAAACGTAGTATTCAGCTCTGGCAGGCCTATTACCTATCCTACAGGCATATCTTATTTCTCTGGAGTACAGGTAGTTAATTATTCGTTAAGGAATGAGTACAGGATACCCGATTATTTCAGGGTTGATGTATCTTTAAACATAGAAGGCAACCTTAGAAAGGAGAAATTAATTCACGGATCATGGTCATTCTCAGTGTATAACCTCACCGGGAGGAAGAATGCATATTCGATATATTTTAAAAACCATGAAGGCAGGATTAAGGGATATAAGCAATCGATCTATGGAGTGCCGATTTTCACCCTTAGCTATAACTTCAAACTGGGCAATTATGCGACTGAATAAATTTATACTATATAGTGCTTTTATCATGGTTCTTTCATCATGTATAGAACCGTTCGTGCCTAAAACTGCAAAATATGATAACAGCCTCTCGATTGAAGCACTGGTAACCAATGATTCTGACTTGCCCCCGATGGTTAAGATAGAGGGTAACATCCCACTGAAGACCAGGGCGGATGATAGCTATACATTACAGGGTAACCCGGTGGACGGAGCAGAAGTATTTATAATATGCGATGATGGGAACGAATACCAGCTGACAAACCTTAAACCTGGAGTATACGGGGCAGTCGATCCATTATTTACCGGAGAGGAAGGTAAATCATATAAAATAATAATCTACTATGATGGGGAAGTATATGAGTCAGGTTTTGAAAAGCTGGTATCTTCTCCTGCAATTGATAGTATAAGTTATGAGGTTGACGAAAGGAAAATAGCAGATGATGGTGTAATTGTAAAAGGCTATAATTTCCTTGTAAGCACCCATGATGATTCACCCGACCCATCATATTACAGATGGATTTTAGATGCTACCTACTATTATTATCTATCCTACGAAGCCGACTTTATCTACAACCCTCCCTTCGGGAGGCAACCATATGATAATTCTGATTTGAAGGAATGCTGGGGAACAAAGAACATACCGGGGATCTTTGTTGCAGGTACGGAAGGACTGGCTGCTAATAATATCGTGGAAACCCCCCTGCATTTTGAATCACAATACGGGGATGAGCTGACAGCCCGTTATCGGCTCCATGTCAGGCAGCTTAAAATAACATCTGAATGTTATTATTTCTGGAAAGACATGGACAAGATAATTAACCAGACGGGAGGCCTTTATGAAACACAACCCTTTAGGCTGATGGGTAATATAATTTGCACTTCTGACCCTTCATCCAATGTAACAGGGATATTTGAAGTGGCAGGCGTAAGTGAGGAAGTAAAGTATTTTGATAAACCGGATGAATTTCCTGTAACAGGTTATATTTGTACACTAATCGAGATAGGAACAGAAGAAAATCCCTGGATAGGGATAGATGCAGGGACAATAGTCATTTATGATGAAAAGGAAAACCGGTATTTTACTTCTGATGCCTTGTGTTTTGACTGTACCTTACGGGGAGGGATAACTGAGAGGCCACCTTTCTGGGAATTTTAAAAATCCATAAGATGAAGAACAGGCTCATAATATATATCCTTACACTGTTATTGATTACATCTAATGATATATGCTCGCAGGTTCAGATAAGGGAAACAGTATGGTTGCAACTGGAGAGGGAGCTGTTCCTGACAGGAGATGAGATTTTTTTCAGGGCGGAGTTGTTGGAGAATGACACATATAATCCCTCGGTACTGAGTAACAGCATTCGCCTTGAACTGATAGACTCCCAGGGTAATAATATTAAACGATTTAACCTGGACCTAGAGGGCTCAGAGGTTTCAGGTACTATTGACATCCCTCTGAACCTGAAAACAGGGTGGTATTTTCTGCGTGGATATACCAACTGGATGAGGAACTTTGATGAAAAGTATTATACAATCCGTGCAATAAGGATTTTTAACCCTGATGATGAGTCTTTTAAGGCGGATCAGACAGCAAGGGAGCTTAACCTTAATATCAGTCCCTTTAATGATCTTGCCTCCGGTAAGCCTATGTGCTCGATTCAAGCCACTGATAATTACGGAACCGGGATTGAGGCACATGGTTTCATACTGAGCGGGCCCGGCGATACGGTTCTTTATTTTAAAACCGATAACACCGGTTGGGCATGCTCATATTATAATGCTGCTCATCCTGACCGTTACCAGGCTTTTGCTGAGAATTTCTCAAAGGATAATATTAAATTCAGTATTAAAGATAAAAGCATAAAACAAGACGATCCGGAGATAAGCCTTACTGAGAAATACGGATATATTAACATTGACATACTTAACGCCCGGGATAACACAGAGTACAAGATGCTTATTCACAGACTCTATTCCTGGTCCTGGTATAGCAGTGGAAGATCAGGAAATGGTCAGCTTTCTTTCCGTGTTCCATTGAAAGACCTCCCTTCGGGTATTTCCCAGATAACAATACTTGATGAGGAGAATAATGAAATATTCAGTAACCTGTGGTCTGACTATTCAGAGTCATTCTCATCAATAAGAATCGAGACAGGAGATGATAATATTAATATGGGATCAGATGAATCGTTCGATTATGTTTCACCTCTTGTTTCAGGGAGTGAAGAGAGAGCCAGATTTAAGATCATAGTACATTCACTCACCCTCCGAACAGGTATTTATAATTATTTGCCAGGCCTGCCCGGTTGGACTGCACTATCAGAGATCCCGGCTTCCGATGAAGCTTTCAGGGCATGGCTCGCATCAAACACTTATGCCCCGGGTACAGCTTCTGCATTTTTCCGTGACAATCCTCAAAACCCTGCTCCACCATCATTCAATATGGATGATGATAACGGGATAACTCACTATCCCGATACAAGGTCAGGTACAATCAGGGGAAGAATGTTGGATAATAATAATAATCCACTGGCCCTTAAGAATATCGCAGTAACCATATTGAATGATAATTTATTCTCGGCAGCAAGGACTGACCAGCAGGGTTTCTTTGCATTTACCTTCCCGGGGCTGCATGGCAACAAAGACTACTTAATAAATTATTATAATGAGTATGATCCTTCATGGAAGCTTGAGATTGAAGAAGTTTTTGCCGGTATAAAAAGCCTGCCTGATAGAGGAAGTCCTTCTTTTACTGTTGAGGAAATGGAATTTCTTAATAACCAAAGCCTCCTTCTGCAATTAAAAGATATTTATTACGATTCAGATACAACTGCTGTTGAACCAGTAAACGACTCGCAACCTGATGAGCGCGTGTTTTACGGCAAACCTGATTTCAGTATTGAAGTTGATGATTTCATCAAGCTTCCCAATTTAAGGGAAGTATTTCTCGAGGTTGTGCCATATGTTGCAGTAAGACAGAGAGACGGGCGTAACAGGATGCTTCTAACAGGTAATAATCTTTTATCAGACGACTTTCCTGCTCTTGTGTTACTTGACGGAATACCATTGTATGAATATGATGATCTGTTAAACATTCCTCCTGAAAGGATAACGAGGATAGAGGGTATTAACGATTTCTATGTGCATGGTAATGTTGTCCTGACAGGTATAGTTAATATTTATTCAAGGAACAAGGATTTTGCAGGTTTGAAAATACCCCGGTCTGCAATAATTTCAAGCATACAGTTATCTGATACAGTAGCGTACAAAGAATCTAATGAATATAAAGTACCAACAATTGGGTATCCCATAATTGATAGTGTCGTTATCTGGGATAAGCTTGAAACGTCCTCAGACAACTCTGTTACTATCAGAATGAATGATTACCCGGGCAGGCATGCTGTTTCCATTTATGGATTTGACAATGAAGGAAGATGGTACAGGGGTATTAAGATTTTTGATGTGTACTAAGACCATAAGTATTTATCTTCTTTTTGGTTACGAGGGGTGACATAATTTTAACGAACAGGTTGTTACGCCTAAGATTGCTCACCCCGAATTCCCGGGGGTCGCGACCTAGTAGGGAAGGAAAATAAAAGCAAAAAAGCCTTAAGGCTTTCGATTCCTGCTTCCACAAGGAATATTATAAGATATATTTACCGGTTAATCATTCCTGGATTGATAAGTATTTGGTTGAAGGTTTTTTCTTTAAATTTAATAGAGTATTTAAATTCTTGGCAATAATTAGAGTAAAGCAATTAAGAACTGGCTGCCATGCATGGGTACGACTATAAAAATATGATTAAGAAAAAGGTCCTGAAGATAATTCCACGACTCCAAATACTGGTTCTGTTAGGATTAACCTTCTAATTAGCATCTCAGGACCCGGAAAGCTTGAGAAAAATAAAAGGAACAGTAAAAACATCAATAGGTACTGCGCAGATTACAGCTAATGCCAACAATAATATTATTGAGCAGGCAGTATTTTAAATTATTGTTTTCATGACTGTAAATTTAAAATTTTATGATAACAATGTCATGGCAAATAATAGAAAGACCTCATTACCAACAAAGAAACATGGGTATGAATAAGGATGGATGAAAGGTTGATTTAAGGCCAGAGAATTTCGTCGATGCATATTCCCACTCGTCGGTCTATTTTGATGTTCAGATATTTCTTTTCGGATAATGTTACAGAACAAACAAAATTCAGTCTTTATACGGAGTAATATTAGATAAATTTTATTTTAACATCAATGAGTTGGCAGGATGTGACTCGTATTAGCGAAGCTGTATAAATAATCAATTAATTATGGTTAACAAGGATTATAGGTGGTATATCTTATTCGTAAGAACGAATCATGAATTTAAGGTGCAGAAGTATATCCAAAGGATGGGGGTACTAAATTATCTTCCCCTACAAAAGACACTGAGCTACTGGTCTGACAGAAAAAAATGGATTGATCGCCCTATGTTTCCGGGATATGTTTTTGTTAGGGTAAGCTGCAGGGAATTCTTTTCTGTTCTGAATCATAATTCAATTATATGCTATGTGAAGTTTGGTAATACACCAGCATCCATATCTAATAAACAGATTCAGGTAATGCAAAAAATCGAATCGGAGAATGTTAAATTTATTGATGAAAGTGAATGCTTTTCATGTGATGATCAAATAAGAATAATCGCCGGACCACTGAAAGGTATTGAAGGCAGGATATCAAGAATGGACCATAACGATTATTTTGTTATAGGACTACCTGAAATCAATCAATCCATAAAAATCAGGTTAAAGAAAGAAATGATTGCTGCATTTTAGAGGTAATGACTTTAACAAGAAATTTACCAGAACAAAAGATATTAAACTGGAGGAAAAGAAAATGAGAAAAGCATTTTTATCAGTATTGTATATTATTGTTCATCTGTTGATTGCAGGATCATCAGAGTTGATATAATATTATTTTTCTTAAAATTTGAAACAATCAGATATGAACCAATTGATTATTAAAACAAAAAACCTTATGAAAGTTTTCAGGACTTAAGAGGTTGGAATAACGGCATTAAATGATATAAACCTTCAGATAAAGAAGGAGAATTTATGGCAGTAGTGGCAAATCCAAAGCTTATACTTGCTGATGAACCTACAGGTAACCTAGACTCAAAAATGGTGATGAGGTTATGGGCCTTCTTGCCGGGCTTAACAAAGAAGGAACAACTATTCTGATGGTTACTCACTCACACCATGATGCCGGTTTTGCACAAAGAATAATTATCCTGTTTGACGAACAGATAGTGACTGATAAAGAACATAAAGATTTGGCACTGATATGGTGTAACGATTTTATTTGAATACAATCAGGGGCATCTGTGAAAAGAAGGTAGATCTGACTAAAAAAATGCTTTATTGGTCTCATAATAATAAATGGACTGAGAAAGGCATTATTACCGGGATAACTAATCATTTACGGGGATAATTACTATGAATAATTTCCTGATTTTCAGTAATAGGATAAAGTTTGAAAATTGAATAGAGTATGAAGAGAGGAATAGATATTATACAATATCTTATGGAGAGAAGGGCACTGAA
>CAZSJH010000159.1:0-7140 GCA_964607105.1 uncultured Rikenellaceae bacterium | reverse complement strand
TATAATTTTTCTCAGTAAGTGCACCTGTTGGACAACGGTTAACACACTGTCCGCAGTTTGTGCAAACGACATGGCTTAATGGCCTGTCGTGGAATGTTGAGATCTTCATTTCCGCTCCTTTGCCACTGACGGCAATAGCAGAAACTTTCTGTAATTCACTGCAGGTACGCACGCAGCGCTGGCAGCGTATACATTTACTGTCATCCTTAATAATTGCGCAGCTTGCACAGTCAATTAAATGTTCATGCCTTCCTACCAGATCCAGGAATATATGGTCACCGAAGGAATACTCATTGGCCAGGGTTTGCAGTTCACAATTCTGGTTCCGGTAACATTTGGTACAGTCGGCACGGTGCTCAGACAGGAGCAGTTCGATGACATGCTTTCTTGCATTCCTCACCTTCATTGAATTGGTAAATATCTCCATCCCTTCAGTTGCAGGTTGAGCACACGCAGCAATAAGCGTCCTTGCACCTACTTGCTCAACAACACAAACCCGGCAGTTACCGGCAACACAAAGGTCGTCATGGTTACAGAGGGTTGGGATGTGAATATTCAATTTTTGAGCAGCCTGCAGAACTGTTGATCCTCCAGGAACTGAAACAGGCTGATTATTTATTTTAAGATTAACTGTTTTGTTCTTTTTCATTTTTCTGTCCTCTTTAGTAGATGATTTCCTCTCTGAAGTTTTCAACTATTGAATTAAATGCATTGCCTACCGACTGGCCCAGCCCGCATTTGGCTGCAATTTTCATTGTATCAGCCAGTTTACTCAGCTCATTAAGATATGTTGATTTTGATTCTCCCTTCTTGACACTCTCAACACCTTTCAACAATTGCTGGCATCCTACGCGGCATGGAGTACACTGGCCGCAAGATTCCTCGGTAAAGAATTCAAGGTAGTTATGCAGAACATTATACATGGATCGTGAACTGTTAAACAACTTCATAGACCCTCCCGTTGGAACGCCTTCAAAACCTATTACAGTACTGGCAAACAGTTTTCTCGGTACACAGAAGCCAGCAGCACCACCAACCTGTACTGCTTTTGTATCACCGTCACCAAACTCATTCACAAACTCCAGCAATGACATTCCAAGCTCCAGTTCGTAAATGCCTGGTATAGGTGTATCACCTGATACTGAGAATACTTTTGCACCGGTTGAAAACCTCGTACCCAACAACTTGTACTTCTCCGATCCATACTTCAGGATAATTACTGAATTGACTAAGGTTTCTACATTATTTACTACCGTGGGTTTCCCAAACAGACCCTTGCTGGTAGGATAGGGTGGTTTGTTTCTTGGTTCACCTCTTTTACCTTCTATCGATTCAAACAGGGCACTTTCTTCACCACATATATAAGCGCCGCTGCCCAGCCTGAAATCAATCTCAAAATCAAAGCCTATTTCCTCGATCATCTTATGAAATCCATCCAGCTCCATTCTCAATTGCGGAAGCAGGAATTTATATTCACCCCTCAAATAAATAATACCCTTCTTTGATCCCACTGCCTTTCCGGCAATAGTCATCCCTGAATATACCTTATATGCCACCCTGTCAAGAATTTCACGGTCCTTAAAAGTCCCGGGCTCACCCTCATCGGCATTACAAACAATATATTTTGTTTCTGCCTTCTCTTCAGAACATAATTCCCACTTCATCCCGGTAGGAAATCCGGCTCCTCCCCTTCCTTTAAGACCCGATTCAAGGATCTCATCGATTATCTCTTTGGGAGTCATAGTGTGAGCTTTGGTCAGTACTTCCCGGGGATCAATGTGTTCAAATATAAGATCAACTTTACTTATTTTTTTGGTTTCCATCATCAGGTCCTCTTATTTATGCATATAATCTTTTATAATCTCTACAATCTTTTCCCGTGTCAACTCAATATAGGGAGTGTCATTAATGAGCATTGCCGGGGCTTTATGGCACCAGCCCATACAATTGGTTTCAAGCAGGGTAAACAAACCACTGGAGGTTGTCTCCCCTACCTTTATCTTCAGTATATCTTCCAGAGCCTCTATAACTTCTTGTTTCCCTTTCATGGAGCATGTTATTGTTTTACACACCCTGATAACATATTTGCCCCTGGGCTCTGTATCAAGAAATGAATAAAAGGAGGCGGTACCATATACCTCTGCAGCAGAAATATCAAGTTCCCTGGCTACCTCAACCATAGCATCATCCGAAAGGTAATTGTGCTTCTCAACAATACCCTGGAGGATAGGTAAAAGGTTTTCCCTGCCGCACCCGTGTATTTCGACCAGATCCTTTACCAGATTATCAGTTTGATACATATCAAAATGGTTTTAATATTTTATTAATAATTACCTGTAAATCTTTGTAGAGAGGCAAAATTAAGACAGCTAAGGTCCCCAAAAACTGGGAAAAATCATGTTTTTGCAATTTATAATCATTCTAAAGAATAAATAGCGTCCTGGAGCTATCAAAAATAATCCTTGCACATGCCTGATACCTTCAAATTATGCTCTCTCGATCTGAAGTTTGGAATACATTTCTGATATTTGTTGTTTTAATCGTATTAAATTATATTTATACGTGGCAGCAAAAAATGTTATTATATCACAATCCGGGGGTCCTTCACCTGTAATAAACAATACACTCAGGGGTATTATCGACACCTGCATGCAGGATAATCAGACCTTTGGTACTATATACGGGGGATGGCATGGTATTGAGGGTATACTGAAGGAAGAACTTCTGAATATTTCAGTACAGGAAAAACAGGAGATTGAACTTCTCAGGACCACTCCTGCGGCTGGCAGTATAGGTACCTGCAGGTATAAGCTTAAAGAAGGGCAGGATAAGGACCTGGACCGTATTGTAAAGGTTTTTCGTGCTCATAATATCGGCTATTTCTTTTACATAGGGGGTAACGATTCACAACACACCGTTCTTAAGGTGAGCGAAAAATGCAGAGAATGCGGACTTGATACCGTTGCTGTGGGTGTTCCCAAAACTATAGACAATGACCTGGGTGACAGCGAATTCAAGCTTATAGACCACACCCCGGGATATGGTTCCGTTGCCAGATACTGGGCTCATAATATCCAGAATCTTAACGAAGAAAACAGAGGCTCATCTCCTTCTGATCCTGTTATAGTGGTACAGGTTATGGGCAGAAAAATAGGTTTCATACCTGCTGCAGCGAGGCTTGCAGACCCCCGTAGGGAATTCCCGCTCCAGATTTATTTGGCTGAATCGGATGTGTCTTTACCTGAAATGGCCGAAAATGTAAATAAATACTTAAATGAGTATGGCCGATGCATGGTTATTGTCAGTGAGGGCTTTTATGCCGGCGACCTGGGAGAACTAAAAGATGCTTTTGGACATTCTGAATATGGAGCCTCCGGGACGAGCGTCCAGCAGGTGGTAATTAATTATCTTAACAGTACCGGGCTGAAGGCCAGGGGCGCTGCAAGGGGTCAGGTTCCCGGTACTGACCAGAGGCATTCAATGATTTATGCCTCCAGTGTCGACCTTGAAGAAGCCTATATGGTTGGGAAAAAAGCTGTTGAAATAGCACTTACAGGTGAAAATGGTTGGATGGCAACGATGCTCCGCTTGCCAGGTACCGGTTACAGGCTTATATATGACAAAGTGAAACTGCACGAAGTAGCCTTGTCAGAACGCAGATTCCCGGAAAAATGGATCGCCGCAAACAGGCACGATGTAACAGATGAATTTATTGAATATGCCTTTCCACTTACCGGAGATGAATGGGTGCAGGTACCCCTTGTGGGAGGCATACAGAGATTCACCCGCTTTAAAGAGGTCTTCGCAGAGAAAAAACTGGCAAAATATATACCGGAGGCTTATTGAAATGAATCATCAGCAACTACTTAAAGACTTTAAACCCGCTAAGAAGTTCTTTGCAGGCATTGATTCCGATGGATGCGTTTTCAATACTATGGAACTCAAGCAAAAAGAATTTTTTATTCCGGCCGGCATTAAATATTTTAATCTGTTCCCCATATCAGGATTGGTAAGGGAAACATGGGAATTTGTGAATCTTTATTCCGTTCACAGGGGTGTGAACCGCTTCCCCGCTATTGTGAAGGTCTTTGAATTACTTGAAAAAAGAAAAGAAGTGGCAGAAACCGGAGTCATACTGCCTGATATGAGACCCTTGAAAAAGTGGATCAACAATGAAAGCAAGCTTGGAAATGAGTCCCTAAGGAAGTACTGTAAACAAAACCCCGACCAGGCCCTGGATACTATCCTTGAATGGTCAGAATCAGTCAATTCAGATATAAGCAAATGGGTGAAGGGAGTAAGACCATTCCGCAACGCCGGTGAATGCATACAGAGAATAAGTAATAGTGCCGATTCGATTGTAGTGTCCCAAACCCCAATGGAAGCACTGAAAAGGGAATGGAAAGAACATGGGATCGATGATTTAGTGGGATTAATTGCAGGGCAGGAACACGGCACAAAAAGCGAGCATATAGCTTTCGGAGCAAAAGGCAAATACCCTGATGATAAGATTATTGTCATAGGTGATGCCCCGGGGGATATGAAAGCAGCCAGGGATAACGATGTGCTGTTCTACCCTGTAATTCCGGGAAAAGAAGTTGAATCATGGGGAAGACTCAATGATGAAGCATTTGACCGGTTCCTGTCGGGGTCCTACAGAGGCGATTATCAGGACAACCTGCTGGTTGAGTTTTTGAATGCCCTTCCTGAAAAACCACCCTGGGAAAAATAATACATTAACCGCGTACTCATGCTTTATTACAGTATTGAAAGTGAAGACAGGCCTATACAGCCACAACAGATGAGAAAAGCTCTTATTGCTGCTATTGAATCAGCAGGTTCTGATAAACCAATACTGATTATCCCTCCCGATATAACCAGGATACACTCGGGTGCAGGTATAATATGCGAATTAATCTGGGAAGAATACGGTGATAAGGTGAAAGATGTCCTTCCAGCACTGGGGACGCATAAACCAATGACAATTAATGAGATAAGCCTTATGTACAGAACTGTTCCTTCCGGTCTGTTCAGAGTACATAATTGTAGGAAGGATATTGTCACCCTGGGGAAGATACCGGGTTCATTCATTAGTGAAGCATCCGGAGGTAAACTAAACTATGATTGGCCTTTACAGGTAAATAAACTGATCACCGATCATTCAGGATCATTAATAATCTCCGTGGGACAGGTAGTACCACATGAAGTCATGGGTATGGCAAATTACAACAAAAATATATTTATAGGATGTGGAGGATATGAGTCAATCAGCAAGAGCCATTTCTTCTCTGCCGTGTATGGATTGGAGAAACTGATGGGCAAAGCCATAAACCCGGTGAGGGAGCTTATTAACCATGGCGACAGCTTATTCGCAGGTCAACTTAATATCCTCTATGTACTTACAGTTGTTGATACTGGACCGGATGGATTACCTGTAATAAAAGGGCTATTTATAGGCTCTGATATTGAATGCTTTACCAAAGCATCATCACTTTCTTCAAGACTTAATTGCAAGATAATTGAAAAAGCACCCGGGAAAGTGCTTGTCTACCTTAATCCCTCCGTTTACCGCAGCACCTGGCTGGGAAATAAAGCAATATACCGTACGAGAATGGCTATTGCTGACAAGGGTGAGCTGATTATCATAGGCCCGGGAATAAGGGAATTCGGTGAAGATAAAATAATTGACAGGCTGATACGGAAGTACGGCTATCGTCCATCAGACGAGATAATGCAACTTATTAATAAAAATGCTGATCTACAGGAAAATCTTGGCGTTGCCGCACATCTTATTCATGGAAGTCCTGAAAACAGGTTCAGTATAACATATTGTACTCAATTAACAGATGAGGATGAAGTACGCAGTGTGGGATTCGACTATGCCAGCATTGACGAAATAAAAGATAAATTTGATACGGAAAACCTGAGGGAGGGATTCCACATTAACCGTGACGGAGAAGAGTTTTATTATATACCAGACCCTTCTATGGGACTCTGGACAAGCAGGAGCCTGATATAAATACCAGAAAGGAGATATGAAAGTAATTATTGATAAAAATATACCATTTATTAAGGGTGTGCTTGAACCATGGGCCCACGTTGAATATTATGAAGGAAGCAAGATAAATAATGCTTTGCTTTCAGGTGCTGATGCCCTGATCATCAGGACCAGGACCAGGTGCAGTAAAAACCTGTTGCAGGGTACAGGAGTTAAATTCATAGGTACTGCTACTATCGGAACTGATCATATTGATCTCGGATGGTGCATGGAAAACGGGATAAAATGTGCCAGCGCACCAGGGTGTAACTCGGATTCCGTAATGCAATATATGGCTTCAGCCCTGGTGTATCTGATTTTGAAATACAATATTGATACCGGCAATACAACCTTTGGAATAGTCGGTGTGGGGAACGTGGGCTCAAAGGTTGCCCGGTTGGCAGAGGTACTGGGATTTAATGTTTTGCTCAATGATCCTCCACGTGAAAGTAATGAAGGAGCGAAAGGTTTCAGCCATATCGACAGGATACTGAATAAATCAGATATAGTAAGTATACATATACCGCTGACTTTTAAAGGAAGTGACAGAACATACCAGCTCATAAATCATAACTTTATTTCGAAGATGAAAAATACTGCCATTCTTATAAATACCTCACGCGGGCAGGTAGCTGATGAGAGATCCCTGATTTCCGATCTGGAAACAAAAGCAATCAGGACTGCAATAATTGATGTCTGGAGAAACGAACCTGATATTAATGCAGGCTTGCTGGGTGCTATTGATTTAGGAACAGCCCATATAGCAGGCTACTCAGCTGACGGAAAAGCTAATGGTGTCAAGATGGTAATAAGACAAATGGCAGAATATTTTGATCTACCCTTGAAAGACTGGGAGCCTGAATCATTGCCTGAACCTGATGATCCTCTGATTGATATCTCCGTATTTGCAGGCAGTGACCTTGACATAATATCAAGGACTATTTTACGTACATACCAGGTTGAAGAAGACAGTAAAAGACTGAAAAAGAACCCTTTCTTGTTCGAGAAACTGCGAAATGAATACCCCCCCAGGAGAGAATTTCATGCTTATACGGTAAAAGGGAATAATCAGGCAGTATTAAACAAATTGTATGCACTGGGAT
>CAZSJH010000158.1:0-7199 GCA_964607105.1 uncultured Rikenellaceae bacterium | reverse complement strand
TTGCGTTTGAACTTCTTCAGTGCCCTGTCAATGTTTTCGCCTTCTTTTACCGGAACAATTATCATAATCTAACTATTGTTTTTAAAAATTGAGCCGCAAAGATAGAAAGTGTAATCATTTTTTCAAAACAATATTAAACAATATTGTCTTCAACTGTAATCATGACCTCAAAATATAAACCCAATCAATCCTAAATATAACTAAATAATCCGACAAAAACAAACATTTCAGCACACCATGCTAAGAACCTTCTACCTTAGTTCCAGATATGGTCTCAACCTGTTTAACTCATCAATGCTGAAAATCCTGTTTCGTGCAAGATCTGACAGGCCAGTAAAGGAACCTGATAATTGCCTGTAACTTATTATTGCCTCAACCTGACTCTCATTTATATAGGGATGTCTCAGCAGATCAGTATAAGATGCAGAATTTATGGGTATTTTTCTAATGTTGCTGGTGTCGCATGTGAACCTGTGACGGTTCATTTTGATAACATTATCATCAAGTCCGTATACATCGTACAACTGGTCAATGCTGTGAAAATAACCCAGGAGATAACGGTATTTGGTAATTCTCACAGCCAGTACAGGCCCTATGCCCGGCAAAGCTTCAAGCTGTGCTGAATCTGCTTTATTTAAATCGATAAGTTGCCCCGCTTCGCTTTTCCGTAGCGGATCTGACTCACCCTGCTGGTTTGGATCATATTTACGCTGCTGTGGCAGATCTGACTCATCCTGACTTAAATCGTTACCCCCGCTACCTTGAAATTCTGGACTTATATATTTACTTTCCTTAGCCTTAGCCTTAGCCTTAGCCTTAGCCTCAGCCTCAGCCTCAGCCTTACTTTGTCCGTCGTAGCCTGGCACGGATCTCCCGATCCGTGCCAGCGGAGGTGGAGCCTCAGCCTCGCCACCATTCCTCCCACTTCCTGCCATCCTAATAACCAGGACAATAAGCAGGATAATTAAAAGCACGATCGACCCGGTCCTTTCCCTCCTGGTATAACCCAGCCATTGTTTCAGGAATTTTCTGAATTTCATAATAAGTTTATTGCAGTGAGAGAATGCAATATACAAAAATCAAATGTTTTTTAGGGGGCAAAAAAGATTAAAACCGGACTGTTAGAAATTAATTATGCTATTTTACCAATAATATTTTTCTTACTTCATGTATAACAGTGCTTGACAGTATAATGTAGTAAGGGCCGGGTGAAAGTGGTGAAGCATTAAACTGGCAGCTTATTCCGTTAATTATTTCCCTGCACCTCAGGCTCCCCATATAGTCATAAAGGCTGAGATTATATCCTGTATGATCTTCATTGAAAATAACTTCGATTAGTCCACCGTTCACAATCACCCTAAAATAATTATATGTAAAAAATTCTATGATTATTTCCAGTGTGGTACTGATCCCTGTGCCATCATTTGCTGTAGCCCTGACGGTTACTGTTCCTTCGCTGATTGCGGTAAGCAGCCCGGTGGGACTTATCTCAGCCTCTCCTGTTCCATTAATAACCTCCCATGTTACACTCTGGTCACTTGCATCCGCCGGATTTATGATAGCCTGAAGCTGAAGGGTCCCGCCCGGGATATTTATTAAAGTCTGTCCACCCTCAATATTAATCGTTATACCGCTCACGGCTACAAACTGATTTGTGATAGTAATCGTAAGCTCCCCGTATACCCCCGAACCATCATTTGCTGTTGCTCTGGCAATAACCGTTCCATTGGAGACAGCGGTTACCAGTCCTGTCGAGCTTATCGTTGCCTCCCCTGTAACACTGCTAATCGACCAGGTAACCGTCTTGTCAGTAGCTTTTGTAGGTGATATATTAACACTTAACTGGAGAGTCCCGTTAAGGGTGCTTATTATACTGTATCCACCGGCACTGCTTACAATTATATCTGTTACCGGAACTATCTGGTTGCTTATGCTAATAACCAGTTCACCGTATACACCTGAGCCGTCGTTTGCTGTGGCCCTGGCGGTAACTGTACCATCGGCAACAGCTATTACCAGACCTGAAGAGTTAATGGTTGCTTCTCCTGTGCCATTGCTTATAGACCAGGTAACCGTTTTATTTGTGGCATTTGTTGGGGACACAGTTGCCGTTAGCTGAAGGGTTCCGCCGTCAGTGCTTATTGTACTTGAGCCTCCCTCACCTGTAACTGTTATAGCGGTGACCCTGACTCCTTGATTCGAGATAGTAATCAGTAGTTGTCCGTATATTCCTGAACCGTCATTTGCTGTTGCCCTGGCCGTAACTGTTCCGTTGGCAACAGCGGTAACAAGTCCTGAAGAGTTAATGGTTGCTTCTCCTGTGCCATTGCTTATAGACCAGGTAACCGTTTTATTAGTAGCATTTGAAGGAGATACGCTTGCTGTTAACTGCAGGGTACCATTATCTGTGGTAATTGTACTTGACCCGCCTGCACCGCTTACTGTTATACCTGTTACGGGAACAAGCTGACCACTGATCGTTATTGTGATCTGCCCATAAACACCGCTACCGTCATTAGCCGTAGCCCTGGCTGTAACCGTTCCGTTGGAAACAGCCGTCACAAGTCCCGTGGAGCTTATAGTTGCCTGGCCGGTGCCATTGATAATCGACCAGGTAACAGTTTTATCAGTGGCATTTGAAGGAGATACGCTTGCTGTTAACTGCAGGGTACCATTATCTGTGGTAATTGTACTTGACCCGCCTGCACCGCTTACTGTTATACCTGTTACGGGAACAAGCTGACCACTGATCGTTATTGTGATCTGCCCATAAACACCGCTACCGTCATTAGCCGTAGCCCTGGCTGTAACCGTTCCGTTGGAAACAGCCGTCACAAGTCCCGTGGAGCTTATAGTTGCCTGGCCGGTGCCATTGATAATTGACCAGGTAACAGTTTTATTAGTGGCATTTGATGGGGACACAGTTGCCGTTAGCTGCAGTGTTCCGCCGGCAGTGTTTATTGTACTTGACCCGCCTGCACCACTGACAATAATTTCTTCTACGGGAATATTTGCAGCACCTCCATCCCATCCTGCAATCCTTGCCAGCATCCACCACATTGCTTTTGCAAGTCTGACAGCCCCAACCATGCCAATGTGGCCCGTGCTTGTTCCTTCCATGTTATCAGGATGAATAATCGGAAAAGTATGACCATCCCAGTTATCTGTCTCTATTTGACCGGCATCATTATAACAAAGAATATCCGCATAATCGAATAATATTAAACTATTGTCATTGTCAACATAAGCTCTTATTAATTCATAACCTTGATGCTTCACAAATGCTATTTCGCCTGTGTAAGTATTAACCGTCCCGGTTGTAAAAAAAACTTTTGTGTCTATACTGTCAGTACAATAATCAACGTATTCCTGTGTTGAGCTTATATAATCATTGAAATCAATTCCGAGGTCAGTACACCAACCAAACCCGAAAGCTCCTATTGTAAGATTATTGGAATTGCAATAGGTAATACCAGACTTTGTCCTATCTATGGCAGTCTCACTAGTAAACCAATCTTCTTCTCCATAATTATAAATCCATCCTGTTACATGATCCAAATCCCCCCATGTAGCTCTGCTTGCCCTAAGATGTGAAGTTGTATATGCTTCCGGCGTGCCAGATTCAGTTACGTTAACTGCATAAGTTGCATCAATTCCTTCCAAAGCCTCTAATCCGTCCCGTATTGCCTCAGAATGTGATTCACCCGCATATGACAGCCACATCTTCTTAACTTCATCAATATAATATTGAGGTATATCATCATATTTATCAACTACAGTATGATCTGCGATAATCTGACCGTAACTGAGCAGTGAGATCTGTATATATATAATGAATAATATAACCCTCTTCATCTAAAACAAAAAAAATAAATGCTATGCAGTTAATAAACTTATTGTATACCCTAAACGCAATTATAGAAAAAATAATTTTAGGATGCCACAATTAATGGTTACAATTTGATTAATAAGCCATTTATAATGATTAATATCATATACTAAAAGAACTATTTGTACCTTATTATTAGCCCTGCTTTATAACGTCTGATATAATCCTTCATATCAGCAGCCACTTCGGGGGCAAGGATAAGTAAACCGGTGATATTGGGAAAAGCAAGGGTAAGAACCATCATATCTGAAAAAGCTATTACATTATCCAGTGTGGACGACGCTCCTACTATAGTAAAGAAAAGGAATATCGAATAATAAATGTATGCCGTCAGGCTCTTCTTACCACTGGCCCGATATATATATTTTCCAAAAAGAAATTTGAACCCGTTCAACCCATAATATGACCATGATATCATTGTTGAAAACGCAAAACATAATATTGCTATTACCAACAGGTACGGAAACCACGGGAATACCGACTCAAAAGCAGCTGAAGTAAGCTCTGTCCCCTCAAGTGTTGCAGCCGAATCGTGAAATCCGGTAAATATTATTACCAGCGATGTCATTGTACATATCACTATGGTATCTATAAAAGGCTCCAGCATAGCTACTATTCCTTCTTTAACCGGTTCATCGGTTTTTGCAGCAGCATGAGCCACAGCTGCCGAACCTACACCCGCTTCATTGGAAAATGCACCTCTGCGAAATCCTGTAATAATAACACCAATAATCCCTCCTTTTATTGCCACCGGCTGAAAAGCACTCTTAACAATCAGGATGAAAACATCATCAATCTTGCTGATGTTCATAAAAATAATAACTAGTGCAGCACCTATGTATAAAAACGCCATAAAAGGTACCAGCTTCTCTGTAACTCTTGCGATGCTTCTTATCCCACCTATCACAACAATGGCGATAAGTATGGACAATATAACACCAAACCAGAATCCATGCGATTCAAGCGCGGGAAAAATAGTCGTGAACTGTGCAAAGGCCTGATTCGACTGAAGCATGTTGCTTCCCCCGAAAGAAGCAAGCACCATCATTATAGCACTGAATATTGCCAGAATCATACCCAGGACTCCAAGGTTTTTCTTCTTCAGAGCCATATTCAGGTAGTACATTGGACCTCCAGACACCTTACCATTGTTATCAATATGCCTGTATTTAATCCCGAGTGTACACTCGGTAAATTTCAATGACATGCCGAAGAATCCTGCTAGTATCATCCAGAATGTTGCTCCCGGCCCTCCAACTGCAATGGCTATGGCAACACCTGTTATATTCCCCAGTCCCACAGTTGCTGACAATGCCGTGGTCAGAGCCTGGAAATGACTTACCTCCCCTGATGACCCGGGTTTATCATATTTACCCCGGATCAGGGCAAAGGCATGCTTGAATGCTCTTAAGTTTATAAATTTCATTCTGAAGGTAAAGAAAATACCTCCGAATACAAGCCATAACACAACGATAGGTACCTGCGCTCCAATATCAATTCCCAGGGCTTTTACCGGATCCCAGAAAAATACATTCTCAAGAAAATTGACTACTGGTTCAAACGCATTGTTTATACGCTCGCTTATAGTCAGTGGTTGAAAGTAACCTTGAAGCATCCGTTATATTATTCAGCCAATCAGTCCGAGTCCGTAAATAAAAACAAGGGTGATAGCTATGGGGGCAATGAATTTTACTATTAGCATAAAAACGTTCACAAGCCTGCCTCTTAGCTCTTCCTGGTTGGTAATTTCATCTCTTACATTCTTCTTGCCAAGATACCAGCCTACAAAGAGAACAATGAAGATTGCTCCCAGAGGTAGTAAAAGGTTAGCTGACAGAAAGTTGAACCACTCGAATATGGTCCTGCCGAATATAAGTGCATTACTCAGTGGACCGAATGACAGGGTGGCAAAAACACCAACAACACTTATTGCAGAAGCTGCTATTATTGTTGCCTTTCGCCTGCTCATATTCAATTCTTCAGAAAAATATGCAACAACTACCTCAAGTACTGAAACCGTTGAAGTTAAGGCTGCTATTGCAAGCAGGATAAAGAATATTATTGAAAAGAAATACCCCCCGGCCATCTGTTCAAATATATTTGGAAGGACTATGAAGACAAGTCCGAATCCTTCAGCAGGATCAATATTAAAAGCAAAAACTGCAGGGAATATCATTATACCTGCCAGAATTGCGATTATAGTATCTGCTGTCGTTACCTGCAGGGCTGTTACCGGAAGATTATTATTTTTTTGTATATATGAACCATAGGTAATAAGGGTACCCATCCCTATGCTCAGAGAGAAAGCAGCCTGACCAAGAGCATCAAGTATCACCGACCATGTTATCTTTGAAAAATCGGGTTTGAAAAGAAATATCATACCTTCCTTCGCCCCTTCCAGTGTAAGTGACCTTATACATATAACTATTATAAGCAATACAAGCACAGGCATCAGTATTTTAGTATATTTCTCAATTCCTCTCTTCACCCCCCTGTAAATTATAAACGCAGTAAGAAACATAAATACCAGTTGCCATAATAAAGGCCTGAATGAACCACTCTGGAACACCCTGAATGACTCTTTTAGCTGATCTGCCCCCTTTCCGTTAAATCCATTGGCAAATGCCTGTACAAGGTACTCAAGTGTCCAGCCCGCTATGGTACTGTAAAAAGCAAGGATCATAAATGCTGCCACAATGCCCATTAATCCTATCAGGTACCATGGCTTGCCAGGGGCCAGCTTTTTGAATGATCCCAGAGCGTTCCTCTGTGCCCGCCTTCCTATGGTAAGCTCTGCCAGCATAACAGGGAAACCTATACCAAAAATAAAGCCGAGGTATATAAGCAGAAAGGCTCCTCCACCATTTTCCCCAAGCACATATGGGAATCGCCATATATTGCCAAGTCCAACTGCTGAGCCTGCAGCAGCAGCTATCACTCCAAGCTTGCTGCCAAAGCTGTCCCTGATCGGTAATTCTATATTCGCCATTTTAGTTTTTTATTACCCGTTATTCATATTGTCAAAAGAGCGGGCTAAATTCGTTAGAATTGTTATGATATGCAAATCAATTTCGTTGTTGTATACGCTGATTTCACAGATTTTAACAGATTACGCAGAGGATGCGTAGTGATGCGAACCAGATTTGCGAAACCAATGCGAAATTTAGCTCTAATTGTATTCTCTGTGCCCTATTGCCCTTCAGCCAGTATTTATCCCAATCCTGCTCACTTCCGTCCCCGAATCTCTAAGCCACTCTCCCTGCTCCCTGCTCCCTGCTCCCTGCTCCCTGCTCCCTGCTCCCTGCTCCCT
>CAZSJH010000157.1:0-7250 GCA_964607105.1 uncultured Rikenellaceae bacterium | reverse complement strand
CCGGAAAGCACTTTTTTTTCTGAGCTTGTCTGACTCGATGCGGAGGCCTGCCTTTTCAATGAAATAATCAAGGCCTCCCAGTGCATTGAACCTCCGGAAGTTCCTGTAATGATCACCCCCGGCTATCCTTTCTATGATGAAGATCACAAGCTTTGATATGCCGGCCTGCATCGGGTAATTATAATCCATCAGAATTACTTTCGGTGCAATCCTTCTCATCTCTTTGAGGATCTTCAGGGCAAGTTCTGAATCGAACTGGTGGATTGCCATAGACGTAACGGCTACATCAAACTTATTATCACCAAACGACGAAAGATCCGAAGCATCTTTAAGCTCAAAGCTGACATTGTCAACCTTCTTTCTTAAAGCCTGGTCATTGGAAATACCTATCATCTCTTCAGAGAGGTCAATACCCATTACCCGGGATGCAAGGCCTGACATGGCCAGCGACAGGGATCCTGTGCCACAGGCCACATCCAGGACAGTATCATCCGGCTTAAGCTCTTCACTTATGCGGGGGTAATACCGTGACAGTATCGGATCAATGATATTCCGGTAGATAATACCGTTCAGAGAATATTTCATTTTCAGCCCTCTGCTTGCTCTGTCTTTTTTAGTTTCCTATTTTCCATCCAGTAATAGATATTCGGCAGCATCATAAGCGTAAGAAGGGTTGATGTTATAAGACCTCCTATTACTACCGTTGCCAGTGGTCGTTGTACCTCTGATCCAGGTCCTGTGTTGAAAGCCATAGGGATAAAGCCCAGGCTGGCAACAAGGGCGGTCATCAGCACAGGCCGTAATCGATCTGCTGAACCCTCCAGGACTGTTTTCTTAAGATCCTTATTGCCTTCTTTTCTCAGTTCATTAAGATGGTCTATAAGGACAATACCGTTGAGCACGGCTACTCCGAAAAGGGCTATAAACCCAATACTGGCTGATACAGAAAGGTACATACCACGGATCCAGAGAAGTAAAACGCCTCCCGACAATGCAAATGGCAGGTTCAGAAGGATAAGGATCGCATATTTCATTTTTCCGAAGTTGAGATATAGGATACCGATAATGATAAATATGGAAAGCGGCACTACGATTAGAAGATGTTTCATAGCCCGGCGCTGGTTCTCAAAGCTGCCCCCGTAATCTATAAAATAGCCCGGGGGAATATCTGCCTGCTCCTCTAAGGCATTTTGCAGATTACCTACATAGCTGCCAAGGTCAATATTCTCGATATTAATGCCAACGATAAGTCTTCTCCACCCATTCTCCCTCTGTATCTCGCGTGGTCCTTCCTGTAACACTATGTCTGCAACTCTTTGCAGGGGAACGAAGGACCCGTTTGGCAGGTCAACAGGAATATTCTGGATCTCTGACAGCTCATTCCTTATATCGTCAGGATACCGTACCATAATATCAAAGCTGCGTTGTCCTTCGTAAAGCAAACCACTTACCTGTCCGCCTATGCCTGCTTCAATCACATTCTGAACATTGTCCACATTAAGTCCGAAAGATGCCACCGCCTCCCTGTTGATCTGTATGGTTATATAAGGCTGACCGGCTGATTGTTCGACATAGTAGTTATCGGTGCCTTCAAGTCCGGGCAAAAATGCAGAAATGTTTTCCCCAATCCGGTTCAGCACATCGAGGTCTTCTCCGTAAATCTTTACTGCAAGGTCTGATTTTACCCCACTGGTCAGTTCATCCACCCTCATAGCTATAGGCTGAGTGAAATTATAAGCCAGCCCCGGTTCAGTGGTAAGGTAAGGTTCAATCTGTTTTATAATATCAGCCTTACTGATATTCTTTCTCCACTCTTTTTCAGGCTTAAGCATCACCCACACATCAGTCTGGTGGACACCCATCCAGTCGTTAGCCAGGTCGGAACGTCCTGTCTTGGGCACCACCGTCTCAATTTCCGGAATGTTCTTCATTAGATTTCCTGCCAGCCAGTTAGCATTTTCAACCGACTGATCGAGTGTTACTGAAGGCATCCTCACCTGCTCAACTAGAATGGAACCTTCATCCAGTTCAGGGAGAAACTCTGTCCCCATCCTGAACATCAGCAGCATGGATAACAGGAAGAGCACCGAGGCGGATGAAATTATCAGCCACCTCCTTTCAAGATATTTAGCAAGGTTTTGAATATACACAGGCCGTAACCAGCTAATAAGCCTGTTTTTTCTGAGCTTAACCCCTTTTCTGAACACAATGGATGATATAGCAGGCACGAATATCAATGCCAGCAGCAGTGAACCAAATACAGCTGTAGCTACCGTAATGGCCATAGGCCTGAATAGTATACCCTCCATACCGCTAAAGGTCATAATAGGTACATACACCATCAGGATTATAAGTACACCAAAAAAGATGGGTCTGACCACCTGTTGTCCGGCCTGCCTTATAATCTCATCCTTATCCTTGCCCTTCTCCGTCCTCAGGCGCTGAACAATATTCTCAATCATAACCACCGATCCATCGACCACCATACCAAAGTCTATTGCACCAAGGCTCATAAGGTTGGCAGCCAGTCCGAATTCACGCATACCTATAAATGCGAAAAGCATAGACAGAGGGATGACAAGGGCAACTATTATTGCACCTGATATTTCACCAAGCATGAGAAGGAGCACGACTATAACTAAAAATCCTCCCTCAACCAGGTTTATTGATATGGTCTCGGTAGTCCTTTGTATAAGTTCTGACTGATCGTAAAATTTCTCAATCTTTACTCCTTCAGGAAGGCTATTATTTATCTCATTAATTTTTTCTTCAATGGAAGCAATTACTTTTCTTCCGTTTCCACCCCTGAGCATCATTATAATCCCTGTCACAACCTCCCCTTTCCCATCCTGTGTCACTGCCCCCTGCCTTATCTGCGTACCTATCATGACTTCGGCAAGGTCCTTAATAAAGACTGGCTTATTATCACGGTTAGTGACTATTATGTTCTCAATATCCTCCTGTTTATTGATCTGACCGAAACCTCTTATTATATACTGTTCTTTATTATGCTCGAGATAGTTGCCTCCTGACACGCTGTTATTTTCTTCTATCGCCATTATTACATCAGATATACCCACACCAAACATTCTAAGTCTGCCCGGTTGAATAATAACATCATACTGTTTTACGAAACCCCCGAAAGAGTTTATCTCAGTAACCCCTCTGACCACTTTAAGCTGGGGAGCTATAAGCCAGTCCTGTATCTCCCTTAATTCCGTAAGGGAACGGTTTTCTCCGGTAACAACATACTGATATATCTCACCCAGGGCGGTAGTAATTGGTCCTAGCTGGGGGCTGGATACCCCGGGGGGCAATTCTCCCGCAATTGATTGGAGGCGTTGACTGACCATCTGCCTGGCAAAATAAATATCTGTTCCTTCATCAAATTCAACCGTTACAGCCGATAGTCCGAACTGCGACACCGATCTCACCTCTGCCACGTCGGGCAATCCATTCATGGCTGTCTCTATGGGATAACTCACCAGCCGTTCAACGTCATACGGGGAATATCTACCCGCCTTGGTTATTACCAGCACCTGTACGGGGGTAACATCGGGCAATGAGTTAATAGGTAATTGTGTCAGTGAAAAATATCCACCCACAGCCATCAGAATGACTAATGAAAGGGCAACATATTTCTGTCTGACGCTAAAGTTTATAACCTGTTTTAGCATTAGCTTTTTTTTAGGATTACATTTATTATTATTCAGTTATTATAGCAAAACGTGAAATGGCTTTCAGGCTGAAGACCTGTGAAACTGCAACCTCTTCTCCAGGCGAAAGTCCTTCTCCGACAAAAACACTGCCTTCACCTATATCAGCAACACTGATGACTCTTTTCTCATAAACACCATCACCCTGCTTTATAAAGACCACTGCGTCGTTACCATCATATGAAAGAGCTTCAAATGGTATTAAAATAAGCTCTCTCTCTGCCGAGGTAAGGATGGTCAATCGCACATTCTCCCCTGGTTTTGGCCACCCATCTTTCGTTTGGGCATAAACATTTACAACAACAGACATGCTGCTTTCATCAAGCCCGGGGTTAACAGAGGAGATAGTTTTTTCCATAATAAAACTCTGATCCTCCCTCCTGCTAATGGTTACCTTATCTCCTGCCCTGACCAGGCGCGCGTCATCAGGATTCACGTATCCGCGTATTAACACAACCCTGTTATCAATTATGCGGGAAAGGTTTTCAAGTGCATTAACCGATTGACCTGGTTCAACAAAATTTCTCTCTACGATGCCTTTAATGGGTGAATAAATCTTCAATACCGGATTGATCTTATCAGATTCCGTAAATGATTCAATCTCCCTGTCTGAAACACCTACTGCCCTGAGTCTGGAATAAGTAGCTCTTGAGCTGACAATCGCCCTATCATGATCAGCAGTAGCCTGTTCCAGATCACTTTCTGAACTTATGGTCTCTTCCACAAGCTGCCTGATGCGGTTAAGCCTGTTGGTCTGATATTTCTCTTCCGCATTCGCAATAAGGTATTCAGAAACCATTGATCCGAATTCAAGGCTCTGGAACCTGAAGAGCTCCTCCCCTTGACTTACCCATTCACCTTCACGCTTTTTTATGCTACTGACCTGTCCGTTTATTGGAGCACTTATTATACTTGTATGTTCAGGATCATTGAATACTACTCCCGGTACGGTAACAGGATACGGGGCCCGGCTGCTTTCAATCTTAAGTGTTTTAATATTGAGTTCAGTCTGTTCTTTCTCTGTTAACTTTATCAGGACGAGGCTGTCTGACCCCTGTCTTATTGAAGGAGGAATATCTATTTGTTCTGCTACAGACTCTTCCCCGGTTTTTTTACTGTCATTACATGATGTAATTATTAAAAACACCGGGAGTACAACTGTTAATATTATTAGTTTTTTCATTGTTTTGTTCATTTTGAAGATATCTAATATACAAGGTCCGTATCCATATATTTCTCAAGGGCAACCAACTGCAGGAAATAATCACGTAAGGCATTAAGGTACCTTTGCTCACTGTTAATATAAGTTTGCTGGGCATTGAGCAGGTTCAGCAGATCAATCTCTCCCAACTGGTATGCTCTCAATGCCATTGATCTGAGGTTCGCTGCCTTATCCTTCATAGTCTCGTCATATCTCTTTATTATACTACGGCTCACAGAATAGTTATGCCAGGCATATTCAATCTGTTTCTTCATGGTTAGCCTGACTTCATCCTGCTTCCATCCCAGCTCATCTTTACGGGCCTCTGCCTTGTTTATTCTGCCTTTCTGTTCCAGTGGATACCACAGAGGGATACTCAGTCCAACCTCAAAACCCCTGTAATTATACCCTTCTCCAAAATCCTGTTTATAAAGGGTCAGGCGAATATCGGGCAGAATATTACTTTTAGCTTCCCTGAGATCATATAAAGCTGCATTGAGTTCATGCTCCACAGCACGGTATTCAGGTTGCTCATCCTGCAATTCGAGCGAGTGTATCTGGGAGCCCCCAATATCATCAGCCCTGAGTGTATCACTGAATTCAATCGAATATTTCTGTTCCTCCACCGGTAATCCCATAGAATAGAACAGTCCATATCTTGCTTTATGCAGTACCCATTCTGACTCATCAAGATCATTCTTAGCCTGTTCCAGTTGCAGCTCTGCATTCGTAAGATCAACACCTGTGGCCATTCCTATCTCAAACCTGGTATAAACAGCGTTGTAAAGATCAGTTGCTATTTCCAGTTGCTCCTTTCTTGATCTCTGAAGGTATAAAGCGTAAAGCACCTCAACATACTGGCTCTTTACCTCAGATTTTATCTCCCTTTCAAGAGCACTTACCTGATATTCAAGAGAAAGGACTGCCTGCTCTGCTGCTTTGAGACGATACAGGATGGTCAGGGGGAAATCTATTTTTTGGGATATGGCTATCCTCTGCTCATCAAAAAGATCTTCCGGTCCTGTCTGAATACCATCCCTGAAATAATTTATCTCCGGTGCCTCTATACCGGTCTCTGTTCTCCAGTTTTGCTGTTCCTGCTTCAGAACAGCTCTCATCTGCTGCAAAGAGGTATTCCTGTTATAGGCTGACTCAACTGCTCCACTTATTGTAAGCACGGTGTCCTGCCCCCTTAACACCCGGGCAAATAAGACTAAAACGAGTATGCCAAAAAAGAATCTTATTCTGATCCATTTCAAGTTCATGTTGTGTAGATAAAGTTGTTTACATTGTTAAAGATATAGTAATTATCCATTGCTGGGATGAAAATCTTCAATGTAATTCAAACAAGCTGTAAAAAAAAATGTTCGTGTATTTTTTTGATATATCTAAGAGTAAATACAATATATATTCTACTCCTTATTGTCCGGTTTATTTAGGAAAATATAATCATTAAGAATGCGATTTTTATTAATTTTGAAATATAAAGAGTTGATATGACAGGTGAAGAAAAAAGTGAGATAAGAAAGCGCGTTGATAAGGAGATTGAAACACTCAAGAAATCTATCGCAACACTTAGCGAGCTTATCGAGGAGGAGGTGCAATCTGATGCAAACGACTGGTTTACCACTAAGGAGAACTCCGGAAAGGAAATTAATGACCAGGCTCTGGCCAAGGCCAGGCAGAGATTAAATATATTGAATGAGGTCCTTAAGAGAATAGACAGTCCTGATTTTGGGATATGTACAGTATGTAAAAAACCCATTCCCTTTGAAAGACTTAAGGCATTACCCTCAGCTACGAGGTGCATTTCATGCTGATGGGTTTATCAAAATGAGTGCTTATACTATTTAAAACCCAAGCCCCCTATTTAAAACCTTAACTTCAATATTAACCTCCACTTTATAAACTTTATAAACTCTATCAACCCTATCAACTTTAATTATTTTCCATCGCGCTTAAACGTTCCTCAAAAAATATTGTTTAACTTATAGGAAGAAGCATAACATACAGAAAGGAGACAAACATTTTATGGCTATGCACAATATTTATTCGGGTCTTTACACCGATCATTACGAGCTTACCATGGCCCAGGGATATTTCCTTACAGGGAAGAAGGACATACGGGCCAATTTTGATTATTTCTTCCGGAAGAATCCTTACAATGGAGGATTTGTTGTTTATGCAGGTCTCAAAACTCTGCTGGAGGCTCTTAGTGAGTACCACTTCAGTGAAGAAGACCGTCTGTATCTCAAATCAAGGGGTTTTAACAATAAGTTTATAGAATTTCTTAAGAGTTTCCGCTTCATGGGAAATATCCATTCTGTTGGTGA
>CAZSJH010000156.1:0-7261 GCA_964607105.1 uncultured Rikenellaceae bacterium | reverse complement strand
TGTGCGAGTATCCCGGTATCGGGATGCAAGTGCAGCGAGGGTTATTAAAATATGCTTTTTCGGAGGGGACTCATTAATGAATTAGTGGGATATTTCCATTTTCCATAGAACAAAAGAAAGGCTGCCGTGGCAGCCTTTCTTCAGTAATAACTGTATGATCTATTCACTAAAGATCATTCTGTGTCATAAGGGGGTTTGCATCCATCTCATCCTGTGGTATCAGTGATATCCAGCGGGTATCACCTGCAGGTACCTGCATAAGGGTTCCGTTTATGGATGATGAATGGTTACCGCCGGTTCTGTCGAGAGGTAAATTCAGTCGTTTCAGGTCAAAGAAACGCTGCCCCTCACCCCAGAGTTCAACACGGCGCTGTATCATTATCTCATCAATCAGGTCCTGTCCTGTATTTGTTGAAAGGGTATATGATGGATCACGTGCTACTGCCATAGTGTAAAGGGCTGCGGCTGCTTCTACATCATGACCCTGGCGGGCTTCCGCTTCCGCTTCTATCAGGTACATCTCTGATACCCGCATAATAGGAACATCAACCCGGCTGTCTGACGTACTCACGGCAATAAACTTCTGATTGGTATATGGATACCTTGCAGCGCTGGCTACTATCTCCACACCTCTGGCCTGCAGAGCCAGGTGCTCACCTGTCGGATCCCATAATGTTTTACGTACATCCGTATCAGCTATCAGATCATACAGCACTGAAAATATTGACCTGGGATTCCTCCTGATACTGGTAGAGCTGAAGTTCCTCGAAACATAAGCTCCATAATTACCCCATTTATCAGTCTGGTCTTCCTGGATCTGGCTGGCCCACATATATTCGCCAATGGATTCAGATCCTATGCTGAATCCTAGTGAATAAGTTGCTGAATCCATTAATTCATATCCAACCCTGGCCTGCTGTGCATACGTTACAGCAGTGCCATAATTACCCATAGTTAGAGCAACCCTTGCTTTTATACCACGTGCAACATCAATATTCAGGTGCGACTTGTTTTTACGTGATTTCCCTTCAAGGAGAATGATGGCCTCATCGATATCCTGGTTGATATGTGTATACACCTCTTCAACAGTCATTCTTGGCTGAGGTTCGGTTGTTGCCTCCATCATATATGGTACCCCAGGCTGGGAATTCCCACCACCGGGAACATAACGCCCGGCCCACTGCTGCACCAGCTGGTAATGTAAATATGCCCTGTATAGCAGTGCCTGCCCGATAATAAAATCTTTATCATCCTGGCTGCCGGCTGTACTTTCATCAATACCATTGATCAGGACATTGGCATTGGCAATCCATGCATAAAACATTAACCATGGAGAACTGTTGTAAGAGTTGGTTGCACTTCTGTGCAGCCAGCGCAAATGTGTGGTCCAGGTGGAATAATTGAAGACCATGTCTTCACCTTGTTCATCAATATGATACATCCAGGAACTAAGACCAACTCGTCCCTGGCTTCCATAACGTTCATACAATGCACGGTGAATTCCATTTAAAGAAGCCATTGCAGTACCCGTAGAAGAAGTGACCCCAGCATCAGACACACCGTCTGTTGGTAAATTATCCAGAAAATCCTCTGAACAGGCTGAGAAAACTAACGATACTGCAAATACAATAACAAAACTATATACGATATTTTTCATAGCTGTCAGTTTTAAAAGTTAACATTTAAACCAATAGTCACTATCCGGTTTGGGGTATACACGTTAGAGGTAGTACCACTGAAATTCTGCAGTACATTCATACCTTTCCTGGCATTTACCAGGAAAAGATTTTCCCCACTGAAGTAAACCCTTGCCCTGGACACTCCAATTTTACCAGTTAGACTTTTAGGGATCTCATAAGACAGGACCAGGTTCCTAAGATTCAGGAACGAGGCATCCGTCAGCCATCGTGTGGATGTAGCATTGAAATTGCTGGTTTGCGAATCATCCATCCTGGGAACATCAGTCTGGTCGCCAGGCTGCTGCCACCTGTTAAGAATATCTGTACTGTAACCAGTACCATAAGTTCCGGAACTCATACAGTCCTGGTAATTGTAATCCAGTACAAGGCCTCCAACCTGGTAAGTGAACATGAAGTTCAGTTCTATACCTTTGTAGCGCAGGCTACTGGTAATGGAACCAAAAATATCAGGTATGGCAGTCCCTGAATACTTGTATTTGGCATTGTTAATATCCGTTGTCAGGGTGTCATTACCTTTAATCCTCACCGATGAAGCTTCAACATCCACAGCACGGTAAAGGGCAGCCCCGTCATCCGGATCAACACCCCACCATTCACGTAACCAGTAGTCATATATCGAGTGTCCTACCATCAGCTTTTTGGAACCATCTATTATCTCATCCTGGGGTAACCTGGTGAATTCATTCTTCAGTGTACTTAGATTGATCCCAAGATTCCATACAAAGTTTTGAGATTTTATTACATCAACTGCCACTCCTAACTCAATACCCTGGTTAAACAGGGCTCCAATATTCTCCGTTTTAGAATCTAATCCACTGGAAAGTGGTAATGGAACATCAAAGAGAAGATTTTCTGAAATACGGTGGTAGAATTCCAGGGTTCCTATAATCCGGTTCGCCAGGCCAAATTCAAGAGCCACATCCAGGCTATTATTCGATTCCCACACCAGGTATGGAGCAGCCAGTTTATCCTGGAGAATTCCCGGTTCTGCCTGGTTGTTATAACCCAGTGAATAGAGCCCCTGGCTTGCATAATAACCAATACCGGCATCATTTCCAACCTCGCCATATGATGCTCTCAACTTCAGTAGATCGATAAATTCAATATTCTGAATGAATGATTCCTGGTCGAGTCTCCATGACAATCCAACAGACCAGAAATCTCCCCACCTGTTTTCTTTGGCAAACTTGGAAGAACCATCTCTCCGGTATGATGCAGTAATATAATACTTCTCATCATAAATGTAATTCACACGGCCAAAATAACCCTCGGTAGAATATGTATCCGCATATGAGTTGCTTCGGGTAATTGTCACAAAATTGATGAGCTCCGTATTATCATCAGCAATTTGCTGGGTTCTTGATCCACTCAGGTAGTTATATGTATATTGATAAGACTCATGACCAAGCACCACATCGAAACTATGAACACCAAACTGCCTGTTATATGTAAGCAACTGGTTAAAATTAATTGAATTACGACGATTATATGTTTTGTAGGTCCTGCCGCCCGGTGCTCCATCACCAATAAGCGGGTTGTTGTAAAATGTATTATAATAGAAACGCTGGTCGAGACTCCCGTTAACTGTCAATTTGAAGTCTTTCAGGAAGGTAATTTCCGCATATGTTTTGCCTCCCAGTGTGGATGTTACATCCGTATCCTGGTCCCACCTGATTTCAGCGATACAATGCCTTCCGGAACTTGCACCACCGGCACGTGAGTCATAAATATCAAATTGTCGCTCCCCATAATCATCAAGTATATATCTGCCTGTTTCACGGTCAAGAAGCCATACAGGATAGATCGAGCCTATGCCACGTGTAAAACGGATGGGGTTTACAAAGGTTGTACTGCTACCCGTCTGGGCCCAGTTCAGTGTTCTGTTTGCTCCATTTACGTTAAAGCCTGTTTTCAGCCAATCTGTTGCCTGAAAATTAATATTGGCACGTCCGGAAAACCGGCGGAGGTCTGATTCAATAATAAAACCCTCTTCATAAAGATAGCCAACTGATACATAGTAATCCATACGATCCGTACCACCCTGGTAATTTAAATCATAGTTCTGGCGCTGGCCTCTCTGTGTAAGGGCAGCCAGCCAGTCCACTGCCTCCTCATAATCACCTTTGTAAGCAGCACTTGGATTGATATTGCCGTTTATATCAACAATCTGGTCATCAGGAACATTAAAAGGATTATATTCTCCCAGCAGATCAAAAATTTCATCCGTGGCCTCCTGGTTGGCAGCTGTTACATCTGCAGGGTCATCAACACCCGGAATAGCTATTCCATTACGGTATGCTTCCCACATTATCGGGTAATAATCGAATGCATCTATAAGTTCATACTCGGGCTGTGCCCGGCTCAGCAAACCCTGGGATACATTGACAGTGAGCTGTCCTCTACCTGGTTTTCCGCGCTTGGTGGTGACAAGGATCACTCCATTGGCTGCCTTGTTTCCGTATAATGCCGTGGAAGATGCATCTTTCAGGATAGTAATGCTCTCAATGTCATTCGGGTTAATGGAACTTATTGAACCTGAAAATTGTACACCATCAACAACATACAGGGGGGCATTGGATGCACTGTATGAGCCAAAACCCCTGACACGAATTGACTGGGACTGACCTGGCTGGCCACTTCCAGCGGTTACCTGGATACCCGGGCTGGAACCTTCAATGGCTGATGTAAGATTGCTTATTGGCCGGTTCTCAATCTTGCTGGCATTTATCTGTGTTGCAGAACCTGTAAAGGCTCCTTTCTTGGCAGTACCATAGGCAGTTACAATAACCTCCTCAATACCAAGAACATCAGATTGTAATGCAACATCAATGGTACTCCTGCCTTCTATTGATACCTCCTGGGTAGACATGCCCAGGAAAGAGAAGATAAGAGCTGTAGCATCTTGAGGTACGGAAAGGGAATAATTACCATTTATATCGGTGGTGGTACCGATAATTGTCCCCCTTACAATAACAGATACTCCGGGCAGAGTTGCTCCATCTTCTGATGAAGTGACCACACCCGTCACTGTTCGTTCCTGTGCAAACGCCTGAAAAACAATCACAGGCACCAACACAAGAATCATAGTAAGTAGAAATTTTCTCATAGACTTTGTTTTTTAGGTTAATATTAGGATTAGTATCTTAAAACAGGAGTAAACCCTGTGTTAAAAATTATGTTTTTAATAAAATTACGTGGTGAATAATCAGTTAGGTTAGACAGCTTTTAAATATGCAAGTCCGTATGAGTAAAAATATTCAGAGTATGTACTTAGCCATACATATTGCACCCATTACCAAACACTTAATGTGCTCTTACACGAGAACGCGTCCATATCTTGGCTCGAAAGCAGGATCCTTAAATATATCTTCAAAAAACCATTTGGCTGTATAAGATAGTATTTTTTTTAAAAAAACAAAAAAACTTTACAGGCGCATTGAATAATTTTCAGGCCCTTTAAGTTCTTAATATGTTCTTATTTGACGTCTATATGCTAAAGACCCATACACTTGACTAATGATGCATAAAGGCCTGATTATTATCTTAAATAGAATCTGGGATCTGGATGACAGTTAACTGATGTCTATAATCCTGTGATCGATCAGTACAAACAGTATTGTCAATAATACCGAATAGATAAAAAATGTTAATAGAGGGATATATTCAGTGGGTTTTATCTTCATCTTTATCCAGAGGTATCCTGCGAGATATATTTTACTGAGAGAATATACGGCGAAAGTTGCGAGTGCCACCCCAACTGCACCATAATCTTTTACCAGCCATAAGCTCAGGGGAAGATTAACCACCAGTTCAAAAATAGCGGCACTCATTGCTATACCTGTTCTTTTCCTGCCTATTATAATTGTTTGCGGAAAGAGCATTCTTGGTATGACAAGCATTATATATATCATGAAAATATCAGCACTACTCAGGAATTCGGGCGTAAACATACGCGGATAGAGCCATCGTGAAGAAAGCAGCACCAGCATTGACATAGGAAAAAGGTAATGCATAAGGTTACGTGACTTTCTTTTGATAACCTCAAGTGATTCCTTCAATTTTGCCCTTGTCCCAAACTGTGGAAGCATAGCATTGCTGAGACCTGTGGCAAGCATCATAACAATTGGAAACTCTTTGGCTCCATACCTGAAGATTGCAAACATCGCCGGATCATCAAAATGAGCTGATACAATTATCCCGTCAATATACTGAGCTGAACCGCTAATGAGTGCTGTTACTATAAGTGGCCATCCCAGCTTCATGTGTTCTTTCATAAAAGTAAATGATATCCTGAATTCAGAGTACCTGTAAAGAAGAATTAACAGCCATACCCACCTGACAACAGTTATCACCAGTAATCCGTATATAGCCCACATGAAACCTTTACCAGCAATTATCGGAGCTATAATAAGTATCAGCTGAGCCAGGAAAGTATATATCCCGTACTGAAATATCCGGTATGCACGATCCCGCAAAAGATAAATGTATTCGATCAGGCAAACAGGGCTGCTGAGAAATAAATAAAGAAGCAGCAGATTCAAATAAGGTGTATTCCCTGAATAACCATAGACAGAAAATTTGCTTTTTAGGGCATGCCCTAAAATGAAAAATAAAATGCTAAAAGCCAGCAGCAGCAGGAATGCATTGAAAATTTCAGGTGCCTTTTCACTGGTATTCTCCCCCAGCCTCCTGAACGAACGGTTTCGATTATATAATGGTAACAGTGACTGTATAATACCTGTGACCCAGAAAAAACTGAGAAAGCTGGCTATAAACATAAACATCTCCCATGAACCTATCTCTGAGGGAGTGAGTTGACTTTTTGTAAATACAATACTTATAATAAAAAATACTATAAAGCGAAGTAGTTGAAATAGTTGCAACCCGGAAATATTGTTTATGAATTTTGGTTTTGCCAAAATATTTTCTTAATTTATAGGTTTGTGAAATGTAATAATAGCAGGTAAATAAAGAAATTACATCCGTGGTTCATTTTAAAGGGAACCGTGCAAAGATAATAATTGGACATTGAGTACGGCAAAAAGCCTTAAAATTTTGCAATATTATTTTTTTGCATTTTCTTTGCATTCCGGATATGGTGAATGTAGTCCCGAATTTGCCAGCAAATTCGAGGATTCTCGAAATTGCCTGGTGGGCAATTTCGGAACTCAGGTAATAACCTGAATATATGGTGGATGTAGCTCAGCTGGTTAGAGTGCTGGATTGTGGTTCCAGAGGTCGCCGGTTCGAACCCGGTCTTCCACCCCAAATATTAAGGCTGGTCCGCTCAAGCGGACCGGCTTTTTGTTTATAAAGCGTTGACAGCTCGCTGTTATAAGTCATATGAAATAAAAAGACTTAAGCTGCCGGAGGCAGCCGGCTTTAAATGAATGGTGGTACTCCCAAAAGGGATCATGACTCCGAACGAAGAGAGGAGGAATAATCCCTTTTTAAAGATCCTTCGGTCACTTCGTCCGCCAAAGCCTTCGGCGTAGGCGGGCTTCGCTCCCTCAGGATGACAGGGCTTTTACAAGCTTATTATACCTGCTGTACGAGTAAAA
>CAZSJH010000155.1:0-7317 GCA_964607105.1 uncultured Rikenellaceae bacterium | reverse complement strand
TGAGATACATCACGGCGTCACCAGGAATATAGTCAAGCATGTCTTTTATCTTACCGTTAGTCTGCTCTTCGATCCAGTTATTAATGATATCCACAGCCTGTGGATCGGAAAAATCCAGTTCACTGACCAGGGCATCGAAGTAAGTTTGATTGGTACTGATAAAATCAGCAAGAACAGAATATCCCATCCTGTACCATATGCTGTTGGCAATGGAGAATTCCACCTGATCGTCGAGGTGTATGAGCTGGTCCATAAGATCCTTGTAGCTCTCATTCACTTCCTCCCTTGTAAGATCGCCGAAATGCAGTACATTATTGAAAGCATCCAGTGTGGTTCCTGCAGCACCGTTGTAGGTCATTCCCAGGGCGTATGAAACACTCAGGGGAGAGATCATTATATTATCCTTTTCACTGTTTGCAATCACTTCCCTGAAAAGTTCGAATGCAAAGGCCTGGTCGGCCTCAATAATCTCGGCTGATTTTTCCCGGAGGATGACCTGTGGGATATCTTCAGTTGGGGAAGGATTTTTCTCGCAGGCAGGAAAAATAAATACTACTGTCATCGCTACAAGCAGGAGGGAGATATGTTTTTTCATGGTTTTCCAGAATTAATGTAACAACGCAGAGTCGCATAAATATGCGTCTCTACGTTAGCAACAAATATTATACCAATGGTAAAGCGTGGATCTGGAGATCCACACTATCGCACAATCAAAACTGAAATAAATAAAGGGCACAAATTTTGCATGAGGTTAAATGGATGACCTAAACCGCTAACCTATGAAACAGTCCAATATACTGGTGCTGGTATTTCTGTTAAGCGCCTTTTCATCAGCAAGTTATGCCCAGAAGCTTTCCGTTGGTTTGCATAGCGGGGTAAATATTTCCGATATCCATGATCATAGCTATAGAAGTTTTTATTCAGGTAAATGGAAGTACAAACCCGGGCCTTTGCAGGGCATCTTCATCGATTATTCCATCACTCCGATCCTGGGGATAAAGACCGGTGCCGACTTCTCAACGGTCTATTATGAGAATCACGCTTATATTCATCATATGGATCCCTGGCCAGTGCCTTTATGGTATTTATCATCAAGCTCATTATGGCCTGATGATGCCATGTCAGCTATCATAGGCTGGCCTGAATCACGAATAATGAACTTCAGTTTCCTTACCATACCGGTTCAACTCAGATTGACAGTCCCTTCGAAACCGCAGTTAAACCTTGCTGCCGGAGCCTATTATTCATTCCTTCTGGACAGGAATTATGAAAACATTTATTACAATAAAGATCCCGAAACCAAGAAAAATGACCTGGGTTTCATTTATTCTGCCGGGCTCATCTATCCTGTTACAAACAGGCTTGATGCCATGTTCAGTGTCAGATATATAACAGGCCGCAGGGAAATCCCCGAGTTTGAAGAGTACAGGCACGGCATGGCTGATTTTGCACTGGGACTGTCATACAATCTTTTTCCCGTGAAGCAGGATAATATTAAGCACGGTGTGTCGGATTCCATTAATAATAAAATCTACCTGACTTACAGGGGAGGGGTAAATATGTCATGGAACTCAGGCAGACCTGCCGCTAAGAAGTATTCGCTTTATGCCGGTCCCTCACTGGGTTTCAATATAGGTTTTGAGATGTCGCCGGGAACATATTTCCGCACCGGCTTGTCATTTGAAAGGCAGGGTTATGCATTAAAGGATTCAAGCGATTACTACCACAGGTATTTCATTGAAGATGACGCCGCTTACTATGTTGATACCCGTATAAGCACAGACTACCTGGTAATTCCCGCCCTGTTTGAGTTTTATACAGGTGAAAGCACCCAGTATTATTTAAACATGGGGGCCTACCTTGGTTTTAAACTGAATGCCCGTTGTGCCGGAACTGCTATGGATGAGGATGTTCAGCAGGGTAATTACGAGCTTAAGATGATAACGGTTTATGATAATCTTGAAGGTCTCATACAAAGCACAGATATTGGCTGGGTTGCGGGGGCAGGGATAGTATTGCCGCTCCGGGGGAACAGCAGCCTGGATATAGGACTGCAATTCAGGCAGGGCTTCTATGAAGTTTATGATACCAATGATATACCGGAGGAGCAAAGGCCGGAGCGTGGAGAGACCATGATACGTAACAGCTCGGTGGCTCTGCATGTGGGACTAAGACTCCCGGTTTACAGATAAGAAAATTATTGATCATGAAACTACAATATATTTTAATAGTAATTATTTTAATTTCAGTTGCTTCGTGTTCACCTGACCCTTACTACGAATTACTGGAATATTACAGTTTCAGTTTTCAAGATAACTCGGGGAACCGTATGCTGGCAGGGGAATCAAAGGAGATCATATTGCGGTATTCTTTGAATAAAAATACCCATGCACCTGTCGACTCTATAAGGGTGAATTTCGAACCGGCGGCCGGTTCCGGATCGGTCAGCCCGTCAACATCTTATGTTAATCCAGATATGTATCTTACTGCTGTGTGGCAGCTTGGAACGAATTCATTTAAGCAGGAGTTGAAGGCATCCTTATATGACCTGACAGGTAAATACCTGACTTATATAGACAGGGTTGCCTATGGTTTCAGGGAAAATGAGTGGGATGGGATAACCGGGGATTTTGACGGCAAAATGAACGATATGGTTGCTGACACCGTTAACGGGCTAACCATAATGGTAACAAACAATACATTATTCAGGCAGGGTGAAAAATATTTTATATGGGAGGGGGTGGATGAACCGGTACTCGAATGGGATAGTAATCCCCGTACCATAGAGATCGACAGCGAAGGTGTGATATATGTCAGCACGTCGAAAGGTGAATTATACAAAAGCTCTGACCACGGCGACTCATGGATGCAGTGCACTAAACCATACCCGGGCAGGAATGGGTATATTTACAATTATGTCTCAAATGATGATGACGTATGGGCCTTTGCCCACGGTTACCCGATAAAACGTTCAAAGGACGGGGGCCTTACATGGGCTGAAACAGGAAACGGCCTGGAGGAAGCGGGATTTGGAGATGTCTTCAGGCTGAATAATGGCAGCCTGTTATTTCACGGATCCAACTGCTGCAGTCTTTATATATCGGATGATGACGGTCTAAGCTGGGCCCATATACCCACCCCCGGTAATTCAATCAAGTTGTATGTTAATGATAATGATGAGATAATAATATGCACCGAATATTCAGCGCTTGATTTTTTCAGGTCAACGGATTACGGTGAGACCTTTACTTTTGTGCATCACGTTTTACCGGAGTTTAGCACAGCAATGGGGAACACCTTCACCAGGTGGAAGGATTTTTATTATGTCATTGTTCCCGGATATGGGATCCTCAGGACTTATGACCTGGTTAATTATGAGACTTACTGGACCAACCTTAATCTTATTGAGCTTTTCGTTGATCATAACGGAGTACTGGTAGCAAAGGACCAGGATAATTTGACTGTTTACTACAGGCACAATAAGGAATAAAATTGTCATTATGTTTTGAAATTCCTTGTTTTCGAAAAGCCAAAAACATCCCCCCAGTCCCTTTGGCTCCGCCGAGCTCATCCCGCTAACGCGGTATTCGGTTCAAAGGGGGATTATTTCCCGGAATTATCTATCAGTATGATCCTGTCGAATCCCATACCTGCCAGTTCGGGGTAATACCTGTATGTTTCCTCACGGGTATAGAATCCAGTTACTATTACCCTGTAGTAATCCCATTGTTCCACTATCTCAACAGGTAGATTAAGTCTTTTTTCTATCTTCTTTTTTGCCCTCATTGCCTGGATACGTTTCGGGTACACTGCAGCCTGCAGTGAAAATAGAGGTTCATTAATTTTAATATCTGTATCAAGTCGTGAAACGTCAGGTTTGGCTGTCTCAAGTCGAGCATCTCTCATATCTGCTTGTACCAGGGGTTCATATTCTGCCCTGGCAGTATCAGCTTCCAACGGTGTAAACGGTAATATCCAGATATCATCAATTCCGAGCAGGCCCAGGGCAGGTATTATTCTTTCCATTTCTTCTACAGATTCAAATCCTCTCAATCTCACCTTGTGATATCCATCTTCCTTCATTATTACCAGCTCTTTATCCAATCTGAATTCAAGCTGTTCAACCATTGCTTTTGCATACGCTTCATTTCTGAATGCCCCCAGCTGGATTGACATATCCGTTGTTATTGCGGGCAATCCTGCTTCACGAGAAGGTTCAGTAAGCGTTAGCAGGGAATCAGCCACATCTCTAAGAATGACCTGTTGCTGTTTGGCCAGCAGTCTGATAACCCAGAATATTTCGAACCCATATTCCTTCAGTTTTTCAATATCTTGATCAACTTCCTGCCTGTCCTTCAGACCCAGTATCCTTACCTTGTAGTATTGTCCTTCCATAACTATCTCCGCATCTTTTCCGAGTGCTTTCTCCAATCTGCCCCTCATTATTTCAGCATATTTCCTGGTCGTAAAAGCACCGAGCTGAATAGCCCATGAGTCTTCGGTTATTGTAATAAGCTCCTCAGTTATTTCATGAATGACAGTATAGGTGCTGTCAATTATTGTCTCAGGCTCAGGTTGAGGAACGGTATCTGTTTCCACAGTATCAGGTCTGATCATTCTTATTATAAAGTCAAGATTACCAACAACATCACCCTCCTCTGATTTTTGAATTACAAAACCTATGGAGTCTGGTTCAGTTTCCATACCCAGCTTATTCAACTGTGCTGTGTCAGGGCTTACAAAATATCTTCCGGGTTTAAGTCCGAAGTATGAGAAATAACCGTCAGCTTCAGTGAGTGTGCTTGCTATATGTTCTTCATTCTCGTTGAAGTATTTCATAATTATGCGGCCTAGTCCTCTCACTTCCCCTGCTTTTTCGATCCTTACATAACCGGCTGCTTCTCCTACTACACTGACCGGGATATCTATTTCCTTCATTATATTGGGATCCACTTTAACGTTGAGACTTTCAAATGGCAACCTCCATGCAATATTGTAGAAACTATTTGGATCAAGTTCAATAAAGCAAAAGGTATAAGGCTCGAGGCCCGTAATGGCTATAAGTGTATCTTTTTCAGACTTATCAACACGTCCTCCATTTGAGTGCAGGTTCAATCCCGGAGCACCGTTTTCGCCTGGATCCCTTACACCATTTGCATTATAGTCGAGGAAGGGTCTTATGATTATTCCTCCTTTGCCCACATTAGGCCTGTTTTCGGCCCTACGGTATTTGTTTGGACCATCGTTTATCAGGCTACCCCTGGCATACTGGACAAGGGTTGTAATATCATTTGAATACCTGGCTGAAGCCCCGGTCTGGGCAAAGGAGAAATTATACCTGAGTCCCAGTTCAGCCATACTCATATTGCTCCTGAAATCCTTTTCGAAAGACATACTCAGGAAAGCATGGTTGAGAAAGTGTTTCTCTATTTTCAGCTTAGCCGACAGAAAGCTCTTCTGCGTGTACCCGTACTGGACCTGAGGCATCACTGTCAGTCGCCATGGCATCCTGTAAGCCAGAGACAGGTTGCTGTAAATATAAGGTTTGACCTCATCAATGAATATTGCATACGTGGTCAGGTTGGTACTTATACCCATAAAAGATCCCGAGAACAGCCATTCACCCGTGGTATATTTTGATAGTGGCAGAACCAGCTGATTGATGCTAAACCTGTTATAAGAAGAAAAGTTACCCAGGCGCAGCGGCATGGAGATAACTGCTTTACGCTCTTCAAGGTAGTTATAATAAATTGCTTTCTGGTCTTTATCGTAGATATTGTATTTAAGATCCAGCTGCAGGTTTGAAGGAAGGCGGAAGCTCAGTGCTCCGCCGGCCTTAACCCCATGGATATATTCACCGGTGATAAGCAGGTTATTGATTATTCTTACCGAACTTTTAATATATGGCATCAGGGGCCCCGAGGATACTGAAGAAAGGTATTCAAAGCCTGCACCTACTGTTATCCTTTCAGAGAGGCCGTAGTTAAGGTCGGCACGGCCGAACTTGCTTGCCACTCCATCCTCGACGATACCTCCGCTCAGGGTATATTCCATGGTTCCGGAAGGAAGGTAATTGAAGGGTATGTTTATATTTTGCTCACGTGTTTGTTCTTCGCCCCAGGGGCCGAAAAACTTAAGTTTTACTATTGTATTTCCATATACAAGTGGCACTTCGAAAGTAAAAAAGCCCGATGCATCTGCCTTAAGATAATCCACCAGCACATTATTAACATACAGCTCCACTATCCAGCCGGGTTCTGTTCTGTCACTGAGGGTAAAGGTTCCGAATGAGCGCCTGAAGGTAGTTGGTGTATTCGTCAATTGAACACCTACTACCGGAGTGAATATTGTTGAATGTGAATAAGTTGGTATTTTACCTGCTTTAACCTGGCGCAGAAAGCTGTTATCATTATTAACGTACCTCCAGAGGTAATGTTGTTGCTTTTCAGTGAATGGCTGTCGGCTATCGTAGTTTATAGAAGCTGTTGCTTCTCCACCTGCTATCATTGATCCAAGGGTCAGGTTCAACCTGGCATCCACCGGGCCACTAAGCTGTTCGGTGATAATGGCGGACCAGTCGGCCATCCCAAACTTGAAGAGGGGATATGTCCTGCCAATAACTGTATCGGCCTCTACACCACCTGTTTTCAGTCTGCTTAGATTTTCCCGTAACTCCTGTTGTCTCATTTCAGTAATCAGAGGTAAGTCGAGATTCGTTTCGACCCGTACCGATAATGACCTGAAATTAAATATGCAGTCAAGGCCGAATATTTCACCGAAATAGGATGATTTAAGATAAAGGTTCGATTCAGTTCTTATAATATCCCCCTGCCTGAGATCAATAATCCTATCAGCATAATGAACTTTATTGTTGAGCCTGTCAATCAGGTATTCATTATCAGGGCTAATAAAGAAGCCGGATACCGATTCAAGGTCAGGAGTTGGTGTATTTTTTATTTTTAGGAAATCAAACAAGTCTGTTATTGCCAGGTAAAGCTCTTTACCTTTTATCACAGCCTCAACCTCTGTTCCTCCAATGCGCTGGATTTCAAGATTCACGGAGATTTCATAATACTCATCTTTATCCTGTGCAGATAGTGGCAGGGGGTTCAGGAGAGCTATGATTAAGAAGAAGAACGTAAAGAAACGGTTCAATGGCGAAAGTATGCCTGATATAATATTTATACTAAATACTTTGCATTCTTTCATTCTTTCTCACGCTGTTTATTATAAGTTCTATTCCTGTATAAATGTAATATCATAGGTTCCTGTGCAACAGATAATGGTGATATAACAAGAAACATGATTACTGTTGTT
>CAZSJH010000154.1:0-7324 GCA_964607105.1 uncultured Rikenellaceae bacterium | reverse complement strand
AAAATAGTTTTATAGGGTTGGAGTGGTCCTGAAACAGAACTGGTGTTATTGTGCGTATTCCTTTACTTTTCGGATTACTTACAGGAAAATTCAACAATGAAACCACCTTTGGAGATGATGACCACAGAAAGCTTAATCTTTCACCCGGTAAGCTGGAATCATACCTGGATGAATTAAGCAAGTATCAGCATGTATTTGAAGAATACAGTGACTACAGTCCGGCACAGCTTAGCCTGAGGTTTTGTATTTCTCATCCGGCTTGTCATGTGGTGATTCCCAGTGGAAAAACACCGGAACAGGTCAGGGAGAATGTGGTGGCTTCGGATCTGGACTTTATTCCGCACGAAGTATTTGATTTATAACACAGAGCTCAGAGCACCCACCTTCGCCCCTAAGTCTTGGGGCTACGGCGGGCAGGCAGAGTGCAGTCAAGCTCAGCACAAGTTGCTCAGGATGACAGGGTAGCTTTTGGCTGCTGCCCGTATTTTTCGTATATTTGTGGTACAGAAACCATTAAACTGTGATTACATTGAACGTCAGCGAAAACACTCCGGTGCTCATTAAGAATAAAATATTCTATTCCCGCAACAATCCCTGATATAATATATGTAAATAATCTGTCTTATGATTTTAGCCAACTTTATAACATTTGTTATACTGTTTGAATTATATCATGAAATCGCATAACTGTTAAATAATCAAAATACATCTTAATTATGTTAGAAACAAAGATTTACAATACTGGAACATCAATCACATCAAAAGAGAAAGAAGACACCATACAATTCCTTTTTGAACACCTTGATCAGTACGGTGACAAAAAAGAGGATATTACCAAAGCTATAAACTTCGCATTGAAAATAAATGATCCTGCCTTACAGCCAATGCCCCTGGGCGGATTTATACTCAATGGCATTAAGGATGATAAAATTGTTAGCTCTGTAGTTGTTAATAAAACAGGCATGAGCGGGTATATACCCGAGAATATACTGGTTTATATTGCCACACACATGGATTACCGCGGCCAGGGCATAGGTAAACAACTTATGAAAGAAGCTCTCGGTGTAGCAGAAGGAAATGTTGCCCTTCATGTCGAACCTGACAATCCTGCAAGATTTCTTTACGAGAAAATAGGATTCACCAGCAAGTATCTTGAAATGAGATATATAAATAAATGATAAGGGCTGATCATTTAATAAAACTAAGGAAAGAACTGCATTCATACCCTGAAATTGCAGGCCAGGAGAAATCAACAGCCGAAAGGCTGAGGCGATTTATCTCGGCCCTTAACCCTGACAGGGTCATCACCGGTATCGGAGGACATGGAATAGCATTTATCTTCAAAGGCAAAGAGCCGGGGAAGAACCTGCTGTTCAGGGCTGACCTGGATGCATTGCCGATAAAAGAGATAAGTAAGAGGAAGTACGCCTCTGTATACGCTGACAGGGCTCACCTTTGCGGACATGACGGGCATATGACCATACTTGCAGGGCTGGCAGAGATCTTACACCATAGCAGGCCCCTGAAGGGTGAAATAACACTTCTTTTCCAGCCCTCCGAAGAAACGGGTGAAGGTGCTGCCATGGTGTTGGATGATAAAAAATTCGCTGAATCAATAAAGCCCGATTATGTATTTGCCCTTCATAACCTGCCTGGATATCCTGCCAAATCAATAATTATCAATGACAGTATTTTCAGCTCGGCTTCCGTGGGATTGACCGTATGCCTGCTTGGCAAATCATCACATGCCGCGGAGCCAGCCAAAGGGAATTCCCCGGTAAAAGCACTTTCAATGATAATTGATGCAATATATGGGATACAGAATAAGAGTCAGCTTTTCAATGACTTTGTGCTGGGTACTGTCATACATATAAACCTGGGAGAGAAACGTTTTGGCACATCCCCGGAATACGGTGAGATATCCATGACTCTCAGGGCTTTCAGGGATGATGACATGGAAGTGCTGAAGAACGAAATAGTTAAAGCAGTTATTGAAATATGTGAGAAGCAGAAGATAAAGTGCGAACATGAATGGAAAGAAGAGTTCCTTTCACTTCAAAACGCCCCCTACCCTGTTGAAATAATCAGGAAAGCAGCCGACAAACTTGACCTGGTAACAGAGGAAATGACCGTGCCCTTCAAATGGTCAGAGGATTTCAGTCAATTCACGAAAAGATACCCCGGGGCCATGTTCGGCATCGGTGCAGGCACAACGCATGCTGCCTTACACAATCCCGACTACGATTTCCCTGATGAGATCCTGGGAACGGGTATTGATATGTTCCTTAATATATACAAGCTTATTAACCCATAATTTCCCAGGCCAAATGATAACGACATCAGTAATTGAACTTAAAAGGTCAGCTCTGGCAAATAACCTGAATTTCATAAGAAACCACATACACAGTAATTCAAAAATATCATCAGTGGTCAAGGGCAACGCCTATGGTCATGGTATTAATGAATTTGTCAGCCTGGCCGAGAGCGAAGGTATAGACCACTTTTCCGTGTTCTCCGCTGATGAGGCTGAGTCGGTTTTCAGGTGCATAAAGCCAGGAACAACCATTATGATCATGGGCTGGCTCGAAAAAGACCAGGTTGAATGGGCTATAGAGAATGATATTGAATTTTACATCTTCGATCTTAATTTTGTTAACGAGACAATCATTGCCTCCAAAAAAACGGGTAAACCAGCAAAAGTGCATATTGAGGTCGAAACGGGCATGAACCGCACAGGCTTCAAAAATAAATCACTTAAGAATCTACTCGGCTTAATCAATGACAATAAAGAGTGTTTTGACATTAAGGGCATCTGCACACATTATGCCGGTGCCGAGAGCATTGCCAACCATGTAAGGATACAGAAACAGATAAGCACCTACAACAGGATATACAAGAACCTTGTTTCAAAAGGAGTGGTGCCTGAATCGCGCCATACAGCATGCTCAGCAGCAGCAATGAATTATCCCGGTACCTGCATGGACATGGTGAGGATAGGTATTATGCAGTATGGGTTCTGGCCCAATCCCGAAACATTCATACAGTATGCACATAAGAAAGCAGATAAGACTGATCCGCTTACAAGGGTGCTGCGATGGAAAAGTAAAATCATGACCATTAAGGAAGTGAAGGAGGGTGAGTTTATAAGCTATGGCACTAACTACCTGGCCCAGGAAGACAAAAAAATCGCTATCATCCCGGTTGGATATTCAAGCGGTTACAGCAGGGTGCTCAGTAACCAGGGCCGCGTCCTGATAAACGAGACATTTGCCAATGTGATAGGTCTCGTAAACATGAACATGATGATAGTGGACGTCACCCTCATCCCATCAGTGAAAAGAGGCGATGAGGTTGTACTTATCGGGCGACAGGGTGATCTTGAAATAACGGTTAACTCGTTCAGCGCCATGAGCGACACAATGAATTACGAGTTACTGGTGCGATTACCTCAAAATATTGAAAGAAGAATTGTAAATTAAACTCTAAATGGCATTTATAGAATTTCATACAGGAAAACTAAAGCATAACTTCGATTACCTTGAAAATCTTTTCGAGAAAAATAATATCAAGTGGGCAATAGTGTCAAAGCTGCTGTGCGGCGAAAAATCATACCTTGAGGAAATAATTAACCTGGGGATTAAAAAGATTTGTGATTCAAGGGTCACCAACCTGAAAGTCATTAAGAGCATTAACAGGGATATTGAAACCATATACATAAAACCCCCGGCGAAGAGAAGCATAAAAAGCATTGTCAAATATGCCGATATCAGTTTCAACACTGAATACTATACAATTAAACTGTTGTCAGAAGAGGCTCAGCGCCAGGACAAGATCCATAAAATAATGATAATAATAGAAACGGGAGAGCTGCGCGAGGGAGTGCTTGCAGAAAATTTCCTCGGTTTCTATGAAAAAGTATTCGAGCTGCCAAATATAGAGGTGATTGGAATAGGAACAAACCTGTCGTGCCTTTATGGCGTCCTGCCCAACAGGGATAAACTGATACAGTTAAGCCTGTATGAACAGCTGGTGGAAGCCAAATTCAATAAGAATATTCCCTTTGTCTCGGGAGGGTCCTCTGTAACCATACCACTTATACTCAATAACACCCTGCCCGCAGGAATAAACCATTTCCGCGTAGGTGAAACACTCTTCCTTGGGACAAATGTATATGATGGCTCCCGTTACAAGAATATGAAAAATGATATATTCATGCTGTTTGCCGAGATTATTGAGTTATCGGAAAAACCTATGGTGCCTGATGGTAAGATGGGTACAAATGTTGAAGGTGAAGAATTTACATTTGATGAGAAAGATTTAGGAAAAACAACATGCAGGGCTATTCTCGACCTCGGATTGCTGGATGTTGATGAAGACCATATATGGCCAAAGGATAAGAATATTAAATTTGCCGGTGCCAGTTCAGATATGATAGTTATTGACCTCGGAAGAAATTTAAAGAAGTATAAAGTTGGCGACCTTATCGAGTTCAGCCTCGATTACATTGGCATACTCAGAATTATGAGCTCCAGGTATATAGATAAGAAGATAGTAAGGTAATAATTACCCGACATTAACATTCTATTGAGCTGATCTATATTGTAACTTATTCAGGATTTTAATATTTTTACTTCCGTTTGATTGCTTTCAGTTCATTAAGTCGTGTATGCAATATTTATTAACCCTAAAATTCAATCATGAAGAATCAATTATTTATTCTTACTGCTATGCTAATCTTGTCGTCATGCAATACTCCTGACAGAGGTAAAATAGTATACCCTGATACAAAAAAGGTAGATGTTGAAGATAACTATTTCGGGACCACCGTTAAGGATCCTTACCACTGGCTCGAAGATGATAACTCGGAAGAAACAGCCGCCTGGGTAAAAGCCCAGAACGAAGTTACATTTGCCTACCTGGAAAAGATACCTTACAGGGACAGGATAAGGGAAAGGCTCACAGAGATGTGGAATTATGAGAAATATACCGCTCCCTTCAAAGAAGGTGGATATACATATTTCTATAAAAATGATGGACTGCAGAATCAGTATGTGGTTTATCGTCAGAAAGATGGCAGTGATGCGGAAGTATTTATCGATCCCAACAAATTTTCTGAAGATGGAACAACTTCACTGAGCACACTTTCATTCTCAAAAGATGGTAGTAAAGCAGCTTATGCAATATCGGAAGGAGGCTCTGACTGGAGAAAAGTGATGGTCATGGATGCCCTCAGCAAAGAGATAACAGGAGACACAATAAGGGATGTTAAATTCAGCGATCTTTCATGGAAAGGAAATGAAGGATTCTATTATTCAAGCTATGATAAGCCCGAAGGAAGTGAGTTGTCGGCTAAAACCGATCATCACAAGCTATATTTCCATAAGCTTGGAACCTCACAGGAAGATGACGAACTGGTCTTTGGGGCCGATATAAAAAGAAGATATGTAGGGGGGTCGGTCACAGAAGATGGGAAATACCTTGTAATCACAGCTTCAATATCAACGACGGGTAATGAGCTTTACATAAAAGACCTGGATATGCCCGGAAGTGGATTGCTTACGATTGTGGGTAATTTTGATAATGATCATTTTGTCATTGATAATGAGGGTTCTAAACTCTACATTGTTACCAACCTGAACGCGCCTAACAGGAGAATAGTAACAGTTGATGCCTCCGATCCTGGGCCTGAAAACTGGAAGGATTTCATCCCTGAAACGGAAAATGTTCTCATGCCGTCAACAGGTGCAGGTTATTTTTTCACCCACTATATGATAGATGCAATATCTAATGTAAAACAGTATGACTATGAAGGGGAGATGATAAGGGAGATAGAGCTTCCCGATGCAGGCTCAGCATCCGGTTTCAGTGCAAAAAAGGAAGACAGCGAAGTATACTACAGCTTTACGAATTACATTACCCCCGGAACCATATTCAAACTTGATCCTGTAACTGGAGGAACAGATGTTTATAAAAAACCTGATGTTGATTTTAACAGCGATAGCTACGAGTCCAAACAGGTATTTTATAATTCAAAGGACGGCACCAGAGTACCTATGATAATCACTTACAGGAAGGGGACCGAAATGAACGGTAAAAACCCCACTATATTATACGGATATGGAGGCTTCAATATAAGTGAAACACCTTCATTCAGCATAACCAACGCATTATGGCTTGAGCTGGGTGGCATATATGCGGTACCAAATATCAGGGGTGGAGGCGAATATGGTGAAGAATGGCACCTTGCAGGAACGAAGATGAACAAGCAGAATGTGTTTGATGATTTTATAGCAGCAGCTGAATACCTGATTGACAATAATTACACATCAATTGATTACCTTGCCATAAGGGGAGCATCAAACGGGGGACTCCTGGTAGGTGCTGTCATGACCCAGCGCCCGGACCTTATGAAAGTTGCTCTGCCTGCAGTAGGTGTCCTGGATATGCTCAGGTACCACAAATTCACAGCAGGCGCAGGATGGGCATATGATTATGGTACATCTGAGGAAAATGAGGAAATGTTCCACTACCTTCAGGCCTATTCACCTGTCCACAACGTTAAGGAAGGTACGGAGTACCCTGCCACACTGGTGACAACAGCCGACCATGATGACAGGGTTGTCCCGGCGCATTCATTCAAATTTGCCGCTGAGTTACAGGAAAAACAGTCAGATGAAAATCCGGTACTAATCAGGATTGAGACCATGGCCGGGCATGGTGCAGGCACACCGGTGAGTAAGATAATAGAACAATATGCCGATATTTTTGGTTTTACCCTCTATTCAATGGGTATTGATAAAATATAGTACAGGTCTCATTATCTTAATGCAAAAAGACTTTATGCCGCAGGAAAATAGCATCCGCAGAAGAAGCATGTAGCATATTTAGAAAGCATACTGTATTTGTATAAAAACAGTACTGGTAGATGAACTAACATTCATAGAGCTTGTAATATCATTTCCAGGCACATACCTCAGGTCAAGGTTTGTATTCCTATATCGTACCCCAAGACCAACAACCAGTGCCTGTGAATATCTCCTGTACTCAGATATGGCTATGTCAGTAAGTTCAGTCTCTGTTGTATAGAAATGAGTAAAGGTTGTTTTGCTGTTTCTTTTATTATATCCGTAAATATTAACCAACCCGGCATATATATAAGGTTTTACTGCCCTTGACGGCATTGAGTACTTCACTGCATTAAGAAGCCTTAGCTCAGTAGCAGCGATGTTTATCTCCACATCTGTGTAATTATCCTCGTTCACATACCACTGTGTTTCACCATGAGTATTATATGATAATATTCCCAGCTCGTTATATATAGAAA
>CAZSJH010000153.1:0-7360 GCA_964607105.1 uncultured Rikenellaceae bacterium | reverse complement strand
TAAAAAAGAGATAAAAGAGAAATCATAGACTATATTTGTGAAAACTGAACCGGGATCACATGGGAAAAATAAGCATTAAAGAAGTTGTAACGCGGAAAGATCTCAGCGATTTTATCTATTTGCCTGAAAAGGTTCACAGAGATGATCCCGAATGGCTTCCTCCCATCTATGTGGACGAGTGGAAGACATTTGACAGGAACAAAAATAAATCCTTCAATTATGCCGATGCCCTGCTTTTAATGGCATACAGAAATAACAAACCTGTGGGCAGGATTATGGGTCTTATCAACAAAAGGCATAATGCACTTACCAATGAACAGCATGGAAGGTTTTGTTTCCTTGAGTGCTATAACGAGCCTGATATATTTCATGCTCTCATTAACAGGATAGAGGATTGGGCAAGGCAGAACGGGATGCAGAAGATAGTCGGTCCTCTTGGCTTTTCCGACAAGGATCCCCAGGGTTTCCAGATTGAAGGATTTGAATATCCCCAATTCATTACAAGCCCCACAAATTCTCCTTACATGGTTAATCTAATTGAGAATGAGGGATATGTAAAAAAGAAAGACCTGGTTAACTATCTGGGTGATCTTCCTGAAGAGTTTCCAATGGTATATGAGAGAGTACTGAGAAGGATTAAAGCAACACAGGAATATAATATTATTGAATTTAAGACTAAAAAAGCACTAAAACCTTTCATCATCCCCGTTCTTGAACTGATGAACGAGACCTTTTCCGATATCTACGCTTTTGTACCTCTCACAGACAAAGAAAAGGTTGACCTGGCCGCACAATATCTTCCCATTCTTGATCCCAAATTTGTCAAAGTGGTTGAAAAAGATGGTCAGTACATCGGATTTGCCGTGGGTATGCCGGACCTGAGCCCTGGAATAAAAGCCTGCCGCGGCAGGTTGTTTCCCTTCGGTATATTCAAGGTGCTGCGTGAATCCAGGCGGTCGAGGAAACTGATCATGATGCTTGGCGGTATTAAGAAAGAATTCAGGGGTAAGGGCATTGATGTACTGATGGGTGCCAAGATAATTCAGGATGGTATAAACAGCAAGATGGAAAGTATTGACAGCCATCTGGTACTTGAAGAAAACCTCAGGATGAGAGGTGAATATGAAAGGATTGGCTGTAAAGTAATTAAGAGGTTCAGGATCTACCAGAAAGACTTATAAGAAAGTCGAAATATCTATTCAACAAAAATCCTAAGATCCCCATTTAATGTGCAAATCCATATTCTGGTACGGGTTTTGATATGGTTATAGTGAAGAGATGGTTCTTCTAAAAATAAAAGAGATGAAAAAATCAATAATCACATCGGTCCTCGCACTCCTGATCACAGGATGGAGCGTAATGGGAGCACAGGATTTTCCGGATGAATATCTTGGTCTGCCGGGTGACAATCTCAACCTTTATGCAGTGATGAAATTGTTCCAGGAATCTGAAACACTTGAAGGCTTTGAAAGAAGTTTGAACAGTGAGGATTCAAGGATTAACAATCTCGACCTGAATGGTGATAACATGGTCGACTATCTAACAGCTTCCGATTATGTTGATGGAAATGTTCATACTATAGTATTACGGGCTTATCTGAACCAGTATGAAAGCCAGGATGTAGCTGTTTTCACAGTAGAGCAATTTGGCAATGGGGAAGTACAGGTACAGCTAATAGGCGACGAGGCTTTATATGGAAAAAATTATATAATTGAACCTATATATGCAGAAACACCGAACCCGGGATACAGGGGTAATGCAGTTAACGGGCGCAATGTAGCTTTAGTTACAACCACCTATTATGACATTGCCACCTGGCCGGTCATAATGTACATATACCATCCGAGGTATGTAGTATGGCGTTCCTCATGGTACTGGGGATATTACCCGGTATACTGGGATCCGTGGAGACCATATTACTGGCACTTCTATTATGGATACCATTACAACTGGTACTCATACTACCACAAGCATTACCGTCACTGGAAACATGTCCGCTACAACAGGTACAATACCTTTTACTCCAGCAAAATACGCTCACATTCACCAAGGGTAAACGAAAATATTCAAAGAGGTATCTACAGGGAAACCTACTCACGGCCTGACCAGAGAAGAGCCGGTGAAGCACTCTATGCAAACACAAGGGCATCAAGACAGCCGAATCAGGTTAATACACAAAGAAACAGGAATAACACAACGACCAGGCAGAATACGGCAGTTTCACGAACGACCACTACTACACGTTCTGAAAACAGAGCTGTAACACGGCCAACAACAAGTACTGAGGCCCGGTCGGCTACACGACCAACAAGCCGTTCTGAAAACCGGACTGTAACACGACCTGCAACACGTACTGAGACCCGGTCTGCAAGTACAAGCAATACCAGTACTACGAGCAGGTCAACAACAACGGCTCCAGCAAAGAGGTCAAGCAGCTCTCGCAGTACAGCTGCCAGGGTATCAGCAAATAAAAACAGTTCAAAAGCTGCCAGAAGTACAAAATCAACTGTCTCAAGTTCAAGTAATGCAACACGAAACAATAAGCAGGTGAGCAAATCGACTAAGACTGCTAACAAAAGTAAAAATGCAAGAGAGTCGAAAACAGGCTCCACACGCCGCAAATAGTGCTTAAAATCAAACATCCAAAGCATTCAGACTTGTCAAACAGGATATATTACTTACTTTTATCAGGTAAACATTTTTTCATCATGATGTTTACCTGATAAATTTTATTCTATGGAACCATTAATCGAAATTAAAACCAGAGAAGATATCCCTGAGAAATACCGTGATACTCCGGCTGGCTTATTCCTGGAATACCATAACCTGGGGAGAAAATTTGAAAAACACAATAAGGCTGAACTACTCACAGGCATGTGTATGGACAGCCGCCAGGTATTGAATATACCCAATAACTTCACCTATGTATTGCGCACAGGAGGGGCCAATATGAGGGATCTTGACTTCAATATATCCTATGCCATAGCTGTTGAGGGAATAAAGTACATAATTGTACTTGGCCATACCAACTGCGCAATGATCAACCTGATGTCAAAGAAAGATGATTTTATCAAAGGCCTGGTTGATACGGGGGGATGGGAAAAGTACCTTGCAGAAGAACATTTCCAGCAATCGGAACCTGTATATGAAATAAAGGATGAGATTGATTTTGTGCTTAAGGAAACCCGTAGGCTCAGGCTTAAGTACCGCAAAATAACTGTTATACCGATGCTTTACAGGGTAAAGACCAATCACATCTACCTGCTCGAGGAATGATCCCCGGATCCCCCTTAGAACCGAGGATCCCGAGTTTGCGTTAGCAAGCGAGGGTGACGAGCTCGGTGAACGAAGTGAACCAACGGGGGAAGACCTGAAGGGTCAGGGGGATGTTTTACCTTGTTTAAGCGTTGAATTGTTAAGTCGTTGAACCGGGTTATAAACCCTGACCCGATTCAACAATTTAACAGTTCAACAATTCAACATACCAGATACAGGCTAGCCATTTGGTTCCTTGCTCCCTGCCCCTTGTCGAAGCAAAGCGAAGACCCTGACCGACCATAGGGAGCGTCAGGGCTCACTGCCTAATGCCTCCGGTCGCGTTTGTGGGAAACATGGTACGCTGAACAGCAAACTATAAATATTGAAGGGAGATTGATGCCTTAATACAAGAATGAGGACAAATTAATGACAATAACTACCAAATGCCAGCATGTTTTTTGACCTGATGTTACAAATTGTGCGCCTTTACCACCATGCTTGTCAAATTAGTACGAAACCTAACCTTAGAAGCCTATAATAAATTTGTTTAGTGATTTTATATATGTACATTCAATAACTTAACTCAAAATTGAAATTTTATGAAAAACCTTATTTTTACATTAACATTCATTCTGTTGCTAGTATCATGTAGCGAATCAAACAAAACTTCAGAAACAGTTTCAAAGGCAGAATTCATTCAAGCAGAAGGTTTACCACAACAAAACCTACCGTTCTCTTTAGCAGTCAAATACGACAATATCATTTACATATCTGGTCAAATTGGTTTTTCAGTTGAAACTGGAAAACTAATTGAAGGCGGTATTATCCCAGAAACTAAACAAACTATGGAAAACATTAAAATGATTTTGGAACAAAATGGTTCTTCAATGGATAATGTTATAAAATGTACCTGTGTATTGGCAGATTATTCCGAGTGGGGACAAATGAATTCAGAATATATTAAGTTTTTTCCAAACCACAAACCTGCAAGAATTGCATTTGCAGCTAAAGAAATTGCATCAGGTGCTAGAATAGAAATTGAATGTATTGCTTACGTAGATTAAAAAATAGTGTAAGAAAACAAATCTGTTTTATTGTCACAGATTAGGCCCGATCTTAAAAATCTTAGTAATCTTAATATCTTTCAATCTTCAATCCAACCGGTCACTGTTTCCGGGCTCAATCCCGGCAGGTCCAGAGCTTATTCTTTTTGCGATACTTCATCATCTACTGGTGCAGTTTACCCGGCTTTAACTGTAATGTTAGGATAAGAATTATTTCTTTTCCAATTTGTATGTACGTAAGCAGGTTATAATAATTCCTGTAAGCAAGGTTATTAGAACCCATATCCAAATTCCTCCTGTCCACCACCAAGAAACATCATCAAGATCAGGTACCAAAAAAAAATCAGCTGATTGAAGTAATCTGGTCTATCCTACTTAGGATTTATTATGTAATTTGTAAAGAACAAATCCAAATATCATCATGAAACCTAACAAACTATTATTATCTGTATAATACAGTATCTTGGTTATTATTATTGGATATGCAGTTTTAAGAATTGTCAATTTACCAAGAAGATGGGTATTGGACTCGGTGTTCAATTTCGAATTATCATCTAAGGGATTACCGCAGGAAACCATATCACAAATAGTCTATGCGATATACATATTTTTTGTTGGTGTGATTTCTTCAATAGTTGTTGTATTGATCTCTAAGAGAAAACCATGGATGCACCTATGTATATTTTGCGGTTTACTTTTGGCTAATGATCTATATGCAATTACAGGACCTCTGTCTTATCAACCCTTATGGCTAAAAATTGAAATTTTGATTGTATTGGTTCCACATGTTTGGCTTGGTGGAGTGATTGGACTGGCTCTTAAACGTCGATTCTCTTCTAACTAAGCCATTCCTGTACCTGTCAGGGCTCAAGCCGTGCAATATAATCTTATTCCTCTTCCCCTTCATCTATATCCTCATCATCATCCGGTTGAGGTTTATTCAACCATCCGGCAAATGAGATTTTCCAATTTCCATCCACTTTTTCGAGAAATGTTATCTGCAGATTATCGTTGTATACTTCCTCTCCTTCATAAGTACCATGCCAGATATTGTCACAGATCAGCCATGCATTATTTCCGGTAATCTTGATTGTGGGATTTTCCTTTGAAACATTAATTGACTTATAAGAGGTTGAATCACGGTCTTTTATTCTTTCCAAACTTGCCTTAATATTTTCCCAGCCATTGGTTATCTCGTATGAATCCGTTCCTAAATTTAGCCTGGTATTAAACTCATCATGGATATATAGATCCACAAACTCTTCGAATTTTCCGTCACGGGCAAATTCTGATTCATCTTGGATTACCTTGAGGATAGCTTCTTTCTCTGTCTCAATATCAACAGGTTCAGCAGTTGGCTGGCAGGCTGCCAGGGTAAATAGAATAATGGAAGTTAGTAGAATTAATTTTTTCATGTTTTTATAGGTTTTGTAGTTAATAAACAGCAAGATACGAAATTAAGAAAAACAACTCAAGAAAATTGAGATTTTGGGCCACGTAGGAAACAAATGATGTTTAGAGGTTTTGACGAGGTGTTGAATTGTTAATTGGACAACTTCGTTAGAGAAGGAATCAGTGAGGGAGTAATTGAGTATTGGTATTTTTGGTTTAACAAGTATTGTACAAGAATCATTTAGCTACTCACGTCTTTCATTGGCGAGAACTCGCTCAACTTCCTTCATAAGCAAATAATGCTCATGGAAGTATATATTTCGGTTATCCCAGGCTCTCTTAAGAACTTCATAAGCATCTTCAATCCCACCCTGCTTGTAATAACCCAGCCCTTTTGAATATAATAAATCAGCACTTTCAGGGGTTAACTCAAGTGCCTGATCAACCAATTCCATACCTTTATTAATATCCACTTCCCTGTCTATAAGAAGATACCCAAGACGCCATTTAACAGTTGAGTTCTGCGGATCTGCTTCTACCAGCTTACCGAAAATATCCATGGCTTTTTCAAAATGTTCAGCTTCCAGATAGATAAGTCCAATATAATAATCAGTCCAAAAATCTTCCTGGCCCTCTACTTTCATTATTGAACGGTATTTCTCAATGTATTCATCTGCTTCCTGCTTATTACCCTGTGAAAGTGTACAAACAGCCTGATTGTAGATTATTGTCGTATGATCAGGGAGTATACTTAAGCCCAGTTCATAAATTTTCCTTTCCCTTTCATGATCACCCAATAAATGGTATGTTTTTCCCGTAAAGATGTAAATAACTGCCCATTCCCAACCACCACCCCATTCTTTGTCTATTTCCAATGCCTTTTCAAAGCATTGAATAGCACGTTCATATTCATGTATTCTGTAGTAGTTATAGCCTTGCTGATACCAGACAGTACGTGCCTGTGGATCATCCTGCAGTATTAACTCCGATAATCTTATGAATTCCTGCATATTTTTTTCAAAGAGTGCTTTAATGCTTTTTACCAACAATTGATAAGTATACGGGAAATGTTCTATCTCTTCGTATAAGCTTTTAAAAACGAGTCTTGCCTCTTCATAGTTACCAAGGTTACTATAGGCGATTGAAAGATAGAATTGTGAAACAAAGAAATCCGGATCTGTCTCCAGCGCCTTATGAAACATGTTTATCGCGGAGTGGTATTCAGATTGGTAAAACAAGTGCATGCCTTTAATATGATATCTGTATGATTCAACAGAATTTGTTTCAGCCCATGTACTAATGTCATGAATTGTTTCCTTTTCAAGTTTACTAATCTCAAGATAGTTCCTGATAAGATTCGATAATGAGTCCGTTACCAGTAATAAGTCATTTTCTCCCCTGCCTTCCACCTTAAACGTTTTGTATACTTCATCTGAAATGGAATTTACCAGCTGAGCATTAACCCGAAGTATGTCGGCTGTCGAAGTTATATTCCCATGAATAAAGGTATTTGATTTTGATTTCAGGGAAACATCTTTTGCAATACCGGGGGTTATAGTAGCATAATTGGTGTGATTTCCAGCCTGGAGAATGTCATACACGGTTTGATGTGATCGCATCACCAGTTCCTCTGAATTTGACAGGTC
>CAZSJH010000152.1:0-7385 GCA_964607105.1 uncultured Rikenellaceae bacterium | reverse complement strand
GTATTATTGGTACCGTAATAACAGCCCCTGATGGTTTTTTCCTGGCGTGTAAGGGCTGCAGCATTTATTTTTGTATGTGAACTGACGGGAGGGAGGCCAATAAGGGATACCATTCCGCCGGGGCGGGCACACTCGACGGCAACTTCCTGTGATTGTGTATCCCCGGCTGCTTCAAACACGTAATCTATTTTCACTTCCCTGCTGAGCTTTATTATTGCGGGGATATTCTCATCATTGAATACAAAAAAGTCAGTTGCTCCCAGTTTTCTTGCAACTTCTTCCTTACCGGGATTTTTATCCACCGCTATCACTCTTTCAGCTTTTCTGAGTTGCAATCCCATCAGCACATTTGATCCCACACCGCCTATGCCGAAAACAAGGGCATTGGCATGCTCCCTGGCATTGGCAGTGTTTATTACTGAGCCCACACCCGTTGTGACAGCACACCCCAGTATGGCCCCCACCTCGTAGGGTGTTGTATCCATCAGTGGCACGGCACAATCCTCAGGCAGGATTATATGTTCTGCAAAGCAGCCAACAGATGAGAGCTGGTATATCTTCTCCCCCCTGTTATTACTGAAGCGTGTTGTTCCGTCAAACATTACGCCCTCCCATGTGGGACCTGTGTAGGTGCTACATATGCTAGGCCGGTCATGCCTGCAGTCGAAGCAAGTACCACAGTTAGGCGCCGAATTGAATACTATCCTGTCACCAACTTTGTATTTCGTTGTTCCAGGACCTGTTTCCAGCACCATGCCTGCTCCCTCGTGGCCAAGGACCACTGGCATATTGAATATTGAATCGCCTGTTACAAAATTCCAATCGCTGTGGCAGATACCTGCCACCATCACTTTTACCAACAGTTCCTTTTCCTTTGGCCGGTCAATATTCAGTTCCTCTATTGTGAATCCCTTGTTCGTTTCGTATACAACTGCGGCCCTGGTTTTCATAGGTGTGATTTAAGTTTAAAATGATATTGTGAATATAGTAATTACCAAGTGAATGAGCATGCATATTTTATATGCCGTAGGGCATCTAACCACTTAAACTTAGCATTTTTTCATTTTAATTCACCACCTTATTAAACAATATTTTGTAACTTACATAAGCATTCGCCCACCATAGAATATTATAGTTCAATACGATTTAACAAAATTCAGGAAAAACGAACGAAAAATTAATTATCATGAAAAAAATCAGATTTATATTATTGCTTGGTATAATAATGTTAATACCATTTTCATGTGAAAAAGATAAGGACAAATCAGATTCGATTTACGGTAAATGGGCTGTACTCAGCGGAGGAGGCAACACTAAATATATTATTATAGGTTCTGACCATGTATTTTATTGGCTTGAAGAATATAATTATGGATTCAGGGGTGAACAGAGTGGCGTATGCCAGATAACAGGAGGACAAATTAATTTTGGCGGAATGGGATTAATGGGCTCCTCAATAATGAACTTCTCAATCAGCAATAACCAGCTGACACTTTCACATCCGTCAATGGCTTCAATAATTTGCGAGAGGGATAATAATGCACCCGAGAGAGAGGACTGGATAAAAACTATTTTATCAGTTCATAGCTCCGGTGCACCAATAGATGAAGCTACTGATCTGACATACGACGGACAATATTTATGGTACGGTAATGGCTATGCGTCACATAATCTGTATAAAATTAATCCTTCAAATATTACAGTTGTAGCGACGATTCCAGTATCTCAATCTGCATGGGCAGTTGAATGGGTTAATGGTTATTTATGGGTAAGCAGTAATGGTTCTGACAAAATTTATAAGATTAACCCGGCTAATGGCAATTTAATTACTCAAAGCGTTGAAATGGGGGCATGGATTGAAGGAATTGCATTTGACGGGCAATATATCTGGTGTGCCAGTAATAACGAAAGTACTTTATATAAGTACGATCATAACACTAATACAGTTGTATCTGAATTTTATGTAGATATGCGAGTACATGGACTTTGTTATAATGACGGGTTTTTATATGCTTGTGTTAATGGCATAGTCAATAAATGCTCTTTAAATCCCTTAGAGGTTGTAGAAGCATTTGCCCTGGAAAATTACAATATAGAAGGCATTGCCTATGATGGTGTTAATTTCTGGGCTTCTACTGCCAATTATAATGAAATACCAAGTTATCGTATTCAAAAAGTGACATTTTAAGGTTTGTTTGAACTGCTGATAATCTTTAAGTTCCGTTCAGCAAGTTCATAATCGAGGTCTTCAACCACAAAGACCAGGTGTGGGAGACAGTCTGTTTAAGCTTATCCATGGGGCTGCCCTTTTCGAACCTCATCCATTCAATACCGTAAGTACTGCTTTCAAATCCTGATACATAACATTTGAATTGCGCTAAATATTTCTCACCCGGCATTTTTTTATCTGTCGGTATGCCAAGATGGTGATATTTCCATCCCCATTCATCCCTTGCCAGGGGCGGTTCGTGATCTGCTCTCATTTTTTTCACGGTCTTTTTCTATTAAGGTATAGGAATTTAATAATTATTCAGGGTTGAAGTAAGGTAACTTTAGGATTTTATGTCCCTTAACCAGTGAAAGAACAAAGTAAAATGGATCAGAAAGGAACCAGAAGATGCTCAAATCCTTATTATTTAATAAATTAGTAAAAAACCTTCTTAAATAATAATACAAAATGATTGACACAACACGAATCCAATCTGATTTTGATGCCGAGTTAATGCTCGGGGGGAAATGGTTTCTCACTGCTATTCAGGTGCTTAACGACAATGGTGTGTTAGGAATTCCCGATGGGATTACTATTGAGGACGTTATTGTTAACAATGATGCTGATTGGGATTTAAATTTAATGACAAATTTAGGTCCGGTAAAAGCCAGAATGTCAATATTGGATAACCAATTTATGGTTGTTACTAATTTCGGGGATATTGATTTCAAGATTGATATGCCAAACTTTGGCAAATTAGCAGATACTCCGGTATTAAAGAAAGTGTTTGGCGATGATGACAATGAGAATGCTATGGCACTTCTTTTTAATCTGGATATCAGAGCCTGTCCTCAAAATCAAGACCCACTACCTAAAGGAGAACACATGGCCAGGGGCAATGCAGATGATGCAGTTTCATTTTTGCCTAAAGGCAAGCATATTGCACTTGGTATTGCCAGAGAATCATTTAAGAGATTTGCTAATGATCTATGGCACACCGAGTTAAGAGACGCAGATGGTTCTCATCCTCTTCCTCAGCCAGGTCAGGAAAAAAAGGGCGATTGGAAGAAAGTAAAACTTTCTTTAAATACAAAGCGAATCAAATTTACTTTAGAAGGTGAAGTACCGATTGATTTATGGCCTGATGCTGATGTTACACTGGAGCTTAAGCTTAAACCAAAACTGGTAAATGGTAAACTCACCTTCTCAATTGATACTGATTTAGATGTAGATACCGGATTCTGGGGTGATTTACTCGCATTTACCATTGGAGCATTATTAGGTTTATTAATTGGGATTTTTACAGGCGGATTATTAATACTGATACCAAGTATTGCAATAGGGGCAGTCGTTTTCTTAGAGATAGGGGAATTTGTTGCCGGGGAAGTCATTGAGAGAAAAATTTTAGCAAACTATGATACTGGTAATATAGTTTCAGGTTTGTCATGCGACGACCAGATAATAAAAATTACTTATCCTAAGCCGTCCGACGATAGCATTTCTATCGGCGTTTTAGATACTATTCCTACTTCTATTCCAGTTCATGTTGATGAAGATGATCCGTTATTCAATAGAATGATTACGGTAAAAGCCATTTTTGATGAAATAGAATTAAATGGAAATGGCTTGGCAGTAGCTGGTAAAACTGAACCATCTGAATTATTTGAGATACATGTTGCCAGGATCGTAGAGTCAATATATGAGGGAGACAAACTAATGCAATTAAAATATAAAGTTCCGGCAACTGGTAGCGAAGCTATAATAGATGTGGAAAGCGTTAATGAACGACTGAATTCAAATGAATTAAAACCTCCTGTGAAGCCCAGGTTGCTAATAGATGACCCGATTTTTCAAATTCCTTCCGGTAAGTTGTGCTGTCCATGTTTAACACCTACTCACATAAGAAGGAAAGATTCAGTAATAACACGAATTAAATTTGATACCGGACTGGAATTAAACACCCAGGATGCTATTAAACTCCAGGATAGTGGCGGGATTTATTTAAAAGGATTACAGCTTATTCATCCAAAGAACGGTAACCCTTATTTTAGAGCTCCGGCAAACGCGACAACTGATGATAACCTGGAGTCTTTGCCTGAATTTTAAGAGGATCACAGCACTATACTCTCGCTTTCTTTTCCACTCTGTCTGAAACAAGGTCGAGTATAGAAGCCTCAGGAGTAAGCTCCAAATTTAATATTTTTCTTGCCTCAGCCGGTGTGGCAACCGGGCGGTAAATTTCATCGGCTATTCTTCTGAGTCTTTCTACAAGATCAAGATTGGTTGCCAGCTTTTTCTTTTCATAATCATAAAAGATATTGTCTTCGATACCCACACGCACATTTCCTCCCATGATTATTGCAGCGGCATTCATTGGCAGCTGGAACTGCCCTATTCCTGCAGCAGACCATACAGAATTCTCCGGGAGCAGGGAAACAAGATAATTGATACTTTTTGTATCAGCAGGAGTACTGTTCATACTTCCAAACAACAAATTCCAGTATTTTTTACCCTGGATAATTCCTTTTGACTCCAGGATCTTACCCAAGTTAATCATACCTGCATCAAACACTTCAAGCTCAGGCTTTATCCCGTTATCCCTCATGGTGGCGGCAAGATCTGAGACCATCTCGATAGCATTAAGACTCGGCCCCGTTGGAAAATTGAGAGAACCCAGGGTGAGGCTTCCCATATCCGGTTTTGCTGATCCCGTCAGGCGCAGAACCTCTGATCTTTTCTCAAATTCTGACCAGGTTCTTCCTGATGTTGATGTACAGCAGATAAGTTCAGGCCGTTCTTTACGAATTAAATTGATCATCTTTTCGTAAATTTCGGCTTTCCATGTAGGTTTACCATCATCACCCCGCGCATGCAGATGAACTATGCTTGCGCCTGCATCGCAGCATCTTATTGCATCTTCTGCTATTTCTTCCGGGCTTATTGGAACAAACTCAGTCATATCCTTATCAGGGATCATTCCCGTAAGGCATACGTTAATGATTAAGGGTGGATACTCCGCCAGTGGTGGAGGCATGTTTCTGTTCAGGTACTCTTTTTTATCCATAGTATTTTTCTAAATTCATTTCAATTGTCGTCCATTCATCTATATCATCTCTTCCAAATGAATGGACTTTTTTTAATTTTCCTACTTCGTAATATCCAAAATGTTTCTTATACCATTCAATAGTTGCAGGACGATCAGCATTTGTTATTACCTTTTTTGCTCCTGATTCATACATCTTTTTTAGACGGGCTTCCTGTAATGCCATACCGATTCCTTTTCCTTTTGTATCCGGATCAACTCCCAATAGGGTAGTTTTTCCAACTTCAGGAGAGAGCATTTTATACCCTGAAGCCCCAACAACTTTACCGTCTTCCTCTGCAATAAAAAAACAGGAGATATCCAGTTCAGGCATTTCCTCTGAAGGGACATGGTGCATGTTCCAGAATTCCATTATTCGAAGAATTTCATTACGATCGTCTTCCCTGGCGTTTCTTATTATCATACGTGAGGTTTTTCTAATCCTTTTTAACCTGAAAATCCACTGGTTCATACCTTCCCGGCAGATCTAAATTAGATTAAAGATGGTTGGGTAGCAAAATTTTTTGATGAATGAACAACTGAAAACGACGAATGACGAATGACGAATGACGAGCGGAATTTTGAAATACCATCCTGAATTAATGCCTGGGTTAATAATGTGGTTGGAGGTAAATATCAATAAATAAATTTTTGTAAACTGTGTCGGCAATCTTTATTTATAACTATAATTATAAAGAAATGAAAATATCACTCAGTCTTAAAGCAGTAGCTTTATTCTTTGTAATATCAATTCTTTTTGCCAGCGGTGCAAAACTGTATCTTAATGGTGAATCTGTAGGAAAAACACCTTACACACTTACTGACACCAGGATTATAGGAAGCACTAATACTGTTCTTTTAACCATGGATGGATATGAAGATTTTTTAGGTAGCTATTCAATGCAATCGAATATATCCTCCATGATAAGACAAATAGTATTATACCACTGGGTACCTGAAGGTCGGTAGGGATTATTTATCTCGCTCTGTGCGACTACGACGAGGTTAAGTGAGGGGTAGACGAAGATGAACTGGCCACCGTATCCATTAGCGAAATAGTAGCGCACACCTTCCTTTTCACCTGTCCATAATAAGTAAGCGTAGCCAGTCGAAAAATAATATTCCTCGAAACTAATCGCAGTGATTGTGGATTCTGAGATCCAGTCAGGTGAGATTACCTGCTTCCCGTTGTATTGCCCATTGTTAAGAAACATCCTGCCAATCGCAAGCATATCAGGTGCTGTAAGGTTAAGTGATACTCCTCCATAATTAAAATCATGAATATCTTCACCCCATGGTCTTTCACCGGTCATTCCAAGTTCCAGAAAGAGATGATCCCATGCGAAGTCCTCCAGCTTTTCACCCGTTGCCACTGTAAAAATTGCAGAAAGTATCTGGCATCCCGGGGTGGTATATGCAAAAACAGAACCCGGAGTATCGATTATTGGAACCTGTAAGGCATAGGTAAGGTGATCATCTGCCTGTGCCCATTCGTTATACTGGTCCCATATGCCCAGTTCAAACCAGTCGAATCCACCTGTCATGGTCAGTAGCTGGCGGATAGTCACTTTAGCAATAAGAGTATCCTCAGGCCTGAGATATTCAGAAAGATAATCATCAACAGTGGCATCCAGGTTGGTGATAAGTCCCTTATCCTTTGCCAGTCCAAACAAAATACCTGTAACCGTCTTGGTAACAGATTTTACCTGGTGGTAAGTGGATGGTGTATTATCACTGAAATACTCTTCAGCTATAATATCATTATTCCGGAACACTATTAAACTAAGTATTCCTCCGTCATTGGAGGCTTTCAGGATAGCATTATGCAGTGCTTCATCGTTGATATTATTCTTTTCAGCTGCGGGATAAAAAACTTTTTCTTTACTGCAACCCCACGAAAGAATAACGATCGTTAAAAGGAATAATATTCCAATGTTTCTTTTCATGGCTTTATTCAAATAGGATCTCAAAAGCAAGATACGAAATAAATGGAAGCATTTCCAGGCCAGGATTAGCATGGGGCAGGGGGCAGGGGGCATGGGGCAGGGAGCAGGGAGCAGGGAGCAGGGAGCAGGGAGCAGGGAGCAGGGAGCA
>CAZSJH010000151.1:0-7424 GCA_964607105.1 uncultured Rikenellaceae bacterium | reverse complement strand
GCGCCAGCGAAGGTGGGAGATCCGCGCCAGCGAAGGTGGGAGATCCGCGCCAGCGGGGTGAGTCAATGATGGAATGATGGAGTCCTGAGGGATTATTATTTCTGCCCGGTTCCATTATTCCATTCAACTGATATGACAATATTCATACTGTGATGTGACTATTTTCTGATGTTTTAATAGTACTTTTGTGGCCGCATATAAAAAACATCAGAAATGTACAGCGATTTTCAGAAACACCTGCAGACTGAACTTGAAAGGATCAGAGAAGCAGGTTTATACAAGGATGAAAGAATCATAGCCTCTCCCCAGGCAACTGAGATTGAACTGGTTGATGGTCAGCGTGTCCTGAATTTCTGTGCCAATAATTACCTGGGTTTATCAAACAGCCCCAAGCTCATTGAAGCAGCAAAGCAGGCACTCGACACACATGGTTATGGTATGTCTTCAGTCCGTTTTATATGTGGTACCAGCGATCTGCACAAGGAACTGGAAGAAAAAATCGCCGCTTTCTTCGGAACGGAAGATACCATACTCTACGCTGCATGTTTCGATGCCAACGGAGGATTATTTGAGCCGCTGCTGACCAGCGAAGATGCTATAATATCCGATGCCCTTAACCACGCGTCAATAATTGACGGCGTAAGGCTATGCAAAGCAAAGCGTTACAGGTACGAGAACGCCGATATGGAAGACCTTGAGAGCAGATTGGCCGCAGCACAGGAACAGAGGTTCAGGATAATAGTCACCGACGGTGTTTTTTCTATGGACGGTAATGTTGCTCCCCTGGATAAGATTCTCGCTTTAGCACATAAATACAATGCCATAGTGATGGTGGATGAATCACATTCAGCAGGTGTGGTTGGTGAAACAGGCAGGGGGGTAAGCGAATTGTTCGATGTGAGAGGCAGGGTGGAGATTATTACCGGTACCCTGGGCAAGGCTTTCGGCGGAGCTATAGGTGGATTTACCACGGGAAAAAAAGAAATTATTGAAATGTTGCGCCAGAGGTCAAGACCATACCTTTTTTCAAATTCAATACCACCACTCGTTGCAGCTGCAGGCATCAGGATTATAGACATGATGACCGAAACCAACGATCTGCAGGATAAGCTTCACTATAACACTTCATATTTTGTAGACAGCATGTCAGAGCTGGGATTTGATATTAAGCCCACACAATCAGCGATATGTGCTGTTATGCTTTATGACGCCAAGCTGTCACAGAAATTTGCTTCCAGCCTGCTCAAGGAAGGAATCTATGTTATCGGGTTTTATTACCCCGTGGTTCCCGAAGGGGAAGCGAGGATCAGGGTTCAGCTGTCAGCCGCACATGATCAGGATAAACTGGATAAGGCTATAAAGGCTTTTGAGAAGATAGGAAAGCAGCTGAAAGTGATTTAGCAGGGAGCTATCCTTCGTTACCACCCAGGGTAAACCTACGATGGTCGAAGAAGGCTACGATTAAAAGAGGAGAAGGTTTAGCCATTAAAAAACAAACCCCGACAAGAACTGCCGGGGCCTGCTGCTTTTCCATACAAATATATTAACCACATTTAGAAGAGCCACAATTCTGGCAAATAAGGCACCCCTCCTGGTATACCAGGTTACTGGAGCCACATTCCTCACAATTGCCTTTTGCCTTGGTACCATCCGGTATATATCTTTTCAGAGCCCGTTCAACGCCATTCTTCCAGGTATTTATTGATGCGCTGTCGAGTCGCAATGATCTTACCAGGTTAACCACGCTTGGTATTGGCATGCCATGGCGCAGGACACCGGATATAAGTTTTGCATAATTCCAGAATTCGGGTTTGAACATATGGGACAATCCACCGAGTGTATTTTTATAGCCATATTTATCGGTATACTGGAAATCATACCTGTTCTTACCGTCCTCATCCTTTGTTTTCACTATTCTACCTTTCACTATTGAGTCGGGTATTGGAAATATCTCGTTATCGGCCAGACCGGTAAATATTTCATAAGGAACTCCATCTTTCAATCCGACAAAGGCTATCCATTTTTCATCATTATTATTGAACCTTATAATATCAGCATCCAGAACCTTCGGTCTTTTTCTTATACCTTCTATTTTATTTTTTTTACCGGAGATAAGTACCCCGCTGCGTGAACCGTCGCGATAGACTGTTGCTCCCTTGCATCCTGACTCCCATGCTGTCATATACAGGTCGCTCACCAGTTCCTCCTTAACATCCTGGGGTATATTAATCGTTACACTTATGGAATGGTCAACCCATTTTTGTATTTGCCCCTGCATTCTGACTTTTGCCAGCCAGTCTACATCATTTGCCGTTGCCTTGTAGTAAGGTGATTTCTCAACAATCTCATCAATATCGTCATCGTCCATATTCCTCACCTCATCGGGCTTATACCCGTTTATTTTAAGCCATTCGACAAACTTATGGTGAAAGACATTATATTCTTCCCATGAATCGCCCACCTCATCTTTGAATGTCACCTTCACATCTTTGTCATTAGGGTTAACCTTTCTTCTTCTTTTATATACCGGCATAAATACCGGTTCTATGCCTGATGTTGTCTGTGTCATCAGGCTGGTTGTTCCCGTAGGGGCTATTGTAAGAAGGGCTATGTTCCTGCGCCCGTATTCAAGCATATGGTAGTAGAGGTTTTTATCGGCTTCCTTGATCCTTTGAATAAAGGGATTATTCTTCTCCCTTTCAGATTCATATATTTCAAATGGACCTCTTTCTTTGGCCAGCATAGTTGAAGACCTGTATGTTTCGACTGCCAGGGTTTTATGTATTTCTGTTGAGAAATCTATTGCCGTATCGCTTCCGTATTCAAGACCCAGTGCAGCCAGCATATCACCTTCAGCAGTTATTCCTATACCTGTTCTTCTACCCTGCCTGGTTTTATGATGGATAGTTTCCCATAATGTTTTTTCCACGGATTTAATTTCCTCGGTCTCGGGATCTTTAATGATTTTATCGAGTATGATCTCTATTTTTTCCAGTTCGAGATCAATTATATCGTCCATTATTCTCTGTGCGAGATGCACGTGTTTGGTAAACAGCTCAAAGTTAAATTTTGCTTTCCTGGTAAAGGGATTATCCACGTAGCTATACAGGTTCATTGCCAGCAGCCGGCAGCTGTCATATGGGCAAAGGGGTATTTCGCCGCATGGGTTTGTTGAAGCGGTTTTATATCCGAGGTCAGCATAGCAGTCGGGAACACTTTCTCTTTCTATGGTATCCCAGAACAGCATACCAGGTTCAGCAGACTGCCATGCATTATGTACTATTTTGTTCCACAGCTCCCTGGCATTTATTTCTTTTACAAATTTCGGATTATCTGAGTTTATAGGGTATTGCTGCTTGAAAGGACGGTCATTTTTAACTGCCTCCATGAATTCATCGGTCATTTTAACCGACACATTAGCCCCGGTAACTTTTCCTGTTTCAAGTTTCGCATCAATAAATTTTTCCGAATCGGGATGCTTGATTGATATTGAGAGCATCAGGGCTCCTCTTCTTCCATCCTGGGCTACTTCTCTTGTCGAGTTTGAATACCTTTCCATGAAAGGCACCACTCCGGTTGAAGTAAGCGCGCTATTAAGCACCGGCGACCCCTGTGGGCGTATGTGCGATAGGTCATGGCCCACACCACCCCTTCTTTTCATCAGCTGCACCTGTTCCTGATCTATTTTTAGTATCCCCCCGTATGAATCAGATTCTCCGTCATTCCCTATAACGAAGCAGTTTGAGAGGGAAGCTATCTGGAAATTGTTACCTATACCCGTCATGGGGCCTCCCTGTGGGATAATATACCTGAACTCTTTAAGCACTGAATATATTTTTTCCTCGCTAATGGGCTCCGGGTATTTTTTTTCTATACGGTATATTTCCCTTGCCAACCTCTTGTGCATATCATCTGGAGTCTTTTCATAGAGCCTGCCAAAAGAGTCTTTCAGAGCATACTTATTGGTCCAGACCCGTGCTGCCAGATCATCACCCTTGAAATATTCAACTGATGCCTTTATTACCTCACCATGCTTGTAAAGTTTCCTTCCGTCTTTCTCTTCAGATTTTTCTCCCCCGGATTCTTTTTGCGAAACACTGGCTGCACCGGCTTTTGTTTTATCGACTTTCAGTGTTGATTCATTCTCCATTTTTTCCTTTTCCTTTTTTGAGGCGAGCGCAGGTTCATCGACAAAAAGTTCTCCCATTGACAGATCAAATTTTTGGATTTAACTTGAAAATTAGCTAGTTCGAATTAAACTGAGTAACTCTAACAGGTTTTGCTAAAGTAAGAAAGGCCTATAGGAGAAGCAAGTCATAATTATTAACAATCAGGCCTATTTATCAACGGTATATCGTAATGGCTTAATAATGTATAATATACTATCAGGATACGGCTGCACGGATCATCTTTGATTCTAATAATTATTTCAGACGATAAGTTTTCGGCAATATGATTCTTCAGGGAGAAACCAGGGTTTCTCCACGAGGCATTGCTAAAAAAAAGAGGGTCCCGGGACCCTCTTTCACAATATACATTATTAGATATTAAAAAATAAACCTTATACCGAGAAGGCTACCCCAGGTACTGGATGTAAGCACGCTTTTTGTTAGTTGTGTCAGTTCCTTGAAACTATCGATCGATGTAGCGTTTAGCCTGAATGCAGGTTCCGTTGTTGCGTCAGGGGAAGTGGCAACTCTAAGTGGCCTCACGTTATCATAACTGGCCAACGGATTATAGTTGTATGTACCCCATTTATCATTAATCATATTACCAACATTAAGCAAGTCGATACTGACCTGGAGGGTATATCTGTGACTCTTCCCGAAATCGGTAAATATATCCTGGAGTATTTTTACGTCAAAGCGGTGAAGCCATGGTTCTACATGGCCGAAGCGTTCTGCATATTCACCTTTATGTACACTAAGGTATTCGTTTTCATTTACGTATTCCCAGAATGCTGCCTGTTGTTCCGCGGCGGTCATACCTCCGTAATCTACGAATTCCAGTTCAGTTTCACTACTCGGGATATACATCAGGTCTGAAGAAACACCGTCGTTATTAAGGTCATTATAATATGTATAAGACCAGCGGCCTGTCTGATAACCCTGGTAAACTAATGAAACAGTAGTGGCAAAATTTCTGGCGTATTCTTTCCTGTATGATATATTTCCAATAATCCTATGAGGTACAGCAAAGTTCGAAAAGCTCAGTCCGGGGTCATTAAGGCTTCCCACTGCTGTATTGGATGAATATGCTGAATATGCTGAAGAACCCGGATTAGATGTAATATCCTTTGCCATTGTATAGGTATAGGCAATCATACCTGACAGGCCCAGATTGAAATTCTTAGTAAGCTGAGCAGTAAGTGAATACTGGTAACCCTTATCAGTATTTGTTAGTACGGTAGCACTGCTTATTGAATTTAATACCTTGCGTGTGTCATAATCATAAATAGGACGGTTATCAGGCCCCACCATATTACCTATAGGATCAGCCAGATTAACATTAATCTGTTTAATTGCATTGATATCTTTTGAGTAGAGAGCCTCGGCTGTAAAGACCATATTCCATGGTAACTCAACATCAACACCTATTGTTGTGCGCCATATCTGAGGGAATTTGAAATCTTTGCTGACCTCTGCGAGCGATGCTCCATAAGGAAGGTCACTAGGGCTTTGAGGGAACAGGTCGGGTCTTTCCTCAATAAATGACATGAAATCGGGATTGAACTCCAGCCCTACCAGGTTAGGATCACCAGGGCCCCATCCTATTTCCGGAGCCTGTATCATCCCAGAGTTAGAAGGCTGGTTAGTGAACCATACAAAGGGCAGTAAACCAGTAAATAGACCTGATCCTCCCCTCAGCTGCAGTGAGCGGTCTCCATTAACATCCCAGTTAAATCCCAGTCGCGGTGAAATCAATAATTGATTGTCCGGCCATGTATCTACACTCATTTTATACCCATCAGCAAATGTAAGAGCTGTAATGGAAGGATTTTCTTCAACGTTATCAAGATAGAAAGGCATTTCGGTCCTGATACCATATGTTATTTTGAGGTTGGGGTTCACCTTCCATTCATCCTGTGCATAAAGTGCAGCCAGGCCAAAGGTAAGTTCGGCACCCGGAGCAGCCTCACCATTATAGCCATAGGTAACACCGAAACCTGTAGGGTCGGCTCCGTTTATAAAGTCGTCAACGGAGTTATAACGGTAGTATGTTGTACCTTCACGTATGTAGGAATTACGGAAGAACAGGCGATCATAGGAAGCTCCTGCAGTAATTGTATGCTTGCCTAACAGGAAGGTAACATTATCATTAATACTCAGTGTTTTGTTGGTTACATCATTATTGTAGCTGAACAGTTCGTAGCCAAAGGACATATACTGGTCTCCACCCTCCCAGATATCAACAAATGGGAATAGCTCTGAATTACTTGTACGTGTATCCTGGATAAAGGTCCAGCTTGCAAGTAGTTTATTTGAGATTTTTAATCCAAGGTTACTGTTCAGTTCACCTGTTATTGAGCGAACAGTGTTTTTAAATCCATAGAAAGCATTTGAAAAAGCAAGTGACTCACTGCTTATACGACCACTGGCCCTGACATTATTAGGAGGTCCACTGTTACGGTTTGTCTGCTGGTTTGATGTTCCAACCACATCATTGTAACGAAATGTAAACTTATGGTCATTGCTGATATTCCAATCGAGACGAACAAGTAGTTTTGTATTCTGATTCTTGAAAGGATCAAAATCCTTGTATTTGCCCGGATCATAATCATAAGTTGAAAGCAGGTGATCTCTTACCTGAACCATATCTGACTCAAGGGTACGCGAAATCATATTATCAGGATCTGCTACTCCATCGGTGCTTGGGCTCCAGGTTACTCCCGGAACAGATTCATTCTCATATTCACCACTTATAAAAAAGAATAGCTTATCCTTAATGATAGGGCCGCCTAAGCGTATCCCATAATTCTGTGAGTTCCTGTCATTAGCTCCAGACACTTCATTCCCGTCAACAGTGTTCCCTGTAAATGACTTGGGACGAATGTAGGTATAGACAGACCCCTTGAAGGTGTTATCACCACTTCTCGTAACAGCATTGATGCTGGCACCTGTAAACTGTGAAAGCCGTACATCGAAAGGAGCCATATTTATTGTTATCTCTTCAATGGCATCCAGTGCAATTGGCTGTGCATTACCTCCAGGCAGGGGATTGCTGCTAAGCCCAAAATTATTATTGAAAGCAGCACCGTCAATAGTGATGGTATTGAAACGTGCATCCCTTCCTCCAAAAGAAGATCCCTGAGCCTGCGGTGTATATTTTGTGAAATCTGAAATACTGCGGCTGATAGTAGGTAAGGTATTCAGTTCACGGTTGCTGATGTTGGACTGCGTTCCTGCCCGGTCTGAATTAAGAAT
>CAZSJH010000150.1:0-7519 GCA_964607105.1 uncultured Rikenellaceae bacterium | reverse complement strand
GGCGGACAAAGCCAGATCCGTGCCATGCTACGGCGGACAAAGCCAGATCCGTGCCTTTTTTACAACAATTCATCCCCAATCTTGTCACTTATATCTTCGATATATTTCTTTATGTCCTGTTCCTCACTGCGCTGCACAATGAGCAATACATCACCTGCATCTACAATAATATAATCCTTCAGCCCCTGTACAACAGCAATCTTACCCTCCGGAAGCTTAATGATACTGTTTTTAACACCGTAGCTGAATACAGACTCCAGGTTACCTGAATTACCATCCCGGTCCATATTATTATGCTCATTCAGGGAGCTCCATGTACCCAGGTCCGACCATCCGAAATTTGAGCATTTGACATATACATTTTCCGCCTTCTCCATGATACCGTAATCAATGGATATGCTCAGACACTCTGAATATATCCTGGTTATTGCATTCTCCTCCTCTCCAGTGCCCAGCTTGTCCTTATACATTTCAAAGGTTGAATACATGTCGGGTAAATAAAGCTCAAAAGAGGATATAATAGAGCTTGCCTTCCAGAGAAAGATACCTGAATTCCAATAAAAGTCGCCACTTTTGAGGAATATCTCTGCAAGTTCACGGTTAGGCTTTTCAGTGAAGGTTTTTACCTTCATAAGGCTCTTATAGCCCTCAACAGGCATTCTGGTATTCGCCTGTATATACCCGTAACCTGTCTCAGGCCTGTCAGGTTTCATTCCCAGTGTAAGCAGTACATTATCAGCACTTACAAACTTGAAGCCTTCTTTTATAACCTTTTGAAATTCCTTCTGTTGCTTAATCAGGTGATCGGCAGGACTCACCAGCATAATAGCCTCAGGGTCTCTTTTAAATATCCTGAAAGCAGCATAGGCTATGCATGGTGCAGTGTTACGTCGCATGGGTTCAGTCAGAATATTATCCTCGGGTATGTCAACCTGTTCCAGCACCAGCTTCCGGTAACTTTCATTTGTAACAATATAAATATTCTCCCTTGGGCATAATCCTTCAAATCGATTGATTGTATCCTGCAATAAAGTTGTCCCTCTGTTAAGTATATCCAGAAATTGTTTGGGTTTTACATCACGGCTCAGGGGCCAGAAACGGGTACCCACCCCCCCTGCCATGATAACTATATACCTGTTATTCATTTAATTAAGATTTGTTATATTCCTTCTTCAAATATACTAAATTCCGGGCTTATGGCCTGCCTGAAAAGTGTAAATTCGGCTTAAATAAAAGGAACAATGAAATACCCACCTTCGCTGGCGCAGGTCTTTGACCTGTGCCGCGTGGTCTTATCGACTCTACAATTATATGACGCCTGCGGCGTCAATTACTTTGTATTTAACTGTTAAACAGTCATATATCAAAAAGATAATATTCCCGGATATTTCATGACCCATTAGGGGTCACATTATTGTAGACGAGTTGTAAATCAAGTGAAACGACTCCAGCGGAGTCGAATAATAAATTCTTGAATTTTCGGAGTGGACTCAATGCTCCATCAATCCAGGTATTTTTTAGTACATTTACTTTCAAATTCAATTGCGCAGTGAACTTTATTGAATCCATAGGCCGCTATTTTATTTTCCTGGGTAAGTCCTTCAGGAGACCTGAGAAGCACCGGGTATATTACAACCGGACCATGAAGGAACTCGTTAACCTGGGAGTTAACTCTATAGGTATAGTAATAGTTATATCTGCTTTTATGGGTGCGGCAATAACTCTCCAGACAGCATATAATACTGATAATCCTATTTATCCACGTTATCTTATAGGCCTGGGATGCCGGGATTCAATAATACTTGAATTCGCATCCACCATGGTCGCACTCATACTTGCCGGGAAAGTTGGTTCACACATAGCATCCGAAATAGGCACAATGAGGATAACAGAACAGATTGATGCACTTGAGATCATGGGGGTCAACACAATTTCATACCTTATACTTCCGAAGATTGTTGCCACCGTCTTATTTTTCCCTTTTCTTACACTTATCAGCATAACCGTAGGGATTTTTGGTGGTTGGCTGTCAGCAGTATCCACGGGCGTGGTAACTTCCCCGGATTTCATTTATGGTTTACAATATTCTTTTATACCTTATTATATTACCTATTCTCTAATAAAGACAGTGGTTTTTGCCTTTATAATCAGCTCGGTCTCGGGTTTCCAGGGATTTTATGTTACGGGAGGATCACTTGAAGTAGGTAAGGCCAGCACCCGGTCAGTCGTTTACAGCTGCATATTAATATTACTTTTCAATCTCGTACTAACACAATTGCTGCTGTCATGATCAGGATTATAAATGCTACCAAGTCATTCTACGACAATAAGGTGCTCGATAATGTATCACTCAGTTTCGATGCAGGCAAAACCAACCTTATAATAGGGCGGAGTGGATCGGGGAAGACAGTTATACTGAAATCAATAGTCGGTCTTCTCGAACTAGACAGTGGCGAGATATGGTATGATAAGACACGCTTTGACATACTTGATTTTAAAAGAAGGAAATCCATCCGTAAGGAGATAGGTATGCTCTTCCAGGGAAGCGCCCTTTTCGATTCAATGACTGTTGAAGAGAATGTCATGTTCAAGCTCGATATGTTTACCGGCATGAGCCCGGCAGAAAAAAAGAAACGTATCGATTACTGTCTTGAACGTGTGGATATCAGGGAAGCAAATAAGCTGTACCCTGCAGAACTGTCGGGAGGCATGCGTAAAAGAGTTGCCATAGCCAGAGCTATAGTGCTTAACCCCAGATTTCTTTTCTGTGATGAACCAAACTCAGGCCTTGATCCGGAGACAGCAATTCTTATTGATAAGCTTATAAAGGATATCACGGACGAGTTTAAAATGACCACGATAGTAAATACCCACGACATGAATTCCGTAATGGAGATCGGTGAAAAAGTTATGTTTATTGCAAATGGTATCAAACAATGGGAAGGAACAAACAGTGATATCCTGCGATCCGACTGCCAGGCTCTAAATGATTTTATCTTCGCCAGTGAGCTTACCCGTAAGTTAAAGCATTAATTGTCATCATCAACCTCTTCATAATCAACATACTCACCCATATCGTCCGGAAATCCTTTCTTGTTGCGACTGTTCTTTACATGAGTATCGTCATCCCTGTCTTTCTTCTTTCCCCCGGAAAGAAATCGCCCTATCATACCTACTATAAGATAAATCAGGATCCCTATTAAGATTATTCTAAGCCACACCTTGTTACCTCCTATTCAACTAACATTGGTTTATCAATCCTGTTTTTACCTGCCCTTCCAAACATCAGGTTCAATCCGAAACGCATATTCATATAGTCAAGTCTTTGTGGAACTACCACACGGTCATTACCATTGTCACCAATAAACTCAACCCATGATACCGGTATCTGGTCAATAACAGCAAAGAACTGTACAGGGCCACCCCTCACTCCAAAGCCGAAACCAAAGTTATTGAAGCTCCTGTTGGTCATGGTGTAACTCAGGCTAGTAGATAATACATCGCCTGCAAAAAGTGTTGCCGAGAGAGTAAGAGATTCTCTCACTCCCATACCTATAGTAGTACGTGATAAGAGTCCCAGCGACAGAAAATCCACCGGTTTATAGGCGGCTGCAAGATACACTTTTGCAGGCAGGCCGGTTGTATAGGGCTCATCACTGTCCACAAAATCAAAAGTGGTCAAGAGTGAGTCACCAAACTCCTCTATTATCTCATTAATATCCTTATCTCCTATTATCCCTTCCGTTATGTCGATACCATCAAAGGTAAAGTCATTGGATGCCCTGAAGGTAAAAGTTTCCTTACCCCACCTGATAAAGCCCAAATCAATAATGCTTGCTGAAAGTATAAGGTTATCCAGCAGGGTGTACTCTGCACCCAGGTCCAGTCCGAAACCGAAATTCTTAAAGCTGGGCCCCAGTTCATTGAATGCAGGATTTTCCCTGAAAAGGACAGAATCTATTAAACCGTCTTCACCAAGAGACACATCAAATGGTCCATTCAGCTTTAATGCCACATCAGTATTGATAACATGCGAATAGTCCTCATTAACATTCACTTCCAGCTCATCCGCTTTAAGTGAAGCACTCAGTGCTCCCTGCATTATTTTAAGCCGGCCTCCCACACGCAGGCGCTCGGTAATATTTCTCGAGAGGCCCACGTAAGTTTCAAGGTAGGCCTGTGCATTAATGCCGGTTCCTGAAAGCTTTGCTTCTGAGCCGACAAAATCTTCATTGCCCTCCAGGGCGAGGGTGAAGAGATCCTCGGGTATTTTAGCCCTTGCAGTACTTTTAAGCGTTATACCCATATCAAGCCACCATATATCAGCCACCGTGAATCCTACGCTTACGAGGGGGACATTTATCTCGGTGGAAACAAAGCCTTTACGGCCTATGCTCCTGAAAAAACTGTCCCTGTCATAATCGGGATGAAGAATGGTCATTATCGAATCAGTGCCCGGCATAGGTTGTAAAAGTTCAGTAAGGTTAAGCAGGTTATTGCTCATCCCAAAGTACGCCCCCGACAGGCCTGGAAAACCTATGTATAGATTGGCATCAGGCCTGAAAGCCGGATTAAGCTGATTCGATTGCGGAATATTAAGAAAATACTGTGTCTGTATATGTTGTGCAAATGCTCCCGATCCCATTAGAAGGATCACGGTTATCAAACCTGTTACTTTTATTCTCTTCTTCATGATTATTCGTCTTCAGAGTTAAAATTGAGATTTATACCCGCCTTAAATCTTATTGCAGCGGCAAACACGATATTATAATCGGAATAGATCTTCACATCCCGGGTACCATTATCGGTGGTATTAAGGGTAAAGGTTAAAATCATCTGATCAGCCTCCTGTGTTTCGTTAATGAAATCACTTGTCACCTCTACCTCCACATTTGTTATGTTGGGACCTGTCACCTTGCCGCTTGCATCAACCGGTGCCGCCTGGATCAGCTGGCCCGTATCAATTGTTTCCAGGACCGTCATCGACGTGGAATCATATAATTCTATCATTACCGAAGCATCCAGTGGGAAGCCATTCTCAACATAAAGTACAAATTTCATTTCCTCAAACATCTCCAGAGGGTTATCTTCCTCGGGGTTATCACTTCGCAGGAAGTTTTCCGTTGTATCCGACAGCTGCAGGTTGTTCAACCTCAAGTCCATTGGTATAACAACTTCCATGTTAGCAATGAAACGGCTGTCACTAAAAATAATGTTATCCTCCGTCGGTTCACCATCGGGATTTATTGACGCTGAGCCTAAAAACTCAATTTCATATGGTAACATCGACAACAGCTCTGGCAGATTTGAATTGTTTTTATCAATTATGAAGGATGAGCTTACATCCCTGTTGTCAATTGATGTGGGAAAATCAAGGTCAACAGGGTCCCTGTCGAGAGATACCTCCTCATCATCATTCATGCCTTTAACTTCTGAATTTATTCTCATTGGCAGCCCGAATGAATTACTGTAATTCACTGTTATCGAAGGACTGGCCAGGTATATTGAACCACCTAGCTTTGAAAATAATTCCTCCATACCCAGGTCAAGGGTATCTCTTTCCGATGCTTCAGTATGATAACCGAAATAACCTGTTGCATAATCAAATTCAGGCTCGTCAAGCTCTATCAACAGTCTGACACTGTCTGATGCCACATAAGCGCCCGGCGGAGACGGTACAGTAATTACCCACTCCACAGGCAGACGGTTATAAGGTACTTCCGGATCGGTATCGAAACTGGCCAGCGAACCCGACAGATCGAGGGAGCCATTAACTGTTGATCCTGCAGGGATATTTTCCGATAAGATCAGATGTGTGGTCTCGTCCTCAACACCCGGAATTTCGAGTTCAATACTAATGTCGAAAGAACACCATGATGTAAGGGTATAATTCAACAGTCCAGATGATATTTTCATCTTTTTAATCTTTATATCATCGCCCGGTTCAATAACAAGAGTGTCTTTTCCATCTGGTTCCAGTTCATCGGCAATCGGCATGGTATGTTCAAAATCCGTTACCGTGAACTGCGTATAAAAATCATCAAGCCCGTATTCAAATATTGAGTCTTCACTGAAAACCAGCTTAAGCAGCTTACTTTCATCAAAGACTACCGTGTCATTGGGTTCCACAACATCCTCAAGGTTAAGCTCACCTTTTAAGGCCCGTAAAACAATCCTGGGATTGAGGGCCACCTCCCCCGATAACTTATCCGTATCATATGTCTCCTTGATACATGATGGCATAATCAGGATAAGCAGCAGGATAATTAATACTGTCTTGTTTTTCATGTGCCCATATTTTTATCTGGTTATTTCATAATTATACAGAAAACTGTCACGTCCTCCAGTAATAAGGTTAAAGCCGCTTCCCCTGTTAAGTTTGCCTACCGAGAAAGAACTTGTACCTTTTAACGGGAATCCTTTCAGATTCTTGCCCCTTTCATCAATAATGTAAACATTATTTGCCCCCGCATCAGTAAATCCGATCTTTTTATCATTTGAAGAAAATTCAAGTCCATATGGACCTATAATATCATCTGAACTGAGCGTAATATTAAACATCCTGCTCCTGTCATCATCATAGACAGATACATTTTTGTCGTCCATAAAAATATATTCTCCCATCCCGTCGGCATCAAGATCAAAATATTCAAAAACCGGATCTTCAGAGAACCCGTTAACCTTGTAGGTCTGCACCTCACCGTTGAAGTTTACCATTTTTATTGAGCCATCCTCAGATGCCAGGACCATCCTGGGATTGGTACCCGTGGTAAGCCTTAACATTGAGCGGTCTGACCTCGACACCTGCTCTTTCATCTCTACTCTCACATTACCCCTCCGGTCAAGAATATACATATTGTCATCATCATTCACCACAAGGTAATCCTTCCCTGACACCCTGAAGAATTCAACATCACTGCTGACGCTTGTGGTTGTTCTGAACTGCCTCCATCCTCTCACTGTATTGCCCGATTTATCATAGGCATACACCTTCCTGTCAGCACCACAGATAAACAACCTGTAATCCTTATTATCCTCATAATCGAACAGGGCAAGTCCGTTCGTGGCAGGTGACCTCAGCTGAACGGGGTATCTCTCTACGTCATTACCGTTACGATCGATCAGGTGCAGGTAATTTTTTGATGCAAAGAGTATCTGCATCTTCCCGTTCTTATAATAATCTATCATATACGCATCCCCATTAATAGCCTCACTTAAAGGCCTCCTCCATAATATCCTGCCGGCCGAATTAACCAGGTAGAGGTTATTATTCATATCCTGTATAAATATCTCGCTGCCCCCTGTATAATGGTTGGTAAAGAAAAGAGGTTTGGAGCTGGCTATAGTATCCAGCAGGCTTTCCCATACAGCTTTTGCATCTTCTCTTACCTCAGGCTTATACATTACCGACAGTGTATTATATATCATATCATTGCTTGACACAAACTGGTAGCCTATAGCCTGCAGTTTGCGTAATGTCTCAGTATTTTTTTCCAGGCCTTTCACTATTTCTTCTCTC
>CAZSJH010000149.1:0-7609 GCA_964607105.1 uncultured Rikenellaceae bacterium | reverse complement strand
TATTTTTTTGATATTCAAGCCTTTCGAGCTCATCAAATTTATCATAGGCAACCAGGTAATTCTCAGCTGCAAGTTCAGTATTACCTATTAGATCATAATATCTGCCAAGGGTCTGATATTGTACTGCTATGCCTCTCTTATAATCTATATCTTCATGTATTTCAATACTTTTTAAAATATATTCATAGGCTTTCTGGTACTCTCCCTTTGTAAGATATACATTAGCCATATTGCCATATACAATAGCTTCATTTTTCAAAGAACCTGTTTCAATATAAATGTCAAGAGCCATTTTATAATAATCCATAGCAAGGTCATAATTGCCTGATAGTAAATAAACAACACCAATATTATTATATGATTGTGCTGTGCCTTCGCGATTATTCATGTTCATTCTGAGGCTCAGGCTTTTACTATAGTACTCCATTGACTTGCCAAGTTCATCCTGATATTTATATAGACTGCCCATGCAGTTATAAATATCCGCTATCCCAGCCGTATCCTGGAGATTCTGATAAAGATCCAATCCCTCCAGACAACTTTCCATAGATCGCCGGTAAAATCCTTTCTTCTTATAAATGTCACTCAAGGAATAGCGGAGATCAGCCATTCCTTTTTTGTCTTCAATTTCTTTGAAGTAGCGGTAGGATATATTGTAGTTTTTAATAGATTCGTCATATTGATCTGTTGTTTCCTGCAGGTCACCTATAATAAAATGTGTATTTGCTTTATCCCTGGTATTTCCTTCATTCTCTGCTTCAATTAAGGCAGACTTTGCATACTGTATCGCTTTTTCATAATCGTTTTGTCCGGAATAATAATTAACAATTGAGAGAAGAATTGTAAATCTTTGATGAGTTGTTTGTGATCTTTCAAGATTGTATACAAGGCTGTCTAAAGTTGCCTGTTGTTGTGCAGGTAAACAGAAAAAATTAAATACCAGCAGAATAACTATTAGTATTGTATTCTTTCTAAATATTAGCTTATATTCTGAATTCCCCCGGGCCAACTTAGAATGTAATTTGATGTTAAGATATATAAAATTGTTAATATTATTAAATGACAAGGGCTCAGTGAAGACATCAACTGTTGTCCGATGATCTTATCCCGAAATATTAAAAGCCATCAGTACATCTCCATGACGCTGGTATAGAATACCTTCATTTATCACCGGATGCGAAAAATGCTGGAGCTTTCCCTTTGTGATCCTGAATGAACTGACCTCATTTATCTTGCCATTATCATGGCTCAGCAGGTATAGTTTACCTGCCTGGGAATAATAATAAAGCATATTGTCAGCACCTATAAGTGCTCCCGGACCGATACGTAGTGAGTCAGTAAGCAGGCCTGTTGTGGCATTTATTGCTCTCAGTTCAGGTTTGACTGTGGCGCCACCAAAAAGGTGATCACCATACTTTATTATTCCTCCCATATAGCCATCGAAACCTTTGTTACGCCATATTTCTGAAATAATAGATCCGTCTTCTGAAAGCTCAAGCTTAATGCCGCAATTGCCATCACCGGCCTGGTAATATATATATCCGTCATCATAAAGTACTGAATTGGTATGCGTATCACCCATACCAAGAATTCTTTCCTCTGGTTTAAGGTTATCCTGGGCATGCGACCATAGCAATTCGCCAGTTTCTGAATCGAATCCCATCAGGTTATAAGCAGAAAATGTCACGAAAATATTTCTTTCAGGCAGTTTAATAAGATTTCCCTGGTTATATCCTGATCGCTCTCCCATACCTTCTGACATCCAGATTATATCACCTGTAAAGCGATTTAAAGCCGCCACATTCATTTCTTTACCTCCAGGAACCCAGAATACCTTTTCACCATCAATAACCGGAGCTTCCGTAAAACCATGCATTGTGGGGATGCCTGCAGCATCATTCACAAAATCTTTTGACCATATGACTTTACCTTCCCTTATATCCACACAATAAAGGTTACCCATACCTGTAACTGTATAAAGCAGCTTACCTGCTATGGTTGGAGCCGACCTTGAACCGGGGTATGATTTAACATACTCTCGCCCAAGCACTGTCTGCCATTGTTTTACACCATCAATACTATAGCATTGAATAATTGCCATTGAGTCTTTTTCGCCAGTGATAAAGAAGTTGTCTTCGGTGAAAGTAGGTGAGCCATGACCGTTACCTAAACCTTCTATGGCCCATAATTCTTCCGGACCTTCCTCAGGCCATTTTTCCAGCAGGTTTGTATCGGGAAAGATACCGTTACGTTCTTCACCACGCCATTGGTAGACTGTGTTATTATTCGTTGTACATGATCCCACCAGGACCAGAAATATCAGTATCAGGATATTTTTCATTTTATCGTCTCTCTTTCTCTGGCTGTTGACAGGTACAGGCTGTTAAAGAATAGTTTGTATGTTCCGTGTGACTGTGCCCTGAAAAGTATCTCCGGACCAAAAAGGTAAAGTTTACCCAGGCCCATATCAGCAGTGGCTATTGCAGTTCCGCCGTATAGCTTGTCCTGACCCCAGGCCCAGCCACTCCTGAGTGCTTGATCGCTGTCAAACCATGCAACCGGTGTGATGCCCATTTTATCTGCATCAGGCTTGAGCCTGAAGACCGGGCTGTTACTGAAGAATATATCAAGCCTTTCTTCCATACCCCACGCCAGTGGAAGGGTATTGTCAAGCCTCACCTGCAGAATGGACGACGGAATAAAATATTCATCCCTTCCAAGCTGCTCACCTTTGCTGTTAACTGTGTGATTGCTGATGGGTAGTTCAGCATGGTATGCCAGGCTGGTGGAACTGCCAATAGTAATTATTGAACCGCCATTGCGAATGAATTCGATCAAAAGCGGGATGGTCTTTTCTGTTGTAATACTCCCCAGCCAATCCCTGTACTCATCAGGAATATCACTTTCGTCATCAGCATCCATTGAATACCACCGTGATTCCCCGGGTGATATGGCCCCTGAGACAAACACCAGTACATCATAGTCCTTATTGAGGTTTCCTTCGTCCAGCCTCATGGGGAATACCCTTTCATATGGAAATTCAAATTGCTCCAGTATGAAACGGGTCCAGCCTGATTGCATGGAACCTCCATACCTGTCCCACAACCCGATACGAATGTCATTAATCCTCATTGCTTCTGTGACAGGAATATCATTTACCCCGGTAAAATCAATACCCAGTTTGGATGCAGCTTTCTCAATTATTTCATTTGAACGGTTTGTAGAGGGTATATAAATAGTGCCGGCAGGCCATACTTTTCCTTCTTTTTCCAGGGATTTTGTGAGCCAGTATATTTTCTGCTTTGCTGCGAGCAGCCTGTTTGTAACAATGGCAGCATCATTAACAGTGTGATCCAGGAGGAATCCTTTGGTACTGTTTGTTTTTATAATTTTCCCTCTTAATGGTTCAGCAAATCCTTTTATTTCTTCAAACGGGCCTTCCACCTCATCAAGAATGCGGTCAAACTCTATTCCCATCTGGTAAGCGAGTGTATATCCGGCATTGTCGTAGGGTGGGTTAGGAGGCCCTCCTTCATACTGGAAATCGTCCGGGTGATCCTGGGGTTCAAAAAGGTCCATAACATGTGGGCGGAAAGCCTGGTTAGTTAAGAAAACAAGTGAGCCTTCGGGGTATGACCTTCCGTTAACACTGAAATCTGCAGTTGCACGATGTACGGTTACACCATTCTTTATAAATGTATTGGTAAATTTAACTGCTGTTGGAAAATCAGACTGGTCAGATGGCAGTATAAATGCTCTTGGATCCCTGTTTTCCGGAAGCCGCAGGTATTTCATATACTCAGGGTCAAGGCCTCGGCGCCTGTTAGGGCTTGTTTGCCTCTGATCACCTCTTTGATTATCATTTTCAGCTATTTGCTTCAGGTTGTCTATTATATCCGGGTGTATCGTCCAGTTATCCCTGCTTCCTTTTTCGATATTGTTACGCCCCATCAGGTAGCGGTTATACAGTAATGTCTCCCTGTAACGTGAGGCATAATCAAGGATGGCCATATTCATGGTATAGGAATATTCTATTGCTTCCCTGAACATGAATGGTCCGGGTTCAACAGGGTAAGGCATATCATTTGTTGGTAATTGCCTGTCGGGGTTAAACTCAACCTCGATAGGAGTGGGGTTACCCTTGATTTCAGTAAGTATGCCTATCTGGTTATGAAAGTATCCTGTTGTTCTCAGGTTACCGTTAAACCATGTTGAATAACTGGCTACCGATCTCATGCCACTGCCGGGTTTGCCTTCGGCAATAAGCCTGTTATGCATTGCCAGGCCAACAGATTGAATGCCGGCAACAAGTAGGGGTTCATAATTGTAATTTGGAGGGTCGCGGAATGGAGGAACAAAGACAACCATACCATTAGGTCCGCTCTGGTGATGGTTATACATTATCTGTGGAAAATATTTCCTGTACATTATTCGCGACATATTCTCCGTTTCAGGTTGAGTAACCATGTAGGAGTCGCGGTTATTGTCATGACCTGTATATTTCTGGTATAGCCGTGGGAGTCCCCGGCTGCTTCTTTTTGTAGAGTCTTCATGCCTCATATACCAGTCTCCGACCAGCTCCAGTCCGTCTGGATTGGCAAAAACAGCCAGGAGAATAACATCATCAAGAATCCTGAGGGTTTCATCATCGTTATAGCTTACCATCCTGTATACGGTCTCAATAAGCTGATGTGAACCAACAACCTCAGTTGCATGAAGTCCGCCGTCTATCCAGATAACAGCCTTGCCGGTTTTAGCCATTTCCCTCGCTTCCTTATCACTTAAATTTTTGGCCAGGGCCAGTTCTTCAGAAATATTTCTGTAATAATCAAGCTTCTTCAGGTTTGCAGGGCTGCTTATTACAGCCATGTACTGAGGTCTTCCTTCAGCTGTCATGCCAATGTTCTCAAGGATCATTCGATCAGATTCCTGATCAAGTAATTGCCAGTATTCCAGGGCCTTTGAGTAATTAGTCAGGTGATAATCAGCCCCTATTTCAAAACCAAAAAATGATACCGGGTCAGTAATTTTTTCCTGGGCGTCAAGGTTCAACGCCGGGCAGATGATAATAATCAATAGTGCAGTAAGTATTCGCACTGATTGTCTCCGTAGAGTGTACCTGCTTAATATCAGGTTTTTAAGTAATTTTTTTTCTTTAATATTGTTCATGCTTTTTAGAATTTATGGGCTGGCTAAATGTAAAAAATAAGTGTAATAAACTATTATTTCAGTTGTTAATAAAGTATAATTTGTTGGTTTTTTTCTATTGAAGAAGAGTGTCTATCCGGGAAAAACTGTATCCTCTGTTAGATAACTCTCCTATAAGTTCATCAAGTATAGAGTAGAATTTATCCTTTCTTTCAGGTGCAGAACCGATGTGTATAAGCAGGATAAATCCGTTAAGTCCGGCTGAACTACGGGATTCATAATTGAGAATACTATTGTATATCTCACCGTTGCTCCTGTAACCCGGCATGTCAGGCGTGGTATAATCAGTATGTGAAAGCGTGCCAGGGGTGTAGTTTACCAGCTGTAATCCTGATTTTCTACACCATTTACTGATAGTATAGTTATACCATTCAAAAGGAGGAAGAAAGTAGCTGGCATCTTCTTTTTCTATGCCAAATAGTTGCATGGCCTTGTAATTATAATCAATATCTTTTGAGAATTCATCATAATCCACCAGAAGGCTGTCGCGATTATTCCAGTCACAATAAAGCAGATGCTTATCAGAATGAGCACCAAGGTAGTGACCATCTGATTTCAAGGTTTTAATGAGGGATGAATTATCCGGATCCCTGTAAAAGTTGCCGGTTAAAAAGAAAGAAGCTTTAATATTATTTTCTTCCAGTATACCTGTTATAAATTGGCCACCATCTGTGTATTCGTCACCCGTAAATACAAGAGCTATTTCTTTCCAGGCGGTATCACCCCTGATAATTGCACCTTCAAAGTGTTCCGGGGAATCACCAGACTGCCCTGATAAGAGAACAGAAGAGTATAGTATAATAACAGGGAATATTAACCTCATCATTGATAAATTAGGATGTTTAATGCGAATATATAGCTAAAATTTCATAACTTGGCTATACATGACCGAGGCTGTTAATTAATTGACCGAGGCTGTTAAATAATAACATATTATTCCAAATTAAATTTAGAGATTATGTCAGTATTAAAAGTAATTGAAGTATTGGCTTCTTCCAGTGAAAGCTGGGAAGATGCTGTAAGAAATGCCGTTAAAACTTCTGCAAAAACAATTAAGGGAATTCGCTCGGTATATATCCAGGACCAGAGTGCTGTTGTTGAGGAAAATAAGGTTGTAGAATACAGGATCGTAGCAAAAATTAGCTTCGAAGTCCTTAAATAATACTTACAGATCATTGTAAGATCAGGATCCTGCAAAGTGTTATCAGAATTTTAAACAACTGACGGTTAGAAATATAGCCGGTCAGAATAAATATATTTATATATGAAAATAAAAGATTATCCTTCTTATAACTTAAAATGGGACAAAAAGGAAACCAGGAAAAAAACCAAAAAACTACTGAAGGAGATAGGAGAATTACAATATAAAATCTATGCTCAGGGAAAGTACAGCCTACTGATTGTGTTCCAGGGAACTGATGCATCTGGTAAGGATGGGCTGACACGTGGCTTGCTAAAGTATTGCAATCCTATTGGTATAAAAATCAAAAGTTTTAAGAAGCCGACACCAGAAGAATACTCGCATGATTTCTTGTGGAGGGTACATAAGACAACTCCTGCCAAAGGAGATATACAGGTTTTCATACGATCGCATTATGAAGATATACTTGTGCCCACTGTTGAAGGCCTGTTTGCGAAAGAAGTTGTTGAACAGCGCTATCGCCTGATCAATGATTTTGAGAGTTTGCTGGAACATAATGATACCAGGATACTTAAATTCTACCTTAATGTTTCACCTGAAGCACAGGAAAAGAGACTGATGGAGAGGATTAACATGGCGGAGAAACATTGGAAGCATAAGGACGGTGATTGGGAGACACGGAAGAAGATGTCTGAATATATCGAGGTATATGAAAGAATCTTCAGGGAATGCAATAAAGTGCCCTGGCATATTGTTCCGGCTGACAAGAACTGGCAGAAATTGTATTATGTTGCGGAAGAGGTATTGAAGACACTAAAAAGCTTTGATCTGCAATGGCCTGAGTTGGAAACGGAAATGTTTAAAAAAAGCAACGCCTAAAGACTAAAGGCTAAAGGCTAAAGGCGAAAGGCGAAAGGCGAAAGGCGAAAGAGGACCGAGCGTAAATAATTTGCCCGGTGGGCAAATTTAGCGAGGAGCCAGACAGAGGGAAGGAAAAAGGAAAGAGTAAAAAGACTAAAGGCGAAAGGCGAAAGGCGAAAGGCGAAAGACATCCATCTGAATTAAAACTCCGGATGGTTAATTCTTTCAGCATTAATTCACAAATACATATTATTATGAAAAAACCAGTGCTAACCATGGTTGCCAGTTTTTTGTTCCTGGCTTCCATAATTGCAGGAGGAATCGACGGGGAAAATACCAGAATCTATACGGTGTTTTTATCACAAGGGTATGTCGGACCAGGGGGGTCTGCAATAAATC
>CAZSJH010000148.1:0-7610 GCA_964607105.1 uncultured Rikenellaceae bacterium | reverse complement strand
TCACACGAAAATGTCATAATTAGTCCGAGAAAGAATACGATAAGAACAATTTGTTTTTTCATAGCAGCGAGATTTTTTGGTTAATAAATATTTTTACAGCAATAAAAAATCATATTTAATAGCGGCAGCCGGGCGGGTGAGATGCCCGGCGCCGCTAAGTGCGATGGTTCTTCCATTTCCATCGGCTGATTAAAAGGGGACAAATACGCGCGATGGCGTATATCTTTATAAATTGCCTTAAAAATAAAGCGTAATAATATGTATAAAACAGATGTAGACATCGGTTTCAGGTTTCGACATAATACTGCAGACAATATGCAATTTCGTACAGAATGAATCTTAATTCCACTTTTTGGATATGTTTTACAACATGTTTTCAAAAAAAAGTTGAAGGTTGAATCATTAAAATGTTGAATTATGAATGGCGAGTTCTGAATTAATATCTCATAACTCATAATTCATAACTTATAATTAATACTTTACTTCCAGTGCTTGTCTTTCAATATAGGAAGTGGCATTTACACCTTCAAATATTTGCCACCTGTCTGTGTCAGGTTCACCTACTTCGATGGTATAATTACCATAGGCAAATACACCTGGCTGAAATGAATTACCATTGATCCTCAGGGTATAGACTATTTCTCCTGTTCTTTCCCTGGTGATCCTGATAACCGGATTGTGTATGCCTTGGCATATAACTTCAGGTAACCAGGCATCAGCCTTTCTGCCGTAGTTATCAAGTTGATTGAATTTTACTGGCCAGGAGGGGAATGGTGTTCCATTTTCAGGTCCGGAATAGTAAGGCCAATTCGCCAGTTCAATATCACGGTTTTTGCGGTTAAATTTTATTGAGCTATATCCTGTGCTAAGTTCATGATGCCGTGTTGGCTTGACGGTCGATTTGTGTGGGTTGGCCACTGCATATACAGTAATTTTGTTGCCAAAGCCATCCTCAAAATCTCCCAGGTTTGATGGCCAGTTTTCTTTACGGTTAATTCCTTCCACTGGTGGATGCCACCTTCTTGTCCAGATACACCCGGTTGCTGGCGAAACAATTGCATAGCCAGCATCTCTCCAATTATCTATTCCATATTGTAGTGTACTTCCAAGATGTTGATCGCCAGCTACGTGTGTAGCGAATGCCTTCCTGAATTTGCTGATAGCCCTGTTCCTTCCTGACTGTGGCCATCCATTTGAATCAAAATCAGTTACAAACCTGTCTGTGGTCAGAACGATACCCGAATCAGGTACTTCCGTGACCTGGGTAATATTATCATTTACTGCGTCTGCAGGTATTGTTGAGAGATTGGCAAAAAGTGTCTGTGATAATGCTGCTTTCATCCAGGTACCTCCGGACCAGTCAGAAGCCCAGTCTTCAAGGAAATTCAACTGCCTTTCTCCTAGTAAGGTAGCTTCTATGTCCGATCTTCTCTTTGCATTCCAGTTACGATTCCGGGGCCAGCCATTAAATATATCGGCATCAGGGAGCAGATCCACTGGGGCAGATTTGAATTTCCTGTCTTCAAGTATTGCAAAGCTGACACCACCTATCTTGCACTCTGTGTAATAAACATTTATTCCCTGCTCAACAGGCGTGTCATCATAGGGATCAGGGAGATGACGGGTCTGTGTAGCCTGAACCATATTTACAAATTCAGGACTCATTTTATAACCCCCTGCATCCTGTGCGGCAGCACCTGTTAATCCTGATGGTGTTGCCATACCTCCTGCACCCCAGAGGTTTCCATGGTATACGTCGTGATCATCAGGGATAGTGATAGTTGGTATATTAGCAGTCAGGTCTTTATATGTCTGGCACCAGAGGAACCATTTATACAAGTAGTCGAAAGGAGCTAAAGGACCGGTGTCAGCGGCAGTAGGGGAGGCTCCTTCATATACCTGGTCACCTGCAAAGAAAAGTATGTCAGCATCGAACTGTTTCAGGTTATCTGTGAGTTGTACATGTGGATAAAGCAGAGCCCAGTCCCATGGAAAAGAGCCTGCATCAATTCCCATCCAGCTGCTCTTATCTGGCTTAATTACCTGCTCAACGCATGACAGAGACAAGAGTGTGATTTCTTCCTTCTCAATTGGATCATGTTTTATAATTCCGTTTTCTGTAAATACCCTGTCAGACTTTCTTTTAAGCTTATAGGTGATCCTGTAAGGAATGTCCTCTTTCTCTTCCCAGTTATCGATCCTGAAAAGAGCAGTATATGAATTGTTATCTATTACAGCTTCAGATAATTTCCTCCACTTGTCATTATCAAGTATATACATTTCGAGTGTTTGGTTCTCCAATTCCGAAAGTGGCATCATTTGTACATTAATTTTCAGTGTTGACCTGCTGAGAGTGTACTGCAGGCCTGCGATAGGTCCTATCAGATGTTCAGGCTCATAATTTAATTTACTTCCGGACACCTGCCAATTTTCAAAAGAAAAACTTGTGTCAGATCCTTTGGAATTGCCCGAATGAGAGACAAGAGCAATATTGCCATCAATTCTTTCAGGTTCAATACCATCCAGTTCCAGCCTGTCAATTATTAGATTGGTGATGGGGTCAACAGCTGTTACTTTAATAGAATAATTGTTACCACGGGGTTTGACAGACAATACCAGATAAGCCCTGCTCCAGGAAGAATTGTTTCCCGAGTTATATTCAATATAAATATCTTCCTTTTCGAAGTCCTTTAAGAAAAGATTACCGGTAGCATCGATTCCAATGAAAAGCCCGGCTTTTTTACCAAAAGAATGATGAATTAATGATGCAGCCCTGTAATCGAGTCCCCTGCCTGCACCAATGAGAAAACCTGCAGCAGATTCATTGGTATATGAGGAACCTCTGTTGATTTCTATGTTTACGCTTATATTTATATTCCCTTTTATATCTGTTGCTCTTCTTGTCGTAAGATGAACCGTACGCATTGGCATGGAGTTGATGCACATGAGCTTACCATCTAATACTTTCCAGTCCTGCAACCTGTTAGCCCACATTTCAGGACCTACCCATACTCCATCGGGTGAATTGGACCAGTCGCTTGTGAATTTTACACGTTGGGTTTTTGAGCAGGCTCCGAAAATAATTATTGTAAAGAAGATTATCAGCTGCGCAATATTTCTTCTCATGACTATCTTATTGTATAATCCTTAATTCCAGCAGAATGTCATCCTTGTTGACATTCGTCTCAGGGTCAACATTAATTGATGTTACTATTCCGTTTACCGGGCAATTGATTTCGTTTTGCATCTTCATGGCTTCCAGGATCATAAGTGGGTCCCCACGGTTTATCTCATCACCCTGGCTCACCAGTACTTCCAGAATTTTACCTGGCATGGGAGAGAAAATTTTTTCTTCTTCGGATGGGCCTTTCTCCCTGCTCAGGTATTGTTTGCGTTTTAGCGAAAAAGGCGTTTCAACTGTAAATGAATAGCACACATAATTAAAAAGTATCTCGAACTTATTTTGTCTTGAAAGGATTATTTCAACAGGGTAGCGCCTGTTTTTCCAGAGAATATATGTTCCATATTTGTTATCTTCCTTTATCACTATCTTATACGCACGCTTACCAATCTTAATGGTTTCGGTTAAAGGAAGATTGAAACTGTGCTTCTTTTTTCCGTGCAGGGCATATAATTTTTTTGTCTGTTTGGCCATATCGGATATATTATTTTCTATTAGTGTCTGCTGATCCTCTTGTTTAACAACCAGGGGCTGATATTCCTTGTTTCTTCAATATCAACTTTTAGGTTGCTTTCATCAAGATTTTCATCTATAAACAACCATGTAGCCAACCATGCAGCCAGCTTCTCTTCATACTCGCTGTATACATAATACGATGAAACTTCATTCTCAATAAATGATGTTGTTATTGATCCATCCAGGAAGCTTGGGTTACGTATAAGCATTCTGAAAAAAGGCAATGTTGTCTTTGTACCTTTGATCCATACTTTGTCTAGTGCCTGTTTGCAGTTTGCCAAGGCATCTTTCCGGGTTTTACCGTATATTATTAGCTTGGCTATCATTGAATCAAAGTTAGCTGCTATTACCGAGCCTGCCTGCACACCTGTGTCGACCCTAATATTTTTACCCGAGGGCATATGTATCTGTTCTATTTTTCCGGGTGCAGGACTGAAGCCTGATTGAACATCTTCCGCGTTGATCCTGCATTCTATTGCCCAGCCATTAAGTTTTATATCCTTTTGTTTGAACCTTAATTCATTACCTTCAGCTATCCTGATCTGTTCTTCGATCAGGTCTATACCGGTTATAAGTTCAGTAACCGGGTGTTCTACTTGTATCCTCGTGTTCATTTCCATAAAATAATACTCGCCATTGGTGTCATATAGAAATTCAACAGTGCCGGCAGAGAAATAACCTACTGCAGAAGCTATTTTAACCGATATCTCACCCATCTCTTTTCGGAGTTTATTATTAAGTGCTGCTGACGGGGCTTCTTCCAGAAGTTTTTGATGTTTCCTCTGCACAGAACATTCTCTTTCCCAGAGATGTATGATATTGCCTTTTTTGTCACCAAGAACCTGAAATTCAATGTGTTTTGGATTTTCAATATATTTCTCAATAAATACAGAATGGTCTGAGAAAGTTTTATCGGCTTCATTTGATGCCATCCTGAACATTTTTGGCATCTCTTCCTCGTTGCGGACTATTCTCATCCCCCTTCCACCTCCTCCGGATGCGGCTTTTATTATAACGGGATAGCCAATTTTTCTTGCTACCCTGATTGCTTCCTTCTCGGTGGGTATTTTTCCTTCACTTCCTACTGTCATTGGAATGTCATTGGACAGGGCTATTTTGCGTGCGATAATTTTATTACCCATTTTATAGATTGAGTCTGGGGATGGGCCTATGAAAATTATCTTGTTTTCAGCACACTTTTGTGCAAAATAGGGATTTTCAGCCAGGAATCCATAGCCAGGGTGTATTGCATCCGCACCAACAACAATTGCTATTTTTATTATTCTTTCAATATCAAGAAAAACAGGTATCCCCGAGATATTTTCAGTATCATCATATACTTTGTCCGCATGAGACAGGTACATTGCTGCCGGCTCAGAACCGGTTTTAATAACTGATGTTACAATACCCATTTTTTTCGCTGTCTTAATGATGCGAACGGCTATCTCGCCCCTGTTTGCAATAAGAATATTTTTAATTTTCATCAATAAAGATTATGTTCAATAGAGAGTATATAATAAAAAATCAGAGAGGTATATTACCGTGTTTTCTGGATGGTGCTTCTACCCATTTGTTTGTAAGTGCATCAAAAGCTCTAATAAGTTTTTTTCTTGTAAGGGGAGGATCAATAACCTCGTCGATGAATCCTTTCTCATTTGCAACAAAGGGATTTGCTACCTTTTCCCTGTATTTTTTAACCAGTCCTGATTTAAGTTTATTTGGATCATCTGCCTTTGCCAGTTCCTTACGATAGAGTATGGTAACTGCAGCATCGGGTCCCATAACAGCTATTTCTGCTGTGGGCCATGCAAAATTAAAGTCGCCGCCAAGGTTTTTACTGTTCATTACTATATAGGCTCCACCGTATGATTTTCTCAGTATAACCGTGATTTTTGGGACGGAGGCTTCGCTGTATGCATACAGGAGTTTGGCTCCGTGCCTGATGATTCCTGAGTGTTCCTGGTCGATTCCCGGAAGGAAACCGGGTACATCTTCAAATGTCAGCAGAGGTATATTAAAGGAGTCACAAAAACGTATAAACCTGGCACCTTTAACTGACGAATTAATGTCGAGTACTCCTGCCAGCACCTTGGGTTGATTGGCAATTATACCAATTGTTTTACCCTCAAGGCGGCCAAAACCGGTTACCAGGTTCTGTGCGTAGAGTTCAGCAGTCTCAAAAAAGCTTCCCCTGTCAACAATATTATTTATTACCTCTTTTACATCGTACGCTTTGTTGGGATCATCCGGCACTATTTCCAGTAGCCTGTTATTTATATCAGGTGTATCATTAATCCCTTCTATCTTTGGGGGATTTTCCATGTTGTTGGAAGGGATATATGAAAAGAACTTCTTTAGTCCCAGCAGGGTGTTTTCTTCATCGTCATAAATAAAATGAGCCACCCCGCTTTTTTTGGCGTGTACTTCTGCCCCTCCCAGTTCCTCAAAGCTCACATCCTCATTCAGTACTTCCTTCACTACGTTAGGCCCTGTAACAAACATGTAGCTTGTATAACTTGTCATGAAAACAAAATCCATCAGGGCAGGGGAGTATACAGCACCACCTGCAGCAGGACCCATAATAACTGCTATCTGTGGTATTATACCCGATGAGCGGATAATATTATTAAAAATGGTTGAGTATCCGCTTAGCGATGCTATACCTTCCTGTATGCGGGCCCCCCCCGAGTCAATTAGAGCTATTATCGGAGCACCAATTTTCAATGCCATCTCCTGGGTCTTGGCTATCTTATTTGCATGTACTATGCCAAGTGATCCTCCCATTATTGTAAAATCCTGTGCATAAATAAATACAAGGCGACCGTTAATTTTACCATAGCCTGCCACAACACCGTCACCAAAATGTTTCTCAACCTTTCCGAATTCAATACCATGGGTATCGGGGACGACGAAAGCATCAATCTCTTCGAATGTATCTTCGTCGAGTAATAGGTCAAGTCTCTCCCGGGCTGTCAGTTTACCTTTGTCATGCTGTTTCTTAATCCTTTCTTTTGACAGTTGTTCTTCCAGCATTTTAATTCTGTTCTTAAATGACCTGTAATATTTTCCTTCAGTATCCATTGCAATGTTCTTTAACCTGTTAATTAAATGTCCCCTTTGTCATTTTCAGGTGATTCGTGTTTCTTCTTAAGGTAATTATATATTTCAACCTGTGAATTGAGAGGTGGTTTCTTATTACCTGATATTTTGTTCCCAAGGTTTTTATCCAGTATCCTTGCCTTAACATTATCATTCCACTGTATTTCAAATATATCACGCAGCTCCTGCTTTATGTCACTGTCAAGTATGGGACAGGCAATCTCTACTCTTCTTTCAATGTTTCTTGTCATGAGGTCCCCTGAGGTAAGGTATACTTTCTCGTTTCTCTTATTACAGAATATCATTATTCGTGTATGTTCAAGATAACGGTCAACTATGCCAATGGCCTTAATGTTGTTGCTTAATCCTTTAATACCGGTTACCAGGGAAAACATTCCCCTGATATTCAGTCTTACATCAACTCCTTCGAGGCTTGCGATATAAAGTAGTTCAATAATATCTTTATCGGCAAGGTTGTTCAGCTTGAGATAAATGTAAGCTTCTTCCCCATTACGTGCATTCTCTATTTCGTTCTTTATAAGTCTGGAAATCCTTGTCCGTGTATAAAAGGGAGATGCAATAATATGGTAATAATTTTCTTTCTTATAGTTTTTTTCAAGGAAAGTGAATGTTTTACTTACCTCGTTAGTAATTTTGGTATCGGATGTCATAAGGAGGTGATCGGTATACTGCCTGGCTGTTTCTTCATTGTAATTACCACTGCCCACACATGCGTATCGTTGAATATTATCCCCTTTATACCTTGTTATCAGGCAAAGTTTGGCATGCACTTTCAGTCCCGGAACACCATGTA
>CAZSJH010000147.1:0-7664 GCA_964607105.1 uncultured Rikenellaceae bacterium | reverse complement strand
TGGCAGTTGGCATCCACCGTCGTAAGAAGAAAAACAGCAATAATGATTGTGAAAAATGCTTTAGATTTCATGATACAAGTGTTTTTTCTTTTAAAAATACGACCTTCGGAGCAGATTTAACAGTCCGGATTAGTATCTGCCGGATATGAATTAGTATCCGGCTGAAAAATTATAGTATCAGTGATTTCTAAAGGTAGAGAGAGTCATTAATTGCCTGGATTACCTGTTTCCTGAGGTTTTGTGAAACGGGTATTTTGGATTTATCCTTTAACATGAGATAACCTCCGTCGCGTTTTACAAATTTGTTAACAAAAGCAATGTTTACAAGGTGAGATTGGTGTACCCTTATCATTCCAGATCCTGACAGCATTGCATCAAATTCCTTAATGGTGCGTGATACCATAATCCTGCTGCCATCGGATAATATAAATTGTGTGTAGTTACTGTCAGCTTCAGCTCTCACAATATCTGAGATAGGTACAAGATGAAGATTTTCGGCCGTATGCAAGACTATTCTTTTCAGTACTTTCCTGTTTTCAAGGTTTTCCTGGAGTGTTTTTAGCTTAAGCTGCTCCTCTTCAATATTTATTATGCTGGTTGCCTTATCAACAGCCCTGCAGAGATCTTCAGTATCGAATGGTTTTAAGAGAAAGTCCAGCGCACTGACCTTTATGGCCTCCAGGGCATATTCCTGGTGGGCGGTGATAAAGATTACCTTAAAATCTATTACAGGCAGTTTCCCCAGCAGTTCGAATCCTGTGCCATCAGGCATTTCAACATCCAAAAAGAGAAGGTCGGGATGATGCTCGAGTATGGAGTTATAGCCTTCAGAGACACATCCGGCCGAGGCTGCAATCTCTATGTCAGGATAATTCTGCCTTATGATGGCTGCTATTGAATTCCTTACTGCCGGTTCATCATCAACTATTACTGTTTTCATCACCTCAAAATATTTATCAGGCAAAAACCTTCCTGAAAGGCATCATTATAATCACTTTAGTTCCTGAAGGATCTGAATTATCATACAGGTCCTTTATTTCGTAACGGATATCCCTTATTTTCATTTTCTTTCTGAAGAAATCCAGCCTTTCCTGGATCAGTGTTGTAGACAGTGACTTTTTCTTCATTCCTCTTCCGGGTTCCTTTCCGGATAGCACCCTTCCAATACCATTATCAGTCACTTCCAGTTTCAGCAGTTCATCTTCAAGCTTATAGGAAACCTCGATCCTGCCCCCGTTTTTCCCTGGGAGCAGGCCATGCTCAACGGAATTTTCAAGGCATGGCTGGGCAAGCATTGGAGGGACTGATATGTTTTCAGTATCAATGGGGCTGTCTATATTAAAATTATATTCAAACCCTGATTCAAACCTTAACTGCTGAACATCGAGATATAGTTTCAGGGTTTCTATTTCTTTTTCCAGGGGGATGAATTCCTCCCTTGAATTCTCAAGAATATTACGCATCAGGTTAGCGATCTTTACAAGGAAAGTGTTTGCCTTATCCGGCTGGCCGGCCAATATCATATCCTGCACAGCACAGAGAGAATTAAAAATGAAATGGGGGTTCATCTGTGCCCTGAGCAGTCTCTGTTCAAGGTCTATCCTTGCATACCGTGCCCTCAGCCTTGTATTAAGTATATAAAACAGAGATATGACAAGAAGTAAGATTATCAGTATGATTAATCCTTTTACATAAATATTTTGCTGTTTTATCCTGTTCTCGCGCAGCATCAGTTCCTGCCGGTGCTCAAATTCAGCAACCTCCTGTTGCCTGTCATATTCATTCTGGATTTCCAGCCGGGTAATCTTTTTCAGGAATTCATTATTGTTTATGCTGTCGTTTATTGTGTAGAACTCTCTAAGATAGTCATAAGCGAGGTCCTTCTTTCCCGTTTCGCTGTAGATATCACTCAGGAGGCCGGCTGCCGATGATACCACTATCGGTTCATTCTGCTCTGTTGCCATCAGGTATGCTTTCCTGGCATTTGCAAGGGCTTCATTATAATTTCTGCGCCCTCGTTGTGCACGCGACAATGTTATAAGGTACGATGGCAACCCCGGGTCGTTAACACTTTCAGCAATTCTTATAGATCGCGATATATAATAATCTGCCGAGTCCACTTTGCCTTTCATATAGAATGCAGCTGCAATGTTATGGCACACATTAGCAATCCCTGAAGGGAAGTTCATTTTTTCATTCAGGGCCAGGCCTTTTCTAAGGTAATACAGAGAACTGTCATGCTTCTCCTGGGCTGAATAAATCTGGGATATATTATTAAGAGTTTTACTCTGTTCCCATAGATCGCCTGTACGCTCTGAGATCGGGAGCTTCTTGAAGTTGAATTCCAATGCTTTATCGTATTCCTGCTGGTAGAAGTACATTAAGGCTACTGAACCGTACGCAATTGCCAGGCCGCTGGTGTCTTTCTTTGATTCCCACAGTTCAAGAGCATCAAAATATGAATCGATCGCTTCATTGAACAGCAACATATCTTTATAAATATTCCCAAGGGTATTCAGGGCATCGGCAAGAGGTACGGTGTCATTTATTGACCGGGCAATTTCAATTGCATTGTGTGTCATCTCAAGGGCTCCCTCAAAATCGTTTTTTTGCCTGGCCAGGTATGTAAGCGCACTCAGGGCATTGACCATGCCCCTTTCATCACTCGCTTTCTCAAAATTCTCAAGGCTCAGCCTGCTGTATCTTTCCGACTCGTTACGCATGCCTTTAAGGCTGTAAACATAGGCAAGGCAGTAATATGCCCTGGCTTTGCCGGTGAGGTCACCACTTTCGTCATATATGTCTAGAGCCAGGTAATTATAATAGGTGGCACTGTCGCCGGGGTTGTAGCGTGCAAAATAAGCCAGTCCCAGTGCCAGGCTTGCATCGGCAATCCCTTTTTTATAATCAATTTTTTGCGAAGCAGATAAAGCCCTGTGGGCATCCCTGATGGCAAGATCCGGATTCCTCCTGGCAATGATATATGCCTGCCGTGTCAGCTCGTTAACGGATGCGGTATCAATAACCTGGTCCTGCACATCAGGAACAAAATCTGTCGGGGATGACAGTAAAAAACCAAGCGTTATAATTGCATACAGATAGCTCATCTATTATCTTCTTGAAGAGATCAAATGATTACTAAAAATAGCAATTTTTAACAGATATACACTTGTAATTATGCAATAAATGTGTTGTTATGTATTTACAGGAAATTCAACCTGTTTGTTAGCATGATTTTATTATCTGCCTATCTGGGGTAATTAAATAACTCCTCTGAATTCAACAACAGGTCTACATATTGTGCTCTCTGGTAAACAAAAGGATTACTGCTCAGGCTTTTCCTTGATAATTTACCCCTGAACTCATCTATACTGTTGTAATTATTTTTGTCCATCCAGTCGCTTATCTCTTTTATCATGTTGCTGAGATGAGAGAGTCCATTTTTATATAGAGTGCTGACAACCTGCACTGCCGTTGATCCTGCCAGTATAAGTTTTATTACGTCAGCTCCTGTGAAAACACCATTAGAGCTTATTATGTCAGCCTTAACATTATCGTAGAGTATTCCGGCATACCTCAGTGATTTCCGGTAATCACCATCATTACTAAGGTTAAAATTCTTGATGTGTTTCTCTGTTTTGATATCTATATCCGGCTGGAAGAAGGAATTGAAGAGCACAAATGAATCGGCTCCAGCATCGTCGAGTTTCTTAACCAGATTCAGGATATTCGTATAATCTGAACTGAGCTTAACACTAACAGGTATTGGAATATTTTTTTTGATCTCTTTCAATATCCGAAGCTGCTCTTTTTCGATTTCTTCAGCTGTTTTATTAAGGTCAAGCGGGGTTCTATAAAAATTCACTTCTATCCCGTCAACACCTGTCTCACTTATAAGCTTTGCGTATTCAATCCATGTATCGTTCTCTATTGCATTCAGGCTTGCTATCAGAGGAATTGAAAGGTTCTCCTTTGCCTCCCTTATATTCACCAGGTGCTCATCCGGACCGGCGTGATCAATAGCAGGATGTAAGGTGATCATTTCAGCATGAAGGTCATTGTACTGGCTCAGGCTTTCATCCATCTGGTATCTTTCAAGCTGTATCTGTTCCTCGAAAAGAGATTTATAAACAATAGCGGCTGCACCGTTTTCTTCCGCTTTTTTAAGCTTATCCAAGTCAGTAACCATATTGGAAGCTCCTACAACAACGGGGTTCATTAGTTCTATTCCCATGTAACTTACTTTCAGAGTATTCATAGTTGTGGTTTCATTATTTTAGAGTTCTATATAATTATTGGTAAATTATTTAAGGCATCCCTCAAATTTATAGTCTATATAAAAATAAAACAATTTTCGCATTCCTTTTGTTTAAGAAGCCTTTAAGAATGGAAAGCCTCCTGTGTATTTTATACGCATTTTAAACCTGTTAAGAAAATAAAGCTTATCCTTCTATCACTGCGTTTCTTCAGGGATATTTGCTATATTGCCTTTATTGTATCGGCCGTTTTAAATTTTGGTTTTTCAACAAGCCTTGACTTCATCTACTTCAGGAATATTATGAAAGGCAGAATAAATCTAAATTGAATATTTACATGAACAGGATTATTATCGTTGTCATTTCCCTGTTTGTTATCATAATTTATCCATCTTTTGGACAATCGGAGGTGTTTGACTTTAAAAACCAGGTCAGCCTGCAATCAGGCTTGAATTTTGGTGATGATGCCACCACAGCTTATATGGCATTGCGCTACATTCCCACATTCAGTATAAGCGGTGATCTTAAAAAAAGCCGTACCATAGATACAGAATTATCCCTTAACAGCTATGCCAATTTTTATTATGAAAATAATAAACTTGATCATTATAACTGGAAAACCAAACCTTACAGGTTCTGGGTCAGATATTCTTCCCCACGTTTTGAACTGAGGGCAGGTCTTCAGAAAATAAGCTTTGGGTCGGCATCTATACTAAGGCCCATGATGTGGTTTGATAAGATAGATTATCGTGACCCGTTGAAATTGACAGATGGGGTTTATGGCCTGCTGGGGCGGTACTACTTCCAGAAGAACGTAAATGTATGGTTCTGGTCGCTATATGGAAATGAAAATACAAAAGGATGGGAAGTAGCCCCTACACAGAAAAAACGTGCTGAATACGGCGGGCGCTTGCAAATACCTCTTTTCACAGGGGAGATAGCGGCCAGTTATCATTACCGCCGGGCTGACTATTCAACATTTTATGCGATGCAACCGGAGGTTTCCGATCCTTATTTCACCGATCAGTTATTTGGAGTGGATGGAAAGTGGGATATAGGCCCGGGAATATGGTTTGAATATACCCTGAAAAAGAATGATAAAGAAAATATTTTGTTCGAGAACTATGAACATTATATTAATGTTGGAGTGGATTATACTTTCGGAATGGGGAATGGATTGAATATAGTGGCGGAGTATTTCAGGTATGAAAGTAACATCTATAATAATTACTCGGTCGTAGCGATGAACTATCCATTTGGATTAATGAACAGGATGGTGGTTGCTGTATACTATAACTGGGATACTGAGGATTTATACAGGTTAATTAGTTTTCAGCGCAATACCGATTACTGGAGTTTTAACCTGATGGCTTACTGGAATCCGGAGGGAGCTTCTATTTATTCAAGCTCCACTGACCGTAACCTTATGTCGGGTAAAGGATTGCAGTTTAGTGCAATATTAAATTTTTAGTTATTGAACTCACCATAAATTATAATGGATATGAATTTAGTCAAAATTATTGTTTTGACTATATACTTATTAGTAACTGCTGGATAATCAGAAAAGGAAATTTTGTGTGCCTTTATTTGTCATTCCTCCTCATCTTGGATTATTTCTACTTTTTTTCAGTAAGAAATATACAGGGATACCTGTAGTTAACAAAACAATCCCTCCGATTATTACCTTAATTTCAAGCCCGGTAATAGCCCACAGGGAATAAAGAAATGCAGGGATTGAGACTGAGGCAGCTGAGATAAGAATCCGTTTATTTAAAAGCTGTTTTTTCTTAAAGCATATTGCTATCTCGGAGAGTGAAGAAAGCAGATATGGAAGGAGGCAGCTTAAGATGGAAAGCATTATGATAAATGAGAACATCCCTACCAGTCCTTTTGTAAAATTGATACCCACCAGTAGCGAAGCAAGTATACTGCCAATAATTAATCCTGTGACCGGTATCCCTTTGTCAGATGTTTTTTTAAAGATAGAGGGAAATAATTTGTCTTTGGAGGCAGCCAGGGGGATCTGTCCCTGAAGTAATATCCAGCCGTTCAAAGCACCAAAGCATGCTATTGATGCCCCCGCGGCCACCAATATAGAGGCCCATTTACCCCAGGCATTGCCGGCGGCATCAGCAAAGGGAGCAGCAGAATGCTGAAGATCTGCCGGCGATATTATACCCATTACCGCTACTGTGCTTGAGATATAGAGCAGGGAAGTAAAAAGTAAACCGGCTATGGTTGCACGGGGAATGGTCCGTTTTGGGTTCCTTACTTTATCAGATGGAATGGTGGCTGATTCAAGCCCGAGGAAGGCCCAGAGTGTTAAGGCAGCTGTAGAAGTGATAGCATGGAAGTCAGACTTGTCACTGATATTAAAGGGAACAAAATGACTTTTATCAAAGAATAAGAACCCCAGTGAACCAAGCAATACCAGTGGAAGGATCTTTATGATAGTCGTGATAAACTGTGTAAGACCTACTTTTCTTATACTTTTAGTATTGATGAATGTAAAAAGCCAGATTGCGGCTATAGCCAAAGCTGCTGCCAGCATGCGGTTTTCCTTCAATACGGGAATAAAAACTGAAAGATATCCCACACCGGCAACCGCGATAGCTGCATTCCCCGACCATATTGATATCCAGTAACCCCAGGCAACCAGGAAGCCGGGAAAGTCACCAAAGCCTTCTTTAACATAGGCATAGGGACCACCTGCCTTTTTGATTATCCTGCTAAGTCTCGAGAACACCAGTGCAAGGAAGAGACTCCCGGCCACGGTATATATCCATCCTAAAATACTTATGCCTCCATAAATGGCTAGCGCTGCTGGAAGAAGAAAAATGCCTGACCCGGTCATATTGCCTGTGACCAGGGAGGTGCTGATCCAGAACCCTATTTTGCCGGTTTCTTCTTTATACTCTTTGTCAATCATATTGACCGGAATTATTTAGTACTGCATCCATCAGGCTTTACATCTTTGAAACAGCTTTCTACCGTTAATACTCCATCACTTCATCCACCTTGAAGATTCGCATGGCCTCTTCATCATGCAGCTTATACTTCATCTGCCGGGTAGTATCAGAAGGCACGTATCTTTCTCCTTGCTGCTAAATGGTTACGAAGGACAAAAAGCCAGAGCTCTTTCACAAATATACAATTTGGATTGTTTTTGTCTAATAATAATATTCCATTAAAAGTACACATTAAAAAAGTGGTGTTGTCAATCATGACCTGATGTAATCATCAATAAAGAGTTAGGTATACCCTGATAATAATTTTCGGTAATATATTTATTTAGTTTACAGAAAGAAATGACACACTAATTAGACATAACCATGGTGACTGCGAACTGATAAAACTCATTCTCACTGCGTCCGCCGAAGCCCGAAGGGCGAAGGAGGAACTCACTTT
>CAZSJH010000146.1:0-7673 GCA_964607105.1 uncultured Rikenellaceae bacterium | reverse complement strand
GATACCCTATGCTGAAAACTGCAAGATTACCTATGAATGTGATGCAGTAGTCATAACTGACGACCGGCGATCGCCTAGTGTATATTATAATATATGTTACAGGGATTATGATGAAGACACACAGGTTGAGTCTCTGACAATGGAAGCTCTGGAGGAATCGGGTCAACTAATTAAAGAAGTAAATAATGAACTGTTGGGCCCCCGGGAGATTACTACAGAACCTGTCTTACTGGCCGGTGAGATATTACCCGACAGTTCCATTAACTATTCCAGCGGTAAAGGAAAGCAGGCTATAATGAGGATCACCATGAACATCCAGGCTGATGATATTAATCAGGCCCTGCGTTCAGCAGTCATGGAGATCACCTTCGATGGATACAGGACAGTATGGGTGCCGGCAGGTGATTTTTTCGGAACAGGATTTGAGTTATACCCTTCTGATACATGGTATTCATCGGTGAGTCAGGATGGTATGATGCAATCAGACTGGGTTATGCCTTTCCGGGAATCGGCTGATATACGTGTACACAACTTTGGAGAGAATCCTGTAAATATAGAAACTGAAATATTCTTTGAACCATACAGGTGGAGCAACAGAAGCATGTACTTCGGTTCATCATGGCATGAATACCATAACATTCATACAGCAGGTGCTGAAAATGTTGGCGGAACAGGTGAGCACTTTGATATCAATTATGTCGACATTGAAGGTAAAGGAGTTTATGCCGGGGATGCTGTTACTGTGTTCAATACCGCTGACGCATGGTGGGGTGAAGGAGATGAAAAGATATTTGTGGATAATGAGTCCTTCCCCTCTTCCATTGGTACAGGTACCGAAGATTACTACGGATATGCCTGGTGCCGACCGGAGATATTCAGCCATCCTTTTATTGCACAACCGACAGGAGCGGGCAACTTCAATCCCGGTATGACGGTTAACATGCGCTACCGTTCACTCGATGCCCTTCCTTTTGAAGAAAAGATAAGTTCAAATATTGAATTGTGGCACTGGGCACCGACGGTTATTAACTATGCCATGACAAGCTACTATTATATATTCCCTGGAGCAGAAGTAAACATCATTCCAGATGAAGAATCTGTATCAATGAAGGTACCCCGTGAACGGGCCGACATAATTAAACCGGTGATGAATGATGACGGGATTATTGAAGGCGAGTTCCTGGAAGTGATGGCAGTGGAAGGCGGAACAGCCGAAACGCAGTATATAACAAGCTGGGGCTGGAATAATAAAGGACAGCTGTGGTGGAGAAACGGGGAGCCGGGAAATAAGCTGCTGGCAAGATTTATACTTCCTGAGACAGGCATGTACAGGGTAAGTGCCCGTTTGTCAAGGGCCAGGGATTATGGTATAGTTGGTTTTGAGTTGAATACCAACAGGGCAGGCGCTGATTTTAATGGTTACACTGATGGTGAAGAAGTAGTTGAATGGCCCCTGGGTAATCATATCATGCTTGAAGGAGAGAATATATTAACGGTGATAATAAAAGGAAGTGACCGGAGGGCGGAGGCTGGAAATATGGCAGGCATTGACTGTCTGATATTTGAGAAGTTGTAGCTTTTTTTAGGAAAAGCCGTATTTAATATCTATACGTATTCCCAGCTCGGTCATCCTCTGCTGGTCTTCAGCCGGGTAGAAAGGTATGACAGGTATCACCTGGGTTATGCCTTTGATTTCACTATGAGCCAGTTACATAATGTTACTTACGGCACACATGAATTCACGCTGGCCGTCAAATTTGGGGATTACCTCAGGAGGTACAGATGGCTTGATCGTTATTAAACTGAAGGTGGCACGAATCTTCCGCCTTTGGCACGAGTCTGGAGACTCGCGCCAGCAGTAAGCCAGACTTGCTTATTATAGCTGGTAAAGTGTTGTAACGCCTCCGTATCTCAATGCCCTCAGGTATAATTTGACAAAGAAAAGTCCCTGTGAAATTATGAATAGCAGGAACAGTCCACCGCTCGTCTCAGGTGCGTATCCCACTAATATTTTTACTACCAGGGCTGCAAATAAGCCCTGTACTATAACCATTATAAGCATAAACAGATAGGAGCTGAAGAAATATTTAAAGGTTGCTTTAAAACCATAGCCGAGAGCTTTAAAGACCTTCGTGTGTTTATTTGCAACAAGCCATGCTCTTGCATAGTCTGCCACAAGCAGGAAAATCGGTAATACAAGCAATGCAACTATCCTTAGTATTGATACCATTTTCAATATAGCTTCTTCTGATGCTGATGAACCTGCCCTCATTATGATCAGAGGCAAACCTACCACGATGAACATGGCCAGAAGTATCATTAGAATGACGAATATCATTACTACGAAGTACGAAAGAAAGTACCTGGCGGACGATCGGAAGAAATCACCGGGTTTATAAGCCCATTTGTTCTCTCTCAATGAGTCAAAGAGTCCCCCGTTAAGGAACACGTAAAGAAAGAAAAAGATCAGTAATATTATTAATACTCCCCCTGTTATGGCCGACATCAGGGGACCAAATGCCTGTCCCAGGTCGAGGAAATAACCAATATCAAAAGTATCATTTAACAGGGCAGTCGAAGCTGTACTTCCAAGGGATTTAACTAAAAAAGATTTTAAGGAGTAGGAAAAAACTGCAAGGAAAGAAAAGGTGAGCAACCATATCATCAGAAGTGCTTTAACGGAGCGGAATGCTCTTACAGCACCAGAGGTAAATGCTTTTATTAATTTCATAGTGCCTGGTTTTTATAATGAAATAATATGTGTAAAAAACTGCATGAAGGTGGCCAGTTTCCTGATTAACCTTTTTTGTGGCACCTTATCGGGCTTTATTGTGTAAGAATTATTGATATAATTAACATCCATAGGTATCTTTCGTTCAGGATCAATCTCAGACCATATTACCCTTTTTGTTCCCAGGTATTCAAAATACCTGTACCTGTCCTTTCCATGCCAGTATTCGGTAACTTCTGTCCCATCATCAAAATGGACAAGCACCTCCACCGGCAATTGAACCTCCCCTAACCTTTCCACTCTTACAACGGAAGTGAAGATGGTATCATCCGATGTATCATCTTTCCTGACTACCATACCGGCAGTATCGGTTTTCACTATGCCCCGGAAAGATCTTTCCTTATGATTTGATATTCCTGCAAGTTTATAATCGCATATACCGGTTCCATAAAGAGTCTGGTCAAAGAACCAGTTCATGTCATCTCCGTATTTATCCCCGTGCATGCGTCTGACCACACGATTGGCAATATTAACAAAGTCCTTTGTTGAGGGATGTTTAAAAGCCCATTCCCTGTAATAGGTCTTAAAAATCTCGTCCATGGTTTCCTCCCCGATAATACCCTGCATAGTCAACAGCCAGGTTGTAGCTTTCTGATATGAGAGCATACCATAGGACCCGGGAGGATATTTCCATGAAAAAGGTGTATTATCAGACACACTCCTGTTAGGAGCATGCACATAACTCATTCTTTGCATTTCCTTATCAGAGAGATAAAAGTGATCATGATCTATTATTCCCTTTCCCGGGCCATAAAAATGATCCATTATCCTTGATTCCCAATAGGAATTTATTCCTTCATCCATCCATGGTTCCTCAAACTCATTGGTAGCAAGTATGCCCATAAAGTAGGCATGTCCGAATTCATGAACAGTCACCATCTCAGGCATGTGAATATATTCCGGTATCATGGGTGCACTGGCGGAGGTAAATATAGTTGTATATTCCATTCCACCTGCGCCGGCCCCTTTAGTTGGAGGATCTACAAATGTCAGGTGGGGCCATGGATAGGGGCCAACATGTTCATTCAGGTATTCCAGGGCATTTTTTACTGCAGTGAACTGTCTTTCAACCTGATCTTCACGGCCTGGTGGTGAAAGGAATCTTATTTTCACATGTTCCCACTGATCTTCATATTCTTTATAAGCGGGCCAGGCAGTCCATGCAAAATCGACAATATCTTCGGCTCTGTAATTCAATATTTTGAAGCCCTCATCATTTATCTCCTCACTTATGAGCTGTCCGCCACTGCCAATAACATATTCTTCAGGTACTTTTATCCTCACCTTATAAACACTATGGTTGGCATAGAACTCAGAATTTGCATGAAACTGGTGGCAGTTCCACCCGTCCTTTTGTGCATACCTCATTCCCCGTGTTTCATAAACACCAAATTTAGGGAACCATTGAGCAACAAAAAAGAAATCATCATTAAAGCCAGTTCTCCTGATACTTGACGGCAGCTTTGATGTAAAATCAATATAAAAAAACGCCGTATCACCCGGCCTTACAGGTTCGGGGAGCAATATACGAAGCACTGTTTTATCGTATTTATTCCCATCATCAGGCTGGATATATTCCATATATTTCTTCAGGTCGGTTCCCCTTTGGTTTATAATGTTATTAATCTCTATCCAACCGTAATCTATTTCCCTGCTGCCCGGTGATCCGTTATTCTCGGTATAGAAAGTGGTTTTATTACTTCTGAAAGCATTCAGGTACATGTGCATCTGTACATCAGGCACACTCCTTCTTGAATTATTGACCCAGTATGCCTCCAAGGACCCGCTTACTGTTTTTGCTTCCGTATCTAGTTCAACATCCATGGTATACCCGGTGAGTCTTGCACTCATCGGCTCGTAAAATATTACCTGTGCTTTTGAGTACAGGAAGCCTGCTATAAAGAAAATCAGAAGTATGAGTTTTTTCATATTCTCCGGTATTTAGTTATAAGCCTGATTAGCTAAAGTGAATAAAGGTAAATAAATTATCCCTAATAATAATGACTGATGCTATTACTCTTCCTTCTCCCTCGTAGCAGAGATAGATAATTCGCCCTGCGAGTACATAGCTTTTCCTGATATTTTATCTTCCTCGGTAAATGACATAAGGACAAAAATATCCTCTCCATCGAGGTATAGACCAAAGCTGATTTTATCTTCTTCGTACTTAATCTTTTCCAGGTCGTATTTATAATCCATCCCGGCAAATGAGATCGTTGCCTTATACTCATCAAGCTCCCTGGTAATTTCTATTGTTCCCTGGTCATAGCCATAGGGTGCCCCAGGGGCTGTAAATTTCCATTTGCCTACAGGGTCATTAACAGTTGCTGACAGTACATTAATACTAATTAAAGAGAGAACAAGAATAGAAGAAAGCAGTAAAGTAATTTCCTTTTTCATAATCATATACTTTTAGTCAAAGACTTAATTATTCGATATGACTAAGATAAGTACTCCAGACAAAAAAACCAGCTAATTAGCTTTTATTAACTAAGGAGACTGCTCTGTCCATTCGTGATCTCGCATCACTCGTCCCGACAATATCATCAGGGCTCGCAGTAAGCATGTCGCATCAAATTGCATCCTCCGCAACCGCCCTGGGCTTTTTTCTTCTGTGATCTCCTGGTTATCATCCATGCTTCATTTGCAGTAATTGACCCGTTTGAATAGAACACATTTATTCTCAGGTAATCATATGACATTTATCATAAATAGAAATCGCGAAAATTTATTTCATATATGCCTGTATATAACTTATATACAAAAATACATGATAAATATCACTGTTATTCAATTAACAAAATGACATATCCAGATATTTATATAACTATAAGGTTATTAGATTTGCGCACTAAATTTAAACTTAATAAACTATCAATATATCAAAAATGAAAAAATTACTTATCCTGGGAGCCGGCACAGGAGGCACCATTATGGCAAATAAAATGCGTAAAGAATTAGACCGCGAAGAATGGAAGATTACAGTTATCGATCAGCATAAAATTCATTATTATCAGCCCGGTTTTCTCTTTATCCCTTTCGGATATTATAAGAAGGAAGATGTTATTAAGCCGAAGCAGAATTTCATACCACCGGGGATTAATATACTGTATCAGGGTGTAGAAAAGATTGAGGCAGGGCAGAACAAGGTTCTGCTCAAAAACGGCGAATTAATACCTTACGATATTCTCATAATAGCAACTGGGACAAGGATTAATCCTGAAGAGACACCTGGATTGAAGGGGGATCTATGGCATAAAAAGATCTTTGATTTCTACACTATTGATGGTTCACTCGCACTGGCAAATTTCTTCAAAACATGGGAAGGAGGCGAACTTGTGATTAACATAGCCGATAACCCCATTAAATGCCCTGTAGCGCCTCTTGAATTTGCTTTCTACGCTGATGCATTTTTTACAGAAAGAGGGATGCGTGACAAAGTGAACATTACATATGTTACTCCCCTCTCCGGAGCTTTCACAAAACCCAGGGCTTCCAAACTTTTAGGAGGTCTTCTGGAAGAGAAGAATATTCATCTTGTTACTGATTACTTCCTTGGTGAGGTAGATAATGAAAACCAGACAATCTCTGATTTTGGAGGGAAAAAGATAAAATTCGACTGCCTTGTTACTATCCCCTTGCACAGTGGTGATGAGCTTATTGAAAAAAGCGGGCTTGGAGATGATTTTGGTTTTGTTCCTGCTGATAAGAATACACTGCAATCCAAAGCCCATGAAAATATTTTTGTTATAGGTGATGCAGGTAATTTCCCAACTTCAAAAGCAGGCTCCGTAGTGCATTTCATGGCTGATATCCTTGAGGAAAATCTGATGTGCTATATTGAAAATCGTCCTTTTACTGCTTCATACGATGGTCATTCAAACTGCTTTATTGAAACAGGTCATGGCAAAGGAGCATTGATAGATTTCAATTATGAGACAGAACCCTTACCAGGTTTCTTCCCCTTGCCGGGAATAGGACCGCTGGGTTTACTTAAACAAACAAGGCTGAATCATTACGGTAAACTCCTTTTCAGATGGGTATACTGGCATATTTTACTCCGCGGGAAGGAAATGCCCATTGATACAGAAATGACAATGGCAGGCAAGAAGTTAGATTAACATAAAAAACTAATGCAATGGCAGAAAACAACATTCAGATACAGATTGACCAGATAAATCATAAACTGGATTTAATCCTGGAAGAGGCTGAATTACAGAAACAGAACAGGGAAGTTGTTACCGACCTTGTGGATGACCTGGCAATAGTAGGTAAAGATGCATTCAATGGGATGGTTGACAGCCTTGATAATGCAGGTATTGAGGTTGACGGGGATGAATTTAACCACCTGCTCCTGAACTTTATCAGGAATATCAGCAATATGAACATGCTTTTCAGTACCCTGGAGAATATCACCGACCTCGTCAAGGATTTTGCACCTATAATAAAACAGATCGGGATCGATGCTACTGAGAAATTCAATGAACTGGACAGGAAAGGATATTTCGAGGTCCTGAACCAGATGGCAAGTGCTTCAGATAAAATAATGGCAAAATATTCCAGGGAAGATATTGAGAATCTCTCCGATAATATTGTTAACCTGATGGATACAGTTTTGGCTATTGCTGATCCGGCCGTTATGGAAAAACTGAATATTTTTGTACGTACTTTCAAGGAAATGGATAAGGAACCCGTACCGGAATATTCAATATGGAAAGTAATGAGGGAAATGAACAAACCTGAAATGAAGCAAACACTAGGCTTTATGATGACTTTTCTTAGAAAGCTTAACGCAACTGAAACAAAATCATAACATCTTAACAATTAAACAATTAAACAATTAAACAATTAAACAATTAAACAATTAAACAATTAAACAATT
>CAZSJH010000145.1:0-7682 GCA_964607105.1 uncultured Rikenellaceae bacterium | reverse complement strand
TATTTCATTTTCATGTCTGTTTAAAAGCTTGTTGAAAGTAGTTAGCAGTGGTTTCTCTTTTTGCCTTAGAATTTCAAGATTGGTTTGTGCATCTTTCAGAATAATATCCACTCGCAAAACATCTATCATCGTTCCGTTTCCATTTTTAAACTTTTGAGTCGCAATGGTTTTGTAAGATTCAAGTATTCTGATATTTTCCTGTTCAATACGGGCCCAATCTTTTAATTCGTATAAAGGATAATATGCGGAAGCCACCTGCAAATAGAGTTTGTTACGGGCATCAATAAAGCTTTGAAATTTTGCTTCTGCCTTTAGTGCTACGGCGTTGCCCTTTACTTTTAATGTGCCAAACCAGGGGAACATTTGCGTAAGGGAGAATTTTGCCTGTTGTGGCCCCACTCTTGTTTCTACGGGGGAGATAAAATACCCGAATGAGAATACGGGGTCGGGTAAAGTATTCAACTGTGGCACTTTTTGCAAAGCTGCCTCGTATTCTCTGTAAACAGCTTTAAGTCCCGGATTGTTTTCGGCTGCTATCTGAAAATAATTGTCCAGAGTTTGAGCAAAACTCAAGTTACCATAAAACATTATTGCCATTATTAATACTATATATCGTTTCATAATTATGATTTTTTAAGTTTGAACTCTTCACGCATACTATAAAGCGTGGGAACAATATAATAAGTAACTGCCGCTATAATCATTCCTCCAAAGGCAGGAATAGCCATAGGCACCATAATATCAGCGCCGCGCCCGGTTGATGTAAGAACCGGCAACAGTGCAATAATGGTTGTTGTGGTTGTCATCACAGCGGGTCTTATCCTTCGCTCTCCGGCTTCCACAGCAGCAGCCCTGATTTCTTCTATTGTTTTTGTACGGTTGCGTTTAAAGCTCTGGTCGAGATAGGTTCCCATTAACACCCCGTCATCGGTAGCAAGCCCAAAAAGGGCAATAAAACCCACCCAAACGGCAACACTCAAATTGACGGTATTCATCTGGAAGAGTTCCCTGATATTCATTCCAAAAACCGTGAAATCGGCAAACCACCCCTGTCCGTATAGCCAGAGCATAATGAAACCTCCGCTAAAGGCCATGGCCACCCCGCTAAAAATCATTAGTGAAGTGCTTACCGATTTGAATTGAAAGTAGAGTATCAGGAAGATGATTAATAATACAATAGGCACAATGATACTCAGTCGTTTTTCGGCACGCACCTGGTTTTCGTAGCTACCCGAAAATTTATAATTCACCCCGGCCGGGACAATTAATTCCCCGGCATCGATTTTTTGTTGAATCATTTCCTGGGCATCGTTCACTACATCTATCTCGGCATAGTCTTCCTTTTTATCGAACAGCACATAGCCTACCAAAAATGTATTCTCACTTTTTATAGCTTGCGGGCCCCGGACATATTCAATATCTACCAACTGATTTAATGGGATTTGTGCTCCTGTTGGTGTTGGAATTAATATTTTACCCATCGTTTCAGGGTCATCCCTTAACTCTCTCGGGTAACGTACACGTATTGGAAAACGCTCACGTCCTTCTACGGTTGATGATATTTTCATGCCTCCAATAGCGGTTTCAATGGTTTGTTGCACATCTTCGACATTCAATCCATAGCGTGAAATTTCATCCCGGTTGATATTCAGGTGTATATAGGGTTTCCCCACAATACGGTCGGCAAAAGCAGCTTCGGCTTTTACAGACGGAACTTGTTTCAGGATTCCCTCAAGCTTAATTCCGAATTCCTCGATGGTTGACAGGTCGGGCCCGAATACTTTGATGCCCATAGGAGCCCTCATTCCTGTTTGTAACATTACCAGACGGGTTTCGATAGGTTGCAATTTAGGGGCTGAGGTAACACCGGGTATTTTAGTTGCCGCAACAATTTCCTTCCAAATATCATCGGATGATTTTATGTGGTCACGCCAGTTTCTGAAATAGCTTCCATTCTCATCCGGCACCAGCTCATCTGACGAGATACCACTTGTCAGCATTTCCTGACTGCTTAGTGCTTCTCCATTCTTCAAAACAAAGCGGTCATCTCTGTCTGTTTTAAAGCGCTTACGATGCCCTTTTTCATCAAGTTCATATTCCGTCTTATAATTGATGATATTTTCGTACATGGACACCGGAGCAGGGTCGAGTGCCGATTCCACCCGGCCTGATTTACCAACGGTAAGATCGACTTCGGGAATATTTGTCAGCAACATATCTAACTGGCCAAGCACTTTTCTGTTATATTCAAGCCCTGAGTGCGGCATAGATGTTGGCATGAGCAAAAAACTGCCTTCATCCAATGCTGGCATAAACTCTTTCCCGATTCCGGGAAAAGTATGGGCAAGACCTGACCAAACGGAAGTTGTCCGAATGTTCCAGCCTGTTTTGTCGGCTCCATTTGCTAAAAACCCGAAAATATTTGCAAATCCCAACCAGATATTCACGGCCAGAAGTATCAAAATGGCAGGGATCAGTAAAAACTTGATTTTGTTATTCAATATCCACGTCAGAATCCTTTTGTAGGAAAATTGTAATAGCGTAAATGCCCCTAAAATGAAACCAACAAGCAGGGTAACAAAGATAAAGTTGAGTAGTACGCTTTTCCCGGCACCGAGCGGTAACCAGTACTTTGCCAAAAGCCATACAACCCCTCCTGCCACCAAAACCAATTCAATGTTGTCTAAGGCTTTACGGAAAAGTGGTTTTTTAAATAGCTTTTTATCAGATATCAGCGGTTTAACGAATGAGATACTGCCAAACAAAATCAGTAATACGCCTGCCCAGGTTATACCGACGAAAATTCCAATAACACCTGCTGCAATAAGTAACATATTGACCCATTTATTGTGACGAGGGTTTCTAATTTTGAATCCAAAAAACCAATGTGCCAGAGTTGGTAATATGAGCAAGGCAACCAGCAAAGCCGCCACCAAAGCAAAAGTTTTGGTAAACGCAAGTGGACCGAATAATTTGCCCTCTGCTGCCTGCATGGTAAAAACAGGGATGAAACTTACAACAGTGGTTGAAACAGCAGTAAGAATTGCCGAACTTACTTCTGCAGCACCATTATATATAGTTGTTATCAGTTTTTGCCCGGGAGGAGCTTTATCAAGATGTTTTACGATGTTCTCCGATAGAATAATTCCCATATCGACCATGGTTCCAATGGCAATGGCAATACCTGAAAGGGCAACAATATTGGCATCAACACCAAAATACCTCATGGCAATAAAAACCATGAGTACGGCAATAGGCAATAAACTGGAAATAAGAAAGGATGCCCGTAGATTGTAGATCATCACGATGATAACCAGAATAGTGATGAGAATCTGGAGCGACAAAGCTTCTTCCAGGGTGCCAAGTGTTTCATATATCAGTTCTGAACGGTCGTAAAAGGGAACAATGGTCAATTGGCTTTCTGTGCCATCTGCCAGTGTCTTTTTGGGCAAGCCGGGTAAAATTTCTTCAATTTTTTCTTTCACATTATTGATAACCTGCAAAGGGTTAGCACCATACCGTGCCACAACAACCCCACCTACCACTTCAGCTCCGTCTTTATCGAGCACGCCCCTTCGTGAAGCCGGACCAAGCGTAACTACGCCTATATCCTTTATTCGAACAGGTACGTTATTCTGAACGGCAACCACGGCTTTCTCAATATCTTCGGTCTTTTTTACATAACCTAAACCGCGCACAAGATATTCGGCCTGGTTAATCTCAATGGTTTTTGCCCCTACATCCCGGTTCGATTTCTGCACTGCCTGCATAACCTTGTGCAGAGGTATGTCATAAGCTTTTAAGGCATCGGGGATTACATCTATCTGGTATTCCTGAACATAACCCCCGATTGAGGCTACTTCTGAAACACCTTCTGTTGCATTCAGTCCGTATTTTACGTAGAAATCCTGTACCGTTCGTATTTCGTGCAAATCCCAGCCACCGGTCGCATTTCCTTCCTTGTCCCTCCCTTCGATAGTGTACCAATACACCTGCCCCAAAGCGGTTGCGTCGGGCCCTAATGTGGGTTGAACACCATCGGGTAAAAGTCCGGAGGGGAGAGAACTTAACTTTTCCAGTATCCTGGAGCGTGACCAGTAAAATTCAATATCTTCATTGAAAATAATGTAGATACTTGAAAAACCAAAAATGGAGGAACTACGAATGGTTTTTACCCCCGGGATACCTAAAAGATAGGTGGTTAACGGATATGAGATCTGGTCTTCAATATCCTGTGGCGACCTTCCGTTCCAGGGGGTAAAAACAATTTGCTGATTTTCACCTATGTCGGGTATTGCATCAACCGGTACAGGATCCGAGGGCAGCACTCCGGTATCCCAACCAAAAGGAGATGTTGCTATTCCCCAGGCTATGAAAACCGCCAGTGCAAGAAATGTAACCAGCTTATTCTCAAGAAAGAATTTGATTATTTTATTTAACATGATTGGATTTTGTTATAGTCTGAATAATAGTATATTATGTTCCTTATCCCTTATGTGGCAGACCAGGGTATCACAGATAAATACTAAAAGAAACTATAACAGGAATGATTGTATTAAGGGCAGATAAGATCTGATCTGAGGGTGGCGTGGTATATCATTATATACTGACAACAAGTTATAATCAGCCACAGTTATTGATTCAGTGAACTGTGGAGTATTAATTATCTGATACTCTGTATGAAACTTTACTTCCGTGCTAAGGATAGTATAATCATCATCCAACTGGTAAAAATGAGTCTCATTATGACAACAGGAAGCATCATCACAACAGCTGGGGGGAGTGCTCATAAATGACACGGACTTCAGGTTATCACCACAATAATGTGCTGAAATACTGATGCCGGCTGTTGCAAACAGCAGTAATATGCTGATCAGTATATGGAGTGATTTTTTTAACATCATCTACCTGTTTACACCATTGAAACAAGCATGACGTCTATTTGTTCATGGGATTGTCAGAATCTATAAAGTCTTCCCATTCAGAAAGCATATGGTTGATCACCCTTGGGAATTTGTTCTGACCTCCCTCCTTTCCCTTCTGCCTGAGAAATTCATAGAAGGTTTTCACGGGTAATATTTCCACAAAGACTTCTTTCAGGGCAGCTGAGCGTTCAGTGCGGTAATCGTCATTCAGTTCCATGAGTTTCCTGTCGAGTTTATACCTGATATTTTCTACAGGTGGAATCTCCCCGTTTTTAACTCCAATGTACCATTTATGAGCAAAGTAATTATCATGCTTTACCCCTGCTACCGTATACTCATTTATTTCCGTTTCTAATTCCCCTGCAAGCCAGGTTATGGCCATATTCATATTATCGACCGACAGATGTTCCCCGCACAGATTAAGGGTATGCCTGGTACGTCCCGATATGATCATCTCATACTTTTCTGTATCAAAGAACCTAATTGTATCTCCAATCAGGTATCTCCACGCACCTGCACATGTACTTATGAGCAGGGCATAGTCGACTCCCGCCTCTGTTTCCTGCAGCAGGAGGACCTGTGGGTTTTCTTTCAATCTGCCATCGGGATGGAAGTTATTATCATTGTATGGTATTAATTCGAAGAATATGCCATTATCCCATACAAACTGCATATTTCCTTCAGTCCTGTGCTGGTAGGCCAGGAAGCCTTCCGAAGCAAGGTAGGTTTCAAGATAGTGTACTGGCTTTCCCATCAGTTTATCAAAACTGGCGCGGTAAGGTGCAAGGCTGACACCTCCCCAGGAATAAGCCAACAGGTCGGGCCACAATTCATGGATATTCTTCAGCTTATAGTAGTCCACTATCTGTTCAAGCATCATCTGTATCCATGATGGCGTACCGGCGATGCCCAGCACATCCCAGCGTCGTGCCCTCCTTGTGATTTTTTTTAGTTTAAGCTGCCAGTCGCGCTCCCTGGCTATTCTCAATCCAGGCTTATAAGATTTAAAAGCCCAGCGGGGCATTTTCCTTGCCATTATGCCACTCAGGTCGCCTTCAAAATATCCTTTTTCCCTGATAAGGGAAGTGCTGCCTCCAACCATAAGCAGGCTTTTCTGGAACAGGTCTGACGGCAAGGTGATTTCACCCAGAACAAGCAATTGACGCAATGCAGTTTTCCGCATGGCTGAGATCATATCAGCTGTCACAGGTACTCTTTTGCTTGAATCATTTGATGTACCTGATGTAAGGGCAAAATAGTTCACTTTTCCGGGCCAGCAAACATTATTTTCACCTTCCAGCAAACGCTGCCACCAGTTCGCGTAAATAGTTTCATAATCAAAAATAGGGACGGTTGTCCTGAAGGCATCAATTATATTTTCAGAATTCAGTATTTCCTTAAACCTGTACTGCCTGCCAAATTTTGTGTTTTGCGCCTTTTTCAGTAATTCAATAAGGCTTATCTCCTGCAGCATTGAATACTGACCGCTGGCCTTCATCAGGTTCTTCCTGCGCTTGCCACGGGGCCTTTTTATAATTCTCCCGAATGTGGGCATACCAAAGTCTCTTACAGGGTTTCAATAATATCAGCTATCAGCTTTTCGAAATTCATCGAGTCGTCAGGGGAATAACCGAGCACCACGACAATAATATCCAGAGACGGAATAATAAATATTCTCTGACCGTCGTGACCTATACACATATACATATCTTCTGGGGCAAGTTCAATTCTGTTTCCCATATTGAGACAGAAGAGTGCCCCATATTCACCCTTGCTGTCTGATGCCTGGCTGACGGTATAATCAACCCATCCTTCAGGAAGTATCTGATTGCCTTCAAATTTACCATCCTGTATGTATAAGAGGGCAAACCGAGCATAATCACGGGCTGTCATATACAGGTACGATGATCCCACAAGAGTACCTGATTCATCCGGCTCGAAAACGGCATCGGTTATCCCTATTTTATAAAATAATTCTTTATCTGGAAAAGAATAATACGTGTTATCAGTCTCAAACTGTCGGCGTATTATGTAACTAACAATATTTGCTGTACCTGAAGAATAATACCAGTGTGTTCCAGGATCATACTCCATAGGCCTGGTATATGAATATTCTGCAAAATCAGGTTCACAATGAAACATAACTGTAACATCAGACCTGTTACCGTAATCTTCATTCCATTCCAGTCCACTCTGCATTTGCAAGAGGTTGTTCAGTGTAATGTTGTTGCGACCGTCATCTGACCATTCTGGCAGCAATTCCTTTCTGTCCAGGGCAAGTATACTGTCCCTAACCATTATGCCAGCCAGTGCATTTGTAACCGACTTGGCCATTGACCAGCTCAGGAATCGTGTATCTTCATTAAATTGGGGTTTATATGCTTCGGCAACGGGAATTCCTTTGTGCAATACCATAAATGCAAAAGATGTACCCCCGTATGCGTCCTCATTAATGAGTTTATCCGAAATATTATCCAGTCCATCCAGGTCGATTCCTGTCAGGCTGTCAGGCAGAATGTCACCCATTGGCCAGGGGATGGTATCGCCGCTGTAAGCGGCAGATATATCCGGGAACTCAATAGCTCTAATCCCATCAACAGTTTCTTCTTGCAATAATGTTGCCCCGAATCCTTCCCTGTAAACAGCTGTTGATTTACCCCAGAGGAACCTGCTGGTAACAGTTTTATTAACTGTATCCACCTTGCTCTTGACATAGCTGATAAAAGAAAAGTCAAGATCAAGGGATTCAACATCCTC
>CAZSJH010000144.1:0-7683 GCA_964607105.1 uncultured Rikenellaceae bacterium | reverse complement strand
GTTATACATAGCCCCGTATGGATTTTTATAAGTAGCAGCATCGTTATTGTACCAGCAATAACCGGGAGTTGTTAGAACCTGCCAGTTATTTCTACCAGTTACTAACGGAATAATGCTACCATCATTGTATTTGGTGGTTTTAAGGTTCTCAACCATCCATTCCTGTGTACCAATGATTACAGTGCTGTAAACATTACCATCTATATCAGATACACTTCCTGTTTCTATTTCGTTGTCATCTTTCGTACAACTATTTATAAAAATTAATCCTAAACCCATTACTATTAATGGTATTAACAAAATTCTGTTTTTTCTTTTCATGTTAGTTAATTTATGTATTATCAACCGCATTCTTATATTAAGTAATGCTATTTAATTAAAATTGCTATCTCCGCATTCATAAGTAAAGTTAGCAAATTTATCCAGCTACGTATGCGAATAAATCAATTAATCATACTTTTCTCTTTCTAGTGTCATCATGGTATTTTATTACCTTTTTGTAGCTTAACTTGCCGTCCGGTTTCCCGGGGGTGTTCCACCTTCGACCCTTCGGCAGGCTCAGGGCAAGTAAGCTCTGGGCAGGCTCGCTCTGTGGGCTCGCTCAGGACAAGCAGCTGGGCCCCTGGCTTCAGACTTCGGCTGAAACAGCCAGCGGACGCAACCTGGCACCTCAAAACTTAAATAACAGGTATCCTTATTTAAGTTATTTTGATAAATCTTAAATAAGATCTATCTTTGTTTAAAATTTATCATGAAAAATTTCAAAGCCGGTAAATATATTAATCAGGGCTACTACAATAGTTTTCAACCCAACCTGATAAACAAAAAGTGGTATGTTGATGATATGGAGGTCGTGAACTTATTAAGCCTGGCTGACAGAGAGACAGGAAGACTGGATATGTATTCCAAATACATCCCAAATATTGATTTATTTATCAGTATGCATGTCATAAAGGAAGCAACAAAGAGTAGCAAGATTGAGGGAACCAGGACAAAAGTGGATGAGGCCATATTGGATGAAGAACATATTACTCCTGATAAGAGAGATGATTGGAATGAAGTACAAAATTATATCAATGCGATGGAATGGGCTATTAATGAACTACAAGAATTGCCCTTATCTTCAAGATTAATCAAAGATACCCACAGGATATTGTTACGTGGAGTGCGCGGAGAGAAAAAACAAGCCGGAGAATTCCGGACAAGCCAGAACTGGATTGGAGGAGCAACTATAAACGATGCAACTTTCATTCCACCGGTTCATTCCTCTGTCCCGGAACTAATGAGTGACCTGGAAAAATTTCTTCATAATGATAAGATATTTTTTCCTGATTTACTGAAAATAGGAATTGCCCATTACCAGTTTGAAACAATTCATCCCTTTGCAGATGGGAATGGGAGAATTGGAAGATTACTGATCCCACTGTATCTGGTCAGTAACGGAATCTTACAGAAGCCGATTCTGTATCTATCAGATTTCCTTGAAAAAAACAGGGGTCTGTATTATGATAATTTAATGTTGGTAAGAGAAAAAAATAATCTGTCTCAATGGTTCAAGTTTTTTCTCACCGGTATCATCGAAACAGCAATAAAGGGGAAAAAGACATTTGATAATATACTGCAGTTACAGAAAAAAACCTACTCTGATATACACGTCCTGGGAAGCAGAATGACAAAGGCAAAAAAGGTTATCGATTATTTGTACCTAAAACCGATTACGGATGCAGAAAAGGTAAGTAAGATTACCGGTTTATCAATGCCATCTTCATATAAATTGATCTCTGATTTAGAGAATATGGGTATTTTAAAAGAGTTAACCGGTGGACGAAGAAGCAGAATGTACGTCTTTCATAATTATTTGAAATTATTCAAATAGACATACCGGGAAGTAATGCTATAAGATTTATATAACGAACGGATGCCTCTGTGGCACTCCACCATAGGTCAAATTCACCAACATAGTAGAATGTGCCATTGGTCATTGGTCCCCGGTCGTTTACTCGCGCCCACCAGCCACATTCACTGGCCGTCCCGAAAAAGCTGGAGCTTTTTCGAGGATCCTCGAATCAAAGATTCGGGACTCGTGAGCTCTTCCCGAGGCCTCGGAACTCGGTTGCCGGTGGGAGGTCAATAGCCGAGGGTCAGTCCGAAACTGAAGGTGTTTTGCCGGCCGTGGAAATATCCCGGTGACCAGTCTCCGTTGCCGGAAATATTACTACTTATAAAGGAAGCGTGGATGTAAAAGTCGTTAACCGGCTGGTAGGAGAACTTAAGTCCGAAGGTCGTGGATTGCCATTCAACTGATGCCAGTGGTGGGTTCCCAAGCCGTGGTACACCCAGGGCGGTGTAATCGGGTCCGCGGATGGCATTGGTGAAGAAAAGCCTGATATTCGATGCACGAAGAGGCCTGTAGTCGAGTGCTATATGCCATTCCCTACTATTATCCTTCAAATAATGCCCCATATTGAAGCCCTTTGTTTCAAAAGTGGTTGTCGGTACATAATGCATAAAGGCCAGGGGATAGGTGTAGGTAAACTCACCTGTCAGGGCAAGGTTCTTTATGGGAAAATTATCCAGGCGAAAGCCTGCCTTATAGCTGAAGAAATTATATTCTCCGGGAGTCCATAACCTGGCGACCGATAACTCATCAATAAAAAGGGTGGCATATAAGTGCAGGTGCCTGATCTGCCTGGAGCTGATGTCAAGAAACATCTGCGAGTTCATATTATCGATGCCTGAGTTGTATGTGTGATCAATTGATTTATAAAAAAATACAGGTATAAGGTAGACGGGGTGAAAACCCAGATCGGAATAAACAATGGAATTACCCCCGGATATCCATAGTCCCCTAAAGGCCCGGAAGGAAAACATATTGGCGGCTATGAATTTACGGTGATATTTTTCAATATATTCGCTACCGGAGTCACCGGTGGCCCAGAATGAACGCGTACTGTCGACAAGCATTGAATTGAGCATCCCGTGGAAATAGTTGAAGCGAAACCATTCAACGGGTTCTATGTTAAACCTGAACTGGACAAAGCCGGGAGTATGTCCGCCAAATATGTTGGCCCCGTTATAGTTATTACCCCACTGAAGGCCGTCTTTTATCAGTGCCACGTAGCCCGTTTCCCAGGCATAAGCCACACCGCCCCGTGTTTCTATCCAGTCGTTACCCTCTTCCACATGTCCTCCTTCCCTCTTAGTTAGGTATTCAGGATTCCCCAGGACAGGTTTTTCATAGTTGCCGCGCAGTGAGGCAAAGAATCTCCTGCTGCCTTTTTGTAAGCTTTTCTCTTTGTTCATCTGCCGACTGCAATATTTCCGAAACAGCAAGTCGGCTGTAAGGCTTTATGACGGAGTTAATGCTTACCAGTCCCTCGTTAGCCAGCTCATCAATGAATGCATATATGCCTGTGTTCTGGATATTGTGTGGTAAGTACTGTGCCGTAAGTACAGCCATGAATGCAAGCAAGCATGATATGAGGAGGAGCTTTTAAGGCATTGATTGTGTTTTGGATGCTAAACTAATAAAAAGAGATAAGAGATCCTCCAACTACCCATATACCTCACCTCCCCACGACCCCCTTCGCAGATACCAAAGGTTCCTGCCTGCCCTCCGTAGCTTTTACAGCGGAGGCGGGAGCTAAACCGGCAAGTGTACAGCTAGCAGTCGAAGGGCTGATGTGTTTTCCAGCTAGAATCCTAAATCAACCTATTACAATCTAAAATACGCTTAATCAAAACACTGCCGTTTCCGAAAAATTGTTTTTTTAGGGTCGGCAAATTAATCTGATTGCCCCTTTATTACTTCTTGTATTAATAATCAATATGCAGATAATCAATTATTTATATTTTATATCCAATCATTCATTGCCCCTTTATTGCCCCTTTAAAGTATAATAAGTGCCCTTTCCAGTAGCACCTTTTTTATCCAAATAATCTTTTTCTAACTCAGCTAAATAATTAGAGGCAGTTCGTTTTGACACGCCACAAATCTCTTGAACTTCAGTATTTCCAATTTGCCCGTATTCCTGAACGTATAACATAATCTTAATAAAAGATTCCCTTAATCCAATTGATTCAAGGTAATCCTTAGTGAATTTCCTTAACTCTACAAAAAATCCTGAGAAATCGTATTTGAAAATTGGTCTTGGAATATTGTGTTTTGCACATTCATTAATCATATTAATAGTGCCACGTCCCCATGCTTCAATGTATCCACTGCGGAAAAGGGCATTTGAAACCTTTGGATTGTAAGGCACAGAAGGATGTTTTTCTGCTAATTTATCTACTGTCCAGTTTTCGGGTAACTGTCCCTGATTCCAGATGATCATTTTATTCTCATAAACACTTATCTGAATTGGCGTTGTACTACTGTAGTCTTTATGGGCAATAGCATTTAGAATTGCTTCACGAAATGCAGGTGGTGGAAAGGGGAATTCTTCAATTCTACTCGCTCCGTCATATCTAATTTTAGCTTTTAGGTATTTGGTCTTAATTAAATCAAGTGTTTTTTCAATCTGTTCAAATATATTTCCGTGAATTTCATCTTGAAATCTTAAATCGTCATCAGTTGTAAAGAACCCAATTTTTATAAATGAACCAGTGAATATTTTATCTGGTTTTGGATGAAACAATAAAATACCAGCCCTTGTAATATAATCGTCATCAATTAAATCAAGATTTTCCAGTAACGATTTATTTGAATCATTGAGAACATCATCATCAACTCGTCCGCTAATTTTTGCTTTCTTCTTGAAAATAACAAAAGCATTGTCGTCTAACTCATTAATGTCAATTTTCGGTACGGGAACACTATCCCATCTTTTACCTTGTTTTTGGAGCAGAAATTTATCTAAGGCTGCACCTTTTAATTCTTGCTTTGTGCTTCCTGTTCTATAATGATATTGTCCTTTGTAATTGACTGGATTCGGATAAGGCTCAACGATGATTTCGATGAATTCTTTATTGCTTTCCGAAAGCAAATTGATGTCACAAACAATTCCAAGATTAGTTACAATCTTATTAGGCAAATCATCCATTAGCCGTTTTGCATTGTCAACTCCAACAACCTCTCCTTTATCATTTATCCCAATGTGTATTTTGCCTCCTTGCGCATTGGCAAAACCACAAATCCATTTTAGATATTCATCACGCCAACTTTCTTTCCATTCTATATTTTGATTTTCAGACATATATTATTTCATTAATTTATTATAATAGTGATTTCGTTGTTTAAACATTTTATCAAAATAATCAATTTTGGAATCCCTGTAATCATATATAACAGGAGGACTCGCAGAACGTTGAATCCTGCCAATATATTGAATCAATTTCCCCTCAAAAGCGAATGGATAAACAATAAACAAACATTCCAGATTATTTATATCTATACCTTCTCCAAAATATTGACCGGTAGAAATTACAATTTTAAAGTGACCTTGTTTGATTTGTCCTATCTTACTTTTTCTTGAACTTTCCGAATCTTCTCCATGAATTGTTATTGTTTCATATTTGTCTTTCAAGTAGAGGTTCAAAATATCAACGTGAGTTTTTCTTTCGGATAAAATAAGTATAGTTTTGAAACGGTTTGCGCTTTCCTCAATATCTTTTAATATCAATGAATTTCGTTGAGTGTCATGTACAAGAATTCGTGATATGGTTTCATACTTATCAACCCTATAATTAAAAGGAGCAAAAAGTTCAGTTTCTTTAATGTTGATTTCGGTCTTTATGTTTTTCTCCGCTAAATAATCTGTTTGTTTAACTTGATGCAATATGTTTCCAATATATACAAAAATGAGTTTTTGGTCATTATTTTTTCTTTTTGGGGTAGCGGTTAAACCGTACAGATAAAAAGCGTTAAAGTTTACAATAGCTTCGCGAAATGACTTTGCAGGAATATGGTGGCATTCATCGATTATAATTGTTCCAAAAGCATTTCCTATTTCTGAATAATCATCAATTCGGGAAAGCGATTGAATCATTGCAATAGTAATATGCTTACCGATTTTCTTTTTCTGGTTTCCAATTTGTCCTATTCCTTTCTTTGGAATTTTTAGGAAATCCTGAATGCGTTCAATCCACTGGTCGAATAGTTGCTTGCGATGAACGATTATCAGCGCAGGTTGCCGTTTTTCTGCAATGATCTCAAGTCCGATAATTGTTTTTCCTGAGCCTGGAGGGGAAACAATTACACCAAAATCTTTTTCCCTGGTTTTTTTGAGTGCAATCTCCTGATGGTCTAACAACTCAATGTTTGAATCAAAATCAATTGATTCTTTCTTATTTCTTTTGTCAATGATTCTATACGGAATCGATTCTTTAGTGCAAAATTGTACCAAACTTGCTGAAAAACCCCGGGGTATCATTACTTCGTTTTCAGATTCCTCAATTAATCTGAAAAACTTTTCAGTATTAAAAAGACTTTTACCAAGATTTTTTTTAGCCAAATAATCTGAATTGTAAAAGTTCAATTGTTCTCGTAAAAACACAATCAGTTTTTGACTTAGCTGAGGCCGTTTCAGATAAATCTGGTTGCTTATTACAATTTCAAGCTGAAAGTTATTTCTTTCGTTTTGAGAGTATGAAACAAAAAATTCCTGTGGTTTTGTATTAAAAAAGTCCTCGTAGAGTCCTTTGAGTTTCGGGACAGATACTTTTTTTATCGTTTCAAGATATTCCCATTGGCCTGTATAAGGTTCAAATGTTTCAGGATTAATGAAACATGAATTGCCTTTCGTAATTGATTTTCCTTGTAATGGCAAGGCAATTAAATTTCCCATTCCCTTCCCTGAATGATAATCCTGATTCGGAAATAAACGGTCGAAACTTGGTTCTTTTTCAAAATGAGAAATGATGTTTGAATGTCTCAACAACTCAAACATTATTTTCCGACTTTGTTCTGCCGGGAATGCTTGTTCAAAAAATACCCATAAGTGTCCACCATTACCTGTCCTTGAACGTTCAATATACGACAGTATATTATATTTTTTACAAATTTTATATAGCTTTAAAATGCTTCCCTTCCAGTTTTCTTTGTCAAAATCAACCGCAATAAAAAAGGAAGTATTGTCTTCTAATAGGGGATAGATACCACAAGTCTCCTTCCCGGACAAATGAGTTTCTATTGCTTTGTCATCAAATGGCAAGTATTCTTTGTTTTTGTAATCTTTGAACGTTCCACCTTGTGCTTTGTGTTTGTAATAATCTGTCCAATCTACTCTGTAGGCAGGAACATAACCGCTTTTTCCTTCCTTTGACCATCTTACAGCGTAAATATCTGTTCTTCCTTTAAATAAGGATTTGTAAAGTTCAATGTTTTTTGCTGTTATTGTCATATTACAAATATATCCTAATTCTGCGTGTTTGAGAAATAGCTCTTTTTCAAATTTTGGTCGTGAGTTGGCATGTTGGATTTGTAAATGGTCTATTGTCGGCTGGCTTTCAAACTGTCAAGAAAAGCAGAAGCGGGCTAGCTAAAACTAATTTTTATAGCACAAGTCTACAACAATTACTGTAGATATCCACCATATACATAAAAAACCCCCGCGAGGGGTTAATAAGAATAGCCTGGGTTCCATCCCGGATTAAGCGGACATTCCCAACACCCTCCTAGTACCGCCGGGAAGCGACTGCTGCAGGAAGGCTAAGTTCGCCTTCGCCGAAGGCTATGGCGAGCGA
>CAZSJH010000143.1:0-7686 GCA_964607105.1 uncultured Rikenellaceae bacterium | reverse complement strand
TCATTCACCCATACCGTTATTTCGTCACCTTTGCATTCAATAATCATGGTGTTCCATTCACCAGCGGGATTCTCCGAACCGTCTGTAAGGTTCTCAATATGTCTCCTTTTGCCTTCTGAAGCGCCCCATTCTTCTTCGGGCCCCCTTCGTTCAAGCATATTATCAACCTTAATATCTTCCTGGATGCACCAGAAATCCCCTGCATGTTCATGCTGAAGCTGTACTTCAAGTGATTTTGGGAACATACCGTATAGTGCGCGGGGCGTGGATGCATGAACCAGAATACCGCAGTTACCGGGTTCACTGACAAAACGATATTCGGCCACGAGCCTGTAATCGGAATAGAGCGAATCGGTAATGAGATGTCCCCCGGGTGCCCCGAGGCTAACAAGCATACTATCCCTTATAATAAATGGGTTGATAGTATCAGGATTGCTATCCATCGCAGGTACATCAACATGCCATCCATCAAGATTCTCACCATTAATCAGGTTTATTGTTTTCTCATTGCTACAGGCTGCAACAATGATGATCGTTAAAAGAAGCAATTTTGTGATTTTATTCATTGGATTACGGTTTTGGTATATGATAAATGATAATTACTTATACATCATAATCAACAAATTGATAATCATTTTATATATTTTGGAATTATTTGGTAAATTTAGTTATTCAAATATAAAAGAAATATAATGAGAATTATATTGTCTGCTCTATTAGCAGTAATATTATCAGTGGGCATTAGGGCACAGGACAAAAGACTACGGGATTATGGTATCACGCCGGGTGTTTTATCGCCTGGTAAGTATAATGCAATTACAGATGTTACCGGTATAAAGGTGGGACATAAATCAATTCTCGCGGGTGAAAATATAAGAACTGGGGTCACGGCAATATTACCTCATGATGGGAATATATATAATCTCAAAGTCCCTGCAGCTATATATATTGGAAATGGCTACGGGAAACTTGCAGGTATAAGCCAGGTTAGGGAACTGGGGAATATCGAGACTCCGGTGATACTTACCAATACCATGAGCGTTCCACTGGCTTTTGACGCGCTAATTACCTATACTATTAATGAGCCCGGTAATGAAAATGTAAGATCAGTGAATTGTATTGTGGGGGAAACAAATGATGGGTATCTAAACGATATACGGGGCCGGCATGTAAAAGAAACCCATGTGTTGGAAGCTATCAGTAATGCCAGTGGAGGAATGGTAGAAGAGGGCAACGTAGGAGCAGGAACCGGAACAGTATGTTTTGGCTTCAAAGGAGGCATAGGCACATCATCAAGAATCTTGCCTGAATCACTTGGCGGATATACGGTGGGTGTACTGGTGCAGACTAATTTCGGGGGCGTCCTTCATATTGATGGAGTACCTGTAGGCGAAGAGCTTAACAGATTTTCATTTAGCCGTAATGTTAACAGAGGGGCTGATGGTTCATGCATGATTGTAGTAGCAACAGACGCACCTATTGATGCGCGTAATCTTGAAAGGGTAGCCAAAAGGGCAATTATGGGGCTGGCTCGTACAGGTGGTATTGGATCCAATGGCAGCGGCGATTATGTTATAGCCTTCTCAGTGGCCAGGGAGAACCTTATTGACAGTAAGGAACGTTCACCTGTCATTGAAAGTAAGTTTATTAGTAATGACTCTGTTTCACCACTTTTCCTCGCGACTATCGAGGCTACTGAAGAGGCAATACTGAATTCGCTTTTTGCTGCACAGACCATGACCGGGCGTGATGGTCATAAAGTTGAGAAGCTTCCGATCGAGGAGGTCTTAAAAATAATGAGAAAATATAATAAGATAGACTAATGTATGAGTAAAATTATCGGAATTGTAGGTGGCATGGGAACATATGCCAGTATAGATTTGCTGAAAAAGATAGCTGACAATACAGGTGCGTTGAAAGACCAGGAACATTTACCGGTGGCCATGCTCTCGCTGCCTGAAAAAATATCAGACCGTAGTGAATATTTCTTCGGTGAAGTGGAGGAGAACCCCGGATATGTCATAGCTGAACTAGTTAAAGATTTAAACAAGTTAGGAGCATGCATTTTTGGCATTCCTTGCAATACAGCCCACGTGCCGAAAATACTTCAGCCCGTGCTTGACACTATCAAAGATGGATGCACACTCGTTAACATGATTAATGAAGTGGCTGAATACATCTCACGAGGCTACCCGGATGTAAAAAATGTTGGCATTATCGGGACAAACGCGGTTTTTAAAAGCAGGGTATATGATAATTACCTCTCTACTAAAGGACTGAATCCCCTTTATCCTGATGAGGAGGTGCAGTATAATATGGTTCACCCGGCTATATATGATATGGAGTATGGCATAAAGTCAGTATCGGAACCGGTAAGCCAAAGAGCCAGAGTGGATTTGCTGAGTGTTATCCGTATGCTTATCAGTGATGGGGCCCAGGCTATTGTACTGGGTTGTAGCGAGATACCTCTGGCCATAACGGAAAAGGCCATTGAATTCATACCCCTCATAGATTCTAACAATGTTCTGGCAAAAGCAATAGTAAGAGAAGCAAGGAAAAGAGATGAGAGATGAGATGAGAGATGTAGTGAAACGGAATCCCTGACCGATCATAGAGAGTATCAGGGATGAGTTTATTCAGGAAACTTCAGTTGTACACCGCTCACCGCTCATCGCTCACCGCTCATCGCTCCCTGCTCCCTGCTCCCTGCCCCCTGCAATCAGTAGCGCCAGCTTTTCAGATCGGCGCCGGGAGGTGCTGAAACTTCTATTCTTCTAAGTATTTTCGGCACGTACATCTCGTTATACCTGAGCCTGGAAATATAGTTGGGTTGGGAATGGTCACCGTTCCAGCAGTGTTCAGCCCTGTCGCCATAATCCACTTCCCCGTTATAGTACGGATCAGTGGTGTTCTCAAGAAAATCTTCCATCAGATATACCGCATTATTAAGGTAGTAGTTATCCATATCGCCACAGTAAATATTTATTTTACCCTCCAGCTTTGGTCCGAGTTTTTCCCAGTCACGCTCCAGAATATACCGGAGGTCATAATTTTCCTTCCAGTATTCAGCCACTTCAGGGTTTATTTCACCTGTCATCTTATTAAAAATCCTTTCAGGGTAACCATCCTCACCCATTGGAGAGAATACAGCTTCCCAGATATCCCACTGTCCTCCTGAACGCGTCTTATTACCCAGTACAAGTTCATGGTGGTTTTCACCCCTTACCGATGTGCTGATCTGTCCAAGCCAGTTACGCCTTCCTGGTCTTATAAGTTTAGTGAAGGGTCCCTCATAATAGTATGCATTATTATTTTCGTATATATTTATCAGTTCATATGCCCTGAAATCTATTGGGTCGGGGCATGCAGCAAAACAACCATTATATTCATCGGGATAGAATACCTGCACTGCGAGTGCTTCCCATCCGCCGGTTGAGCCACCATAGAGGAACCTGGCCCAGCCTTCCCCCAGCCCCCTGAACTGTTCTTCGATATATGGAATAAGTTCATAGGTGATGGCATCACCATAGGGGCCAATGCTTGCTGAGTTAACGGCATATGAATCGTCGTAATAAGGATTTGAATGTTGTATCTCCACAATAAGCATACGCGGGAGATCATCTGATATCCATGTTTTATAAAAATCGTATGCTTCCTGTTGCTGTATCCTATTATATCCCTTAATATCAAAGCGGTTACTGTAATCGGGCTCCATGTTTTCATCAGGCGGTTCAGTACGGAATCCTCCGAAATCATGTGGGTAATGGCCGTGGAAGATACATATAGGGTATCTTGCTTCAGGGTGCTCATCAAAACCCTCGGGAAGCAGTATATGCGCCCCAAGATAAAAAGGCCTACCCCAGAATTCAGATAAGAGCTCGCTCTTCATCCTGATATGTTTTATATATTTGGTGTCTTCAGGAGAATCAATGGGGGGATTGACTTCTGTTAGCTCAATTTGAATGATATTTTTCTCCGAAGGATCAATCTTTATTTTTAAGGGCTTGCTGTAAATATTGCCGGGTGCCCGCCTCAGATTCTGTCCTGCGCCTCGGTTCATGGGCAGTTTAACGGTATGTCCGGTAGAGAGCTTGAAGGTCTCATACTTATGCAGTAATGCCTGTACATAATATTCACCCCGAGGGATATCCTTAATATCAGCTACTGGATAACCAAAAATACCGCTGCCCAACAATTGAGCTTCACCGGTCCATTCGTTAACATCAAAACCAAATACCTGCTGGGAAACGTATTCACCACCGCTCTGGTACCTTGGCTCGGGTTCGGCTTCTTTGGAGATAAATAAAAGCAAGCGCCCGTCCTCAGGTTTATCCAGAATGGAATCGATAGCAGTAATGGAAAACATGGTTTTAGATTCTTCGGTTTTTGTGCATGAGAACACCACAAGTGGTATAATCAACAGGATGGTAAGATTTTTCATTTTAGTAAGCTTTTATTTTAGGCTGAAGGTGATATTAAAGATACTAAAAATGAATAAATCATTAGTAGAATGTTACCCGTAAAGTGAATATTAATAATTTTGGGAATTAATGGTAGGGTAAAATAGCTCATGTTCGGTATCATTATAGATTGATAATTGAAACAAAAATGAGCACATGAGCACAATGAGTTACCAATGTTTTAGTAGTTTTGAGAAAAACATTAAACGGGTGCCTTTAATTTCAAACAATCTAAAAGTTAATTGACAGTTTGACACAGGAAGAATTCAAGGGTTTGTTTGATAAATATTTTGACACAATAAGGTCATATATTTATTACCGGTGCGGCGACACGGAACTGGCTACTGATATAGCGCAGGAGGTTTTTATGCAGGTGTGGGAGAAACAATTTGAAATCCGGGGCGGGAAGATTAAAAGCCTTCTGTACAAGATGGCAGCCGACCTGTTTATAAGCAGGTACAGGAGAATGGAGCTTGAGCAGAAATACATGAATTCAATTGAGCTTGATTATATTGAGGATTCTCCCGAAGAGCAGGCCGAACTGGCAGAACTTACCAACAGATATGAAAATTCACTGGCGGCACTTCCGGAAAATCAGAGGATAGTATTCCTGATGAGCAGAAATGAAGGTTTAAAATACAGTGAAATAGCAGTTAGACTGAATATAAGTGTAAAAGCAGTAGAAAAGAGAATGAATAAAGCTTTATCGTTTTTACGGGAAGCATTAGAATATAAGGGATGAAAAAGGACGAAATAAAAACAGGCAATAACAGGATCGGGAGAGCGGACATCCTTGACAGGCTGCCACAATTACAGATCCCCTGGAAAAGAAGCAGGGAAGATGTGTGGGACAGCATACAGGACAGTTTGGCTGAACAGCCTGAAGCCAGAAAAATTTCGTTAAGTTCATATATCATAAGATTAAGTGCGGCAGCGGTAATTATTCTCCTGATAGGCACTGCAGCTTTTATGAGCTTATATACCAAAACTGTAAGCACTGATAAAGGGCAGATGGCAAACCTGGTGCTGCCAAAAGGCTCCGAAGTGATGCTGAATGCTGAAACAACAATAAAATATAAACCCCTCTGGTGGACATTTAAAAGGGAATTAATGGTGGAAGGTGAAGCATATTTTGGTGTTAGCAGGGGGGACGAATTCAGGGTAATTTCAGAACCCGGAACCACATCAGTGCTTGGTACCACTTTTAATATCTATTCGCGCAATGGAGAATACGAAGTAAATTGCTATTCGGGAAAGGTGAAAGTGGCATCGCTTATGTCAGGTAAAGAGATAATACTGGAGCCAAACCAGAAAGTGGTACTTGATAATAAGGGTGAACCATCAATAAGCGAAGAGTCATCCGTATCACCAGACCGCAATTGGAGAAACGGGTATTTCAATTTTACCTCAACACCCGTGACAAGGGTTTTTGATGAGATAGCCAGACAATACGGAATAACTGTTAAGGGTACAGAAAACCTTGACCTTATATATACCGGTAATTTCGCAAAAGAACAGCCGGTAAATGAAGTAATGAACCTGGTATGCAAAGCATTTGGTATTGATTTTGTAGTTGAAGGACAAAACACGTACCGGGTTATTAGCAATGCGAATTAAAGCAGTAATAAAGGCATCAATTGTATCACTGGTGATCAGTTGTTCTTTTATTCCATTGTACGGGCAGGAAATAAAAGCGGAATTTGAAAAAGAGCCTCTTAATAAAGCCCTTACGTGGATAAGGGATAATTATGATATTGAACTGTCGTTTGACGACAGGGAACTGTCAAAATATATGGTTGAAATTGACAGTTCTTTTTTTTCATACGAAGAGCTGCTATCCTTCCTTCTCCGGGATACAGGTTATGAATTTGAAAAAACAGGGAATACTTACCTAATATATCCCGTTCAACAACATCAGGATAAAATAAAACGTAAATATATACTTACAGGAAGTGTTGTTGACAGTAACACTTCTGAAGCCCTTCCTTTTTCGCATGTCTCAATAAACGAAAAATGGATTGTTACAGACTTTAAAGGTAATTTTTCTTATTCTTCGGTAAGTGACAGTATGTTTGATATGAGAATATCATACCTGGGTTACTATGTTCTTGACACAACATTAAATTATGGTACAAACAGGATAATAAAACTTGAACCGTCAAATATTGAGATTGAAGAAATAGTAATAAAAAAATACCAGGTAGAAAAATCCATCCAGATAGGCGCCAGCCCAGGTGTAATGAGGCTTAATCACCAGATCAGCTCCTACCTGCCGGGCAACGGTGATAATTCGGTATTTAATCTCCTTCGCTTACAACCGGGCATACTGGCAGCCGGGGAACAATCAAGTGATATGATAATATGGGGGAGTTATGAAGGGCAAAGCCAGGTAAGGTTTGACGGTTTTACAATATTCGGTCTGAGGAATTACAATGATAATATAAGCTCCGTGAATCCTTATATAGCAAAGGATATTAAAGTTATGAAGGGAGGATTCGGACCGGAATACGGCGAGAGGGTTGGAGGGATAGTTGATATTACCGGTATTGATGGTAACAGGAATAAGCCGGATATCAGATTAAGCATAAATAATATGACGGTAAATGCATTGGCCAGCATGCCACTGTTCAATAAAACATCAGTTGTTGTGGGCTTCAGACATACCTATTACGACCTTTATAATTCCACAAACCTGAGTCTTTTCAGCACCAGGTCAAGAAAGCCAGGTTCCGGCGGTAACGTGGATGTAAATGTATATCCTGACTACCTGTTCAGGGACCTTAACTTCAAAGTATCAGGGACAGGTGATAATGGTGATAATTACTACCTTAGCCTGTTTGCAGGCGCAGATAACTTTTCTTATTCGGTCGAAGAAGATCAGCTCAATCAGTATTTGTTAAACGATGTTGATGAAAGAAATATCCAGCAGGGTGCTTCGTTGTTCTATGGAAAAAAGTGGAAGAGAGGAGGAGTAAGCAACATTACCCTGGCCTATTCATACCTGAATAACAGTAGCAGTGAAATAAGACAACTGATAAGAGGACAAAATGACAGGATAATTTTTGACATGGACAGGGATATAGACTCAGACATTTACGAATTAGACGCCTCGCTTGATAATATCTTACGACCAGGAAAAAATCATAAAATTGAATTTGGGACAGGGATAATAAGAGACCAGATCAGGCACAGGGAAGACACTTTCAGTGTAGGGTACATAAATATG
>CAZSJH010000142.1:7571-7708 GCA_964607105.1 uncultured Rikenellaceae bacterium | reverse complement strand
ATAACTGCTTCGTGTATACCGTAATATACAAAGGGCCCACCCATGGAGTATACCCATACAAGGAATGATAGTGAAGTGAAGATTATCTGTAAGGGGCCCTTTACAGCCATGAAACTGATAAGATACAAAGGTACCAT
>CAZSJH010000142.1:0-7561 GCA_964607105.1 uncultured Rikenellaceae bacterium | reverse complement strand
TAAGCAATATTGCAGTTACTACCGTCAGTAGTATCTTGCTGTGTTCATAGCCGGGTGGTATAAACCCAATTATAACCAGGTAAGCAGCGACTATCTCGCTTGGGATAAGTTTCAGGAGACGTGACTGGTAATTATTCTCCTGTTTGATTTGTCTGGCCATGGCAATTGATTATTAGATTCTTAAAATTTATCAGAACAGTTGTATGCAATTTATGAAAACATTGGGTTTTACACAAACTCTACTCAACAGGGCGCAGCCCGCTCAACATATTATTAAAATATCCCGTACAGACTATGATCACTGGTGTTGCAATAAAGGATGGAGTAGATATAAAAGTTCAGGCGATTGGTGTCGATACGTCTCTGCAGGTGAAGCACCGGTGTGTCAGACTTTATATCAAGAATACGGCAGATATCAGGATCGGGAGCATTGATGGCTTTAATATACTGTTCTCCCCCTTTAACCTCTATCCTGTATGCCGTTCTCAGGATATTGAAAAGTGATTTGTTGTCGAGGTTACGGGCTGTGAACCTGGGTAGATTTATATTTGGCATATATGAAATGTCGTAAATGACGGGCTTGCCATTCACCAGGCGCAGCCTTGTGAAATGCATACACCCCACCTCCCTTTCGTGATCACTGAGGCTGAAAGGGAAATCATCGGGCCATGTTGATAAATTGGGTTTGATGATTGTCCTGGTCTCAAGATTCTCTTTACCTATGGCCGTAGTGGTACCTGAAATTGATAAAATACCGATACCCTTTGGCAGTTTGTGAACCACACTGCCCAGGCCCTGGTGCCTCTTAATAAATCCCTCATTGGTCAGAAGATCTAGTGCCTTCCTTACCGTCGGCCTCGTAAGATTATGCAGCTTGCATAGTTCATTTTCCGAAGGAAGGAGATCACCCTCCCTGTATAAACCGTCTACAATATGCCTGCGCAAAGTTTCATATAACTGTCGGTACTGAGGTGTTTTTCCCGGACTCATTACGGTAATCTTTAATGCAAACATAAAAACAAATTCCTTCAACTCAAAGAAAATATCAGTAAATTAAATAACAACATGTAAACATTAGTTATTTATTGTCTGACATGAAAAAATTAAAACACTATTAGTTAAACAACAGATAAACAAGATGATAAACATAGAAAATATATTTGTAATATTGCTGGTTAAATTGATAAATCATGCTTATATTTGTACTTGTATTTACAAGTTAGAGCTATGGCCACACAAATTAAAATGCCAAAACAGGGACAGTCAGTAGAGTACTGTATAATAACCAAACTTTATATTGAAGAAGGTAATGAAGTGAAAGAGGGTGATCTCCTGTTTGCATACGAGACTGATAAAGCCTCCTTTGAATACGAGGCGGAACAGGATGGGATATTGCTTAAGTGGATGTTTAGTGAGGGAGATGAAGTTCCTGTGCTTGAAACGGTTTGTATTGTTGGTGAGCTCGACGAAACCCTGCGGCACGGATCTGGAGATCCGCGCCAGCAGGGGGAGTCAGATCCGCGCCAGCGGGGTGACATCCCCCTGTCCCGACACAGGGTCGGGACTTCCCACTTGAAAGGGGGATCCAAAATATCACCAAGAGCCCGAATAATAGCTGAGGAAAAAGGAATTGACGTTTCATTGATAAAAGGAACAGGGCCTGGTGGCAGGATTATAGTTCGCGACCTGGAGGGTGTTGAAAAAACAAGGATAGTGGTAACTCCTACTGCTGACAAAGAAAAATATAGTGATGAACCACTGACAAACATCCGTAAAATCATTGCCAGATCAATGTATCAATCGCTGCAGAATTCTGCACAGCTTACCCATCATATGGGAGCAGACGCAAGGAAATTGCTGACAGCCAGGGAGAAGATCAAGGAAGGGAAAGAGAATGAAGGATATGTAAATATTACAATCAATGACCTTGTATGTCTTGCTGTAGTAAAGGCACTTAAGGCTCATCCAAGAATAAATTCCCAGTTACATGGTGAAACGATAAGGTTATTCAACCATGTTAACCTGGGTATTGCAGTTGATACAGATCGGGGACTTATGGTTCCAGTAATACAGGAGGCTGAAAGGTTAGGAATTGAGGAATTTTCAATAAAGGCTGCAGCTCTGTCTGTACAGTGCCGGTCGGGAGCAGTTGATCCTGATATACTCAGGCCTGAAGCAGGATCATTCACAGTGTCCAACCTGGGTAATTATGGCGTGGAAATGTTCACTCCTGTAATTAACCTGCCGCAGACTGCTATACTGGGGGTTAATACCATAATACCACGTCCGGCTGACCTGGGTGGTGGAGTGTATGGTTTTGTGCCTTATATAGGCCTGAGCCTTACATATGATCACCGCGCCCTTGATGGTGGAGAGGCAACCCGCTTCTTAAAGAGGGTAGCTGAAGAAGTTGAAAATATTAAAACAAAATAATCGTCTATGCCAAAGAGCCAGTTTATTGATCCTGATAAGATCAGGCAGAAAGGAGAAATAGTATTTCAGCCTATACCGGTAAACCAGTACAGCAAATCATTAAGTGAAGAACGTGAAAATTTCAGTGATGAGGACCTAATACGTATTTACCATGATATGATACTTATAAGGGAATTTGAAACCATGCTGAACCTTATCAAAACAACCGGGGAATACAGGGGGATAGCTTATAACCATCCCGGTCCGGCCCACCTCTCAATAGGCCAGGAAGCGGCTGCAGTGGGCATGGCATATAACCTGGGTTCTGACGATTATATTTTTGGTTCACACAGGAGTCACGGGGAAATACTGGCAAAAGGATTATCTGTTATTCACTGGAGCGACGATAAGTCACTGGGGAAAATCATGAAATCCTACTTCGAAGGGGCTATTTATAATATTGTGGTAAAAAATCATGATAGCTCTGTTAAAGAGCTGGCAAAAAAATTCCTGGTTTATGGCACCCTGGCCGAGATATTTGCAAGGGAAACAGGATTTAATAAGGGACTGGGGGGAAGCATGCATGCTTTTTTCACCCCCTTTGGTGTATATCCCAATAATGCAATAGTAGGTGGCAGCGGGGATATATCAGTCGGGGCAGCCCTGTTCAAAAAGGTAAACCGCAAGAAGGGTATAGTTGTAGCCAATATAGGTGATGCTTCCATGGCCTGCGGACCGGTATGGGAAGGTATAGCTTTTGCTACAATGGACCAGTTCACTGAGCTGTGGGAAGGGGATATGAAAGGAGGCCTCCCTCTGATAATAAATATTATGAATAACCACTATGGTATGGGCGGACAGACTTCAGGCGAGACAATGGGATATGGTATGGCTGCACGCATAGGGGCAGGTGTCAACCGGGACCAGATGCATGCAGAAAGGGTTGATGGAATGAATCCCCTGGCTGTTATTGATGCATATAAAAGAAAAATTAAGGTGCTTGAAGAGAAAAGGGGCCCGGTATTGCTCGATACGGTAACATACCGCTACAGCGGCCATTCACCATCCGATGCTTCCTCGTACCGTTCAAAGGAAGAGATGGAAGCCTGGCAAAAACATGATTGTATCTATAATTATCGCAGGGAACTTATTGATAATAATATCACAGATGAGGATTCTTTAAGGCTAATTGACGATGAGGTAAATGACCTGGTGCTTGATATGTTCAAAATGGTTATTGATGATGAAATATCACCGAGAATGGATTTGGATAAGGATCCGGATCTTATTGGTGAAGTAATATTCTCCGACGGATCAGTTAATGCCATGGAGCAGGGAGAGCCTGAGGTATTGATCTCACTTAAAGATAATCCCAGAGTACAGCAGATAGCAAGGAAAGAAAGGTATGCTTTTGACACTGACGGTAAGCCTTATTCAAAAATGAAACAGTACCAGCTCAGGGATGGCATTTTCGAAGCAGTGATCGACAGGTTTTATAAGGATCCCACACTTATTGCTTTCGGTGAAGAGAACCGTGACTGGGGTGGTGCCTTTGCCGTTTACCGGGGACTTACCGAAGCCCTGCCTTATAACAGGCTTTTTAATTCCCCTATATCCGAAGGAGCAATAGTGGGTGCAGCAATTGGATATGCCATGTGCGGCGGAAGGGTAATCCCCGAAATCATGTATTGCGATTTCCTGGGCAGGTCAGGGGACGAGGTGTTTAACCAGTTACCCAAATGGCAGGCAATGAGCGGCAATGTAATAAAGATGCCGGTGGTGCTCAGGGTATCTGTTGGTTCAAAGTACGGGGCCCAGCATTCACAGGACTGGACATCAATCGTAGCCCATATCCCCGGCCTTAAGGTTGTCTTTCCGGCAACTCCCTATGATGCAAAGGGAATGATGAATGCAGCACTGCAGGGAACCGACCCGGTGGTATTCTTTGAAAGCCAGCGGATATATGATATAGGAGAACAGTTCCACAGCGAAGGAGTGCCTGAGGGCTATTATGAAATACCGCTTGGTGAACCTGATATAAAAAGGGAAGGATCAGATATTACTATACTTACCATTGGTGCTACACTATACAGGGCCCTGGAGGCAGCAGATATTTTACAGGATAAATACGGTATTGGCGCTGAAATTATTGATGCCCGTTCGCTTGTACCATTCAATTATGAACCTGTCCTGGAATCAGTGAAAAAGACAGGGAGAATATTGCTTACAGGAGATGCCTCAGAAAGGGGATCATTCATGAATGATATGGCCAGGAATATCACCGGGCTGGCATTTGACCATCTTGATGCACCAGCCGTGGTTGTTGGTTCAAGAAACTGGATAACACCGGCATATGAGCTTGAAGATTACTTCTTCCCGCAGCCTGACTGGATAATTGATGCAATACATACTCGTATCCTGCCCCTGGAAGGACATACAGTTAAGAATGACTTTTCAGATAAAGGAAAAATTGAAAGAGCGAAAAGAGGAATATGAATATATGGCCGGAAATATCAGAGAAGCTAAAAAATGTGCCACCTGGTAATAGGGAGCAACCTGGATACCTGAAGGTGAATGCCCATATACATACACCATATTCATTCAGTTCATTTGATTCTATGGACAGTATTATTACAGAGGCTCAAAAAGAAAATATCTCGGTCCTTGGAATAAACGATTTTAATACAGTTGACGGTTTTGACGAATGGGCTGAGAAATGTTATAATGCAGGCATATTTCACCTGTTCAATATATAAATGATAGGACTCAACCGTGTTGATATGGAAGCGGGACGGAAGGTGAATGATCCCAACAATCCGGGGCGTAACTATATCAGCGGTAAAGCCCTGGCTTACCCGCTTAAACTTTCGAAGGCTAATACAAGCAGGCTTAAACATATCAGGGACCTGTCAAATAAACATGTACATCTTATGACTCTGAAAGTAAATGAGCTGTTGGGTGAGATTGATGAAGATCTTAAAATCGACTTCAGTAACATGCTTAATAATCATACTAAAGGTATGGCAAGGGAGCGCCACCTGGCGGGTATGATCAGGAGGAATATTGAAGGGAACTATAAAGAAGGTAAAGAGCGTAATAACATTTTCTTCATACTGCTTGGTGATGACTTTTTTGATATTCGGCATGGTAATAATGCCCCGCTTGAAAACCTTATCCGGTCCAAACTGCTGAAATCAGGGGGCGTTGCTTTTGTCGAGGAAGACCCGGAAATATTTGTTGAGCCCGGGGAAATCCGTGATTTAATTCTTGATGCAGGAGGCATTCCAACCTACCCCTTCCTTGCTGACTTCAATAATGGTATATACACTGATTTTGAGATGGACAGGGAAAAGGCAGCTCAGTCTCTTATTGACCGGGGGTATTACTGTATTGAATTTATTCCTGCAAGAAATGATTACCGGAGGTTAAGGGATTATGTAAAGTGTATGTCCGATAAAGGGTTCATTATAACATTCGGCACCGAGCATAATGCACCGGGAATAAAACCACTGGAAGTCAAGGCAGGAGGCGACCAACCACTTGATGGGGATATGATGAGGATAAATTATGAAGGGGCGTGTATTATGGCAGCCCATCAGTACCTGACAGTTATTGAAGGGAAAGGTTACCTGGATGAGCATGGTAAACCTAAAACAGGGGAGAGGCAGGACTTTATAGGCCTCGGTGATAAAATTATAAAGACTGTTTGTTTATAATAATACTTATATGAGTAAATCTGTTGATCGCTTAGAGCATAAAACGGTACTAATAACCGGAGGGGCACAGGGTTTTGGTGAAGGTATTGCCCGTGAATTATTTAAACAGGGTGCCAATGTTGTCCTTGCTGATATAAAAGAGAAAGAGGGAAAAACGCTTGCCGGTGAAATGAACAGAAGAAACAGGGGTAACAGGGCAATATTCCTGACCTGTGACGTTTCGGATTTTAATTCTGTTTCAGATATGATAGAATCATCAGTTGAAGAGTTCGGGGGCATAGATGTTCTTATAAGTAATGCTGGTATTTTACATGCCGGCAGCCTGGATGAAATGGATGCTGAAACATTTGAGATGGTTACAAAAGTGAATTACATGGGCTATTTTAATTGCGTGAAAGCAGTAAGTCCATATATGAAAAAACAACATGAGGAGAACCCCGGCAGATTTATGGATATTATACAGATCAACTCAAAGTCGGGATTGAAAGGCAGCCTTAAAAACTTTGCATATGCTGGCAGTAAGTTTGGAAGCATAGGACTTACCCAATCTTTTGCCCTTGAGCTCATCGAGTATAATATCAAAGTTAATTCAATATGCCCGGGAAACTATTTTGAAGGGCCCCTGTGGTCTGATCCTGAAACAGGGCTGTTCAGGCAGTACCTGGATGCTGGTAAAGTGCAGGGGGCAAAATCAATTAAAGATGTCAGGGCACATTATGAAGAACAGGTACCCATGGGGCGAGGTTGCCGTGTTTCCGATGTGGTTAAGGCAATTAATTATGTAATAGAACAGGAGTATGAAACCGGCCAGGCTATACCGGTAACGGGGGGACAGGTAATGCTAAAATAAAAAGAATGAAGACCAGGGCAGTCAGATTATACGGGAAAAAGGACCTGCGTATTGAAGAATTTGAACTTCCGCCAATACGTGGTGATGAAATACTCGCCAGGGTGATCACCGACAGTATATGTATGTCATCACATAAGGCAGCCTTACAGGGAGAGGATCATAAGAGAGTACCCGATGATGTATCGGAAAATCCGGTTATGATAGGACATGAATTTGCAGGTGATCTGGTGGAGATTGGTGCCAGGTGGAAGGATAAGTTCAGTCCCGGAGATAAATTCTCAATACAACCTGCCATTAATTATAAAGAAGGACCCATGGGCGTGCTGAGTGCACCGGGTTATTCCTACCCGTATATCGGAGGAGATGCAACATATGTTATAATACCGGCAGAAGTAATGGAGCAGGATTGTCTGCTAAAGTATAACGGACCAGGTTACTACCCGGCTTCACTCTCAGAACCACTGTCATGCGTAATCGGGGCAATGCATGCGAACTACCATACAAAACCGGGGTCTTATATACACCAGATGGAGATTATTGAGGGAGGTAAAATGGCCATTCTTGCAGGAGCCGGACCAATGGG
>CAZSJH010000141.1:0-7754 GCA_964607105.1 uncultured Rikenellaceae bacterium | reverse complement strand
AAACATCAAGTTCAGGTGGAAGAGAGGCTGAGGCATCTGAAGGTTCCGGAAGCGGGACTCAAGCAGCGGTGCTAACAATAGTATACGATGAGTAAATCTGAAGTGACAATGATTAATGACTTTTTTCCCTATGGGAATTTAGGTTAACTTAGTTTAATTTGGATTAAGAGGTGTCGGAATTTTCTGACACCTCTTTTTTTTAACTCGGTTTTCATTATACCAGATAATCCGGGCGACTCATACAACACGCCAGCGAAGGTAGAGCCTCATAGTGCACCAAAAATCAGAAATTCGGTATTCAATATTCAAAATTTCAAGGCTTTTACCTTTTATCTTCAGTATTCTCTTCCCGGGATGAACATTGGTCTTTTTCTAAACAAGGTAGCCTGCTCAAAGGTATATGCATAACTAAGCAGTTCTGGCTCTGAGTATGCTCTTCCGAAGAATGAAATATTTAATGGAAGACCGAATGCGTATCCTGCAGGCACCGTAATACTGGGATAACCAGCCCTGGCCGCCGGTGACGAGCTACTTCCTGTACCATGATCTCCATTTACCAGATCGATGGTCCATGTGAGTCCTCTTGTTGGTGCAACAATTGCATCAAGCACATAATCATCCATAACCCTGTCAATACCCTCATCACGGTACCCATTCAGAATGCTTTCCAGTGCTTCCATATATTCGGTTGAATCAAGGTCACCCTTTTCCTGGGCCATTTCGAGTAATTCCTGCTTAAAATATGGCATTGCCTGCGCCTCATTATCCCTGTTAAACCGGATTATATCTTCAAGTGACTTAACTCCTGAGTCTGCTCTGGCACCGGATAAATATTTATTAAGTCCATATTTAAATTCATAGAGCAGTACATTCATGCTGGCGCCACTTTCAGAATTTCCAATATTTTCTTCAATATCAACAAGTTCAGCACCCCTGTCACGCAAGACGTCAAGTGCGTTTTCAAAAACAGGATCAACTGCCTCATGAAATCCCGTATATGCTCTGCCAACACCTATTCTGGCTCCTTTTAGTCCGTCCGCATCAAGGAATTGAGTATAGTCATTGAAAATCTTTCCCCTGTTCTTTTGAGTTGCCGGATCCGCTTCATCCGCAGCAGTCAAAGCACCAAGGAGGTAAGCTGCATCCTTCACAGTACGGCACATGGGACCTGCAGTGTCCTGGGTATGCGAAATAGGTATAATTCCTTTTCGGCTCAGAAGTCCAACAGTTGGTTTTATACCCACAATACCGTTAGCATTTGACGGGCAGGTTATTGATCCATTTGTTTCAGTACCTATCCCAAGCACAGAAAGATTGGCCGAAACAGCAACTGCTGTGCCTGAGCTGGAGCCGCAGGGACTGTGGTTTAGATAGTATGGATTTCTTACCTGTCCTCCCCTGCTACTCCAACCACTGGATGATCGTGTGGAACGGAAGTTGGCCCATTCGCTGAGATTTGTTTTGGCCAGTATTACAGCACCTGCTTCTCTCAACTGTGCTGCAACCGGAGAATCCTTTTGAGCCTTATGTCCTACCAGTGCAAGTGCTCCAGCTGTAGTCATCATTTTATCTCCGGTATCAATATTATCCTTTATCATTACAGGAATACCATGTAATGGTCCTCTAAGCTTACCCTCCCTCCTCTCATCATCAAGTTTTCTGGCTATATCGAGTGCATCAGGGTTTAATTCTATTACAGAATTAAGCCCGGGTCCTTCTACATCTACTTTCTGAATTCGATCAAGGTACAGTTTTACAATATCTTCAGAACTGTAAGTACCATTCTGCATTAACTCCCGTAGCCGATCAACAGTAATCTCATTAAGTTCAAATTTGTCTGATTCACCAAAGACTTTGTCTTTCTTGTAAATATTACTATCAGAGCATGATACTACAGGCAGAGCAGTTACAGCTGCAGCTCCAATGGCGCTTGATTTTAGAAAGGATCTTCTTCTCATAATATTTGGTATTTGTTTAATTGTTTAATCGTTAAATCGTTGAAATGGGTTTGACTTAAATCCTAATCAGCTTGTTAATAATTAACAAAAATAGAACAGTAAATAAATTATCATATGCTGGTAAACATGTAAAGGAATAATCCATATCTTTAAAATGCAAACAGATAAGTGAAGAATAATGAAACAATTGAGCTTTATTTTGATAACTGCATTTATTGGGTGGCTACTTTTCTCATGTACTTCACCCTCAGATAAATCAATGGATTCATTTAAACCAAATATTGTACTCATATATTTTGATGACCTTGGCTATGGTGATGTAAGTGCCTATGGTGCCACTGAGATTGAAACACCTAATATTGACATGCTGGCTGAAGGAGGGATAAGGTTCACAGATGCCCATTCCTCCTCTGCAACATGCACACCGAGCAGGTATGCCATTCTCACGGGGAAATACCCATGGCGTAACGAGAGGGCGAGGATATTATCCGGCACCGCTCCCCTGCTTATCGATACAGCACAGCTCACTCTTCCGGGATTATTAAAAGAACAGGGATATTATACAGGCATAGTGGGGAAATGGCACCTTGGCCTCGGGGATGGTAATGTAGCCTGGAATAAACATATCACACCCGGGCCCAATGAGCTTGGTTTCGACTATTCCTTCATAATGGCTGCCACCCAGGACAGAGTACCAACGGTCTATATTGAAAATGGCAATGTATGCAACTTAGAGCCTGATGACCCCCTACAGGTCAGTTACGAATCAAATTTCCCGGGTGAGCCCACCGGCACTGATAATCCCGAATTGCTTAAATTGATGTGGGACCATGGCCATAATAACAGTATAGTAAACGGAATCCCGAGGATCGGGTTCATGAAGGGTGGAAAGGAGGCAAGGTGGGTTGATGAGAATATGGCCGATACTTTCCTTGTCAGGGCAAATAATTACATAATTAACCATAAAGATGAACCTTTCTTCCTTTATTACGCTCTCCAGCAGCCACATGTGCCCAGAACACCACATGAGCGATTTGTTGGTAAAACGGGTATGGGCCCGAGAGGTGATGTGATTGTTGAAGCTGACTGGTGTATAGGCCAGTTAATAAACACACTGGAGAATGAAGGTATGCTGGAAAATACTCTGATTATATTATCAAGTGATAATGGTCCAGTGATAAATGACGGATATGTCGATTATGCTGTAGAAAAACTGGGTGACCACAATCCTTCCGGCCCTTTCAGGGGTGGAAAATACAGCCTCTTTGAAGCAGGTACAAGGGTGCCCTTTATAACATACTGGAGAGGCAGGATAGAACCGGGCATATCTGACGCCCTTGCTTCGCAGATAGACATTATATCATCATTGTCCGGCATGACAGGCAGTGGGAAAAGAGGACCTGATAGTTATAATATGCTGGATCTGTTCCTTGGATCAGATACTGCAGGAAGAACAGAATTGATCCTTGAAGCAGGCGGAAGAACAGCCTTCAGGAAAGGTAACTGGGTAATGATTCCTCCTTACCCAGGTCCTCCTATTGCCCGGAATGTTAACATAGAGCTGGGAAATTCTGATGTTTACCAGCTTTATAATCTGGATGAGGATACCGGCCAGCAGACGAACCTGGCTGAAACCCGTCCGGACATACTGAATGAAATGATCCGGGAATATGAAAATATTATCAATAATACCAAATAGTCTCCTATATAACTAAAAACATTAAACTACTTCGCCTTATTATATTTCTTATCCTTATAAGGAATACCTTCATTCATCCAGTCAGGTGCATCAAACTCCATAAGGTAATGATCGAAGAATTGTTTCATCCTCTTCTGGAAATCAATCTGGTTATTCTTATTTGCCAGGTGATGATTCTCGTCAGGATAGGATAACAGTATCACTTTCTTCCCCAGTCTGCGGGCAGCATTATAGAACTCAAGCCCCTGGTTCCAGTCTACAGCACCATCAACTGTACCCTGGAGTATCATGAAAGGAGAACTTATGCCAGAGGCATTGTGGACTGGTGACTGGTCAATATAGTTCTGCATATCTTCGAACATTCCTTTACCCATTCGCACCTGCCCTTTCTCAAAAATACCCTGGTTATTGGTCCCGGTGTTTTTATAAAGGATATTATACATACTTGTCAGGTTTGTTACAGGAGCACCCGTTACCACGCATGCAAACATATCTGTCTGGGTAAGAATGAATGAAGACTGGTAACCGCCCCAGCTATGACCCTGCAAACCAATATGGTCGGGATCTGCATAACCCTCATCAATCACTTTGCGGGTAGCAGCTGTCACACAGTCTAGTGCACACCAACCCGGCTGACCTTCATAATACTTAATATCAGGCATCAGAATAAGATAGCCGTTACTGGCATATGTAGACATATGAAGCCTGTCATCGTAGGCAGGCATTGAATAACTATGGTGCCTGTTAGACATTTTTTCATAGAAATATACTATCATGGGATATTTTTCCCCCTTCTCGTATCCTGCAGGCAGGGTTAATGTGGCCTGTAATCTATCACCATGGCTGTTTTCATAGTCTATAAGCACCCTACGGCCCCAGAGATATCCTGACTGTTGCGGATTAGCATCAGTTTGTTTAACAGGCCTCCTGAAGCCTGAATCACAGGTATAATAATCTGGAAAATCAACAAATGTTTCTCGAGTAAACACAAATTGATCAGCATTCCGGGCTTTTGTAAGCCTCCCGTAGCTTGCATCATCAAATATCAGTTTCTTTGGAGGTTTTCCATCATTAAGCAGGAAGTAACCCGATTTCTTGGTCCACTCCCCGTAGGCAGTGATGTAAATATCTTCCGTTGTATCAATATAGGGGTCTTCATCCTGGCTACTGCTTCTCATTCTTCTGAAAGGACTACCCGATTGGTTGAATCGCAGGCGTATCTCGTTATCTGTCCCGTAATTACCTGCCAGATTATATCCGCCACTACCGTCAAGTTGAACAGCCCAGAGGTCATACAGGTGATTAAGAAACACCGTTTCCCTGTCTGCGGACCATCCTGCCAACCCGTATGAAGGATTCTCATAAGGGTGATCCTCATTGATATCAATAAAACTTACTTCGATATTTTCCGAGATATTTGTCAGTTTACCGCCAGGCAGGCTGTAAACAAAGAAATGTCCGTCCTTGAAATACAGGAAATGATCACCATCAGGTGACAATCCCATTACCCTTCCTATTCTTTCTTCAATAAGGGTTTTTTCTCCTGTTGCTGCATCTATTACATAATAATCGCTATAACCACCACCCCATTCAGTATCTGATATATAGGGCTTTGGATCAGCCCCGATAATCCTGTCAGCATTACGGTTAACCATGCTGGTACGTATATCATCTGATTCGAGCTGGACAAATGACATATTGTCAAGATGAAGCAGGCCTGTATATGTTGACATCCGGTTTCTCCTGTCTTGCACCATTTGTACTGACTGTATTTCTTCATCGTCCCAGTGCCAGACATCAATGTTAGCTATGGTATCTTTACTCATCTCAAGCACTGTATTTTGCTCTTTTATACTAATAATCATACTCTTATTATCAAGACTGAAAGAGAGCCTGCCCTGCTCACTTAAGACATAGTCATCCGGAAAAGTCTCTTTACCGGCAGGCATATAGCTTATTAATTCAGGATCAGATGAATCAATATTATTAAACACCAGGAGTTGATTGATCCTTTGTTCAAGGCTGTCTGGCCTTGTTCCTTTCAATACGGCCAGGGAGGTACCTTTATTGCCCCACTCTGAACGATAAAGCATTTCATCATCCCAGGTTAACTGGCTATATGTTAATGTGTCTGTATCCAGTGGTACATGGGTACGGATCGCAAGGTCAATGATATAAATCCCATTTCCTGCTTTATCCTCAGCATCTATGATATACGCCAGGTGACTGCCCTGCTTGTTAAACTTATACTGGCTTACATTCCCTATGTTCATTAAGCTACCTTTTTCAAGATCCATGATCAGAATATCTGCCCCTTTGTAATCCTTATTGTCACCTGCTTTTTTAATAACCAGGTAGCCTGATTTTGGTGACAATGACAGGTCATCCACCTTTTCCCATTCATATTTCTCACCTGTATAAAGATTAAGCAGCACTCCTTCACTGTGAACAGGTTTTTTGCTTTTACGCAGCTTTTCAGCTTCTTTATCTTTCAGGTTTCTTTTATATACAATCCATTTTGAGTCATATGAAAATTCGGGATCACTGCAGTAAGGCTCCGAGATAATTTCACCTGAATCAATATTCTTAATGTAGAGGGTATCGTCACCCCCGTTTGGACTGTATGCATAGGTCATCCACTTTCCATCATCTGAAATGTTAACTGAAGTAATCCGGCTCCACCTCTCATAATCATCAACATTCAGGATTTTACCGGCATCCTGTGATTGGACTGAAATAGTTGTAAATGAAATACATACTATTAGCAGAAAAAATTTGATCTGTGTTCTCATGATATTTAATATTTGTTTAATTGTTTAATCGTTAAATCGTTGAAATGGGTTCGACTAAAATCCTAATATGCGGGTTAATAATTAACAAAAATAGAATAGTAAATAAATTATCATATGCTGGTAAACATAAGGAATGGATCGTTGGATTACCCACCTTCGCTGGCGCGGGTCTCTGACCCGTGTCTTGTTTCGGCATGCAAAGTCAGATGAAATAAAGTTAAGTTCATAGAAATTCATATATTTAATCAATCCTTAAGTACTATACCTTAAAAACCCGGTCTCATGAAAACAATATCGAAGTATATTCTGGAAATTCTAACTTCAGTCTATTGTGTACTTTACCTTGCAGGCCTTATAAGTGAGTTTATCTCAGGTGAGACTAACCTTATCAATCTTGACAGTCTGTTAGTTATTTTGATTTTCTTAGTCTTCCTGACCGCTACCATTTTCAGCTGGTTCAATCTTAAGATAAGTGGTTCAATGCTTCAGGTTTGGAACATTGGGATATGGATCTTCAGCTGGTTTATATGGGAAGAAGCCGGCATGGTTATGGTGCTTGCGGTTCCTGCTCTGGTAATCGGTGTTCTGATGAATCTGAAGGCTTATAAGAGCAAAGTCGGTCCACAACCAACAAATCAGATTTACTGGAGATTTGTATTTAGACTGCTAATAGTAAACTATGCCATTCTTTATGCTATTACTATCATGGCAGGCATCTTAAGCGAGGATTCACTTAATTATTCACATCTCCCCTTTATCCTGTTTCCTGTTCTTGCAGCCCTTTTCTATGCAGGTTTTATTGTCTCCTGGTTTAATGAGCTTGTAGCAGGTATCTTGCTTTGCCTATGGTATATAATCGTGGTCATTGGATCTGTTGCTTATTTTGATTTCATCGATAGTGGCCCATGGTTTTTATTCGGTCTTACAATCTTTTTTCAGGGTCTGTTCTATATTAATAATTACAGAACCTATCGATCCAAAACCTGATCTATCAGTATTTTTGATAAAAATGAATTATTTTGGTAAAAAGCTTAAACCTAATCCCTTATTCAATGAAAAAGTCATTCTTATCTCTTATTCTTTTGATAATTGCCGGAACATCAGTTCTGTCACAGGACAGGCTTACACCAGTTGATTCAACTGTCATAACCAGGCACACTACCACCATTAACGGGGAAAAAATAACTTATACTGCCACTACAGGTACTCAGCCTGTATGCCTTGATGATGTGGTAGTTGCTACTTTATATTATACCTATTATACCAGGGACATTCCCGGGAACAGGAATACTCGTCCACTGTTAA
>CAZSJH010000140.1:0-7828 GCA_964607105.1 uncultured Rikenellaceae bacterium | reverse complement strand
TTGGAGATCAGGCAGAGGAAGCAGCCGGTATAAGGATCAATCCCGGTAATTCAGACTGGCAGTTCTGCCTGGTGACACCAGGAGGAACATATAACAGGGATAATCTCCGCAACAGTAATTTCATGTATTCAGGTTCTGCAACAAGTCTGTATATAATGCCTATTGCGGGAAGTGGTACGGCTACAGTAAACGGGAAACCATACGAGGTCAGATCAGGACAATATTATCTCTTCACCGGGAATCTTAGTGTTACTATCAGCACCCGCAACCCGGGTTCGATGGGACAGTGGTCGGTTATCATCAATGCCGACAGGGCACCTTCTACGGGAAGAGGGAACAGGAGGCCAAAAAGTCCGTGCGAAAATCAAAACGGAAAACCCGGGAAGGAAGAGAGCCCTGTGACTGCCCCGGGTGACCAGGATATTTAAGCATGGCTGAGAACCATGGTATTGTATAAACTGGCATTTCATAAAAATATCAAAGGCTAAAAGTATATTCATGAAATGGCAGCAGTATTTCATTGATAATATTTTCATTCCCTCGGGGATACTAACGAGTACCATAACCGACGAATCGCAACCGGAGGCAGGTGTTGCCCATGCATATATAAGGGAAGGCACTTCATGGACAGAGTATGATTACGGTGAGTGCCCTAAATTTGCTGCCGCCGGCAATGGCGGCGTGTGGAGTTCTGTGCTTGAACTGGCGAATTACGAAGAGGCCATCCAGGAGAATGTCTTTCTGGATCAGGAATCAATAGATAAGTCAAGGACTGTATTTTACCCTTCGAACTGGACCGACACCATTAAACCCTTTATCGGCTTCTCCTGGTTCCTCGACCAGGATTTCCTCTTCAGGGGTCAGCGCACTTTTGACACGGACTTTATTTATCACACCGGCAGCCAGGGAGGCTTCTTATCCATTTACCTGGTGATACCGGAGAAAGATATCCTTTTCATCGGCCTGTTCAACAGGCCATCGGAAAACTTCAGGAACATAATCGCGGAAGCCTGCATCCTGTTTGAAAAATACAACTGGCTGGAGTAAGAATTGCTTTTCATATTAACTATATTGCTATATAAATAATGCCTGGAGGTATGTAAAGCACATATTTCTAACCATTTTAATAAGATATTTGGACCACTCTTCACATACAATTGATCCTCAAAAAGGAAACGAAAAGAAACATTTATCCAAAGTGATTAGATTCACAAAAAGATACATGCTCTTTTCTTTACTTGGATTATCATATTTACTGTTATCCTATAATTATTTTGAAGGTTGGTGGAATTCGTCGCTGGGGACGGTCGCCATTATTATTTTTAGTTACCTGATATGGGGAAAGGATTTTTTGTACCGGTCAGGTCTCAAAATGAGACCGGTGGTAATTTTAAAATCAATTGTTTTCGCTGCTGTGTTGACATCTGTGACATACTTATTAATGAAGTATATCGCAAACAAAGAGGGCGTATTTATTGAATATACAGACTGGAGAAGCTATTATCATGATATATTTTATGTCCTGAACGAGGAAATTGTTCTTGGTGCAATACCATTGTTTTTATTGGTCGATAAATGGAAACAAAAACCGCTTATTGCTTCTGTAATATTAGCCTTATTGTTCTCAGTAATCCATTTTGTTTTTTACAGGTGGGTTTTCCTTGACAGGGGGATAATCCAGATCTCTACACTGGTAACTTTGTTCTTTGTTGGCATCATAAGAAATAACCTCATAATAACGACAGGGCATATCGGGTATTCCTGGGCCCTTCATTTTAGCTGGATTGTGATAATGTTCGGGAGTTCACACCAGTTCATATCTGATAATTCCAGAGTAACTGAACCGGATAGATTCAATATGTACCTGGGTTCGTATGAATTATTGATAATTTCAACTATTTTAGTCGTATTAAGCATCATTCATCTGGTAAAAAAAGGCACAGCCCACAACACGAAATATACCTGATCTAGGTGATGTATGCATGAACCAAATCTGAATGAGAGGTCATGAAAGACAACAAAGATATTATTCCTGTTGAGGTATTTGCTGGTTCGTTTATGCAGGCTAGCATTGTGAAAAGTCTGCTGGAGGACACCGGTATAGAAGCTTTTCTTAAAGATGAATACATGGGTACCCTTAACCCGTGGCATGCAGCACCGGGCGGAGTTGAAGCAGTAAAAGTTTTTGTGTCTGACCTTGACTATGAAAAGGCAAAAATCGTAGTCAGGGAATATGAAAGTAATACACGCTGACCCGGGCTGATCCGAGGGCTGTTACAGTTCCAATTTATTCTTCCCACCGCTAAGCTTATGGGTTTTTCCTTCCCAGGTAAAAGTGCCGTCTACGTTTAGAGGCAGTTCAATTTCAGCATCCAGGCTATTACCTTTCATCTCATACTTCACTGATATCGTACCTTCAGGATGTGGCATTTCTCCACTAATTTGTTTGAGGGCTCCCAGGTGTGGTTCAATTTTTACTTTTCTGAAATACGGTGCATCACTCTGGATACCCAGGATGATACGGAAGAATTCAATATTAGGGCTGGAGCCCCATGCATGGCAGTCGGATCGTGTAGTTTCCACGTTGGACATTTCACCCCATGTTGTCATTCCAAGAGCAAGGTTCTTACGCCATACATCCAGCCAGTCAAGGTATCCGTCACCCAGCCCGGCTTCTGTAAGAGCCAGGTGCAGGTAATACTTAAAATATATGGAAGCCTGGGTCAGGGAGCTGTCTGACAACATTATTTTACCTATGTCTTCTGCCTGCTGTCGGTCAACCAGGCCGGCCAGTACAGCCATCGAGTTTGTATGCTGTGAGAATTCATCCCTGCCGGGTGTGTCAGCAAAAAGCCCTCTGGATGGATTCCAGTATTTATTTTTAATAGTCTCTGATATCTTCTCTGCCAGCTTACTGTACAGTTCAACAAATTCAGGGCTTCCCTCATGTTTTTCCAGTTCAATGGCAGCCTGCAGGGCCAGCAATAGCTGTAAATCCATCAGTGCTGAGCTTCCGTCCTCAGCCGAGGGACCCACACCACTGCGCCATCCATTGACCCAATCCGTAAAGTTCCACCCGGGAACATTCTTCAATGAACCATCTTCATCCATATGGGAAATAAAGAAATTCAGTATTTGTCTTGATCCCAATAATTTATCCTCCAGGAATTCCGGATCTCGACCATAGAGTAAGTAATCGTGTAACATACAGATATACCACATCGAGTATGTAGCAATTACCTGGTTCTCTGTATCCGGATAACGGCTTAATGTATAACCATCCTGTTTCCTGGAATAATCCATCAGGTTAAGGGCATTTTTTGCAAGCCTGTCATCACCACTGTTATAGTATGAAACAAAAAGCTGGATCCTTGCATCCCCTATGTACTGCAATCTTTCGTAATACGGGCAGTCCATATATGTTTCAACGGCGCATGACCTGGCGGTCCTCCATCCCACATCCATCATACTGTGCATTTCCCGCTTATCAACATCTATGCTCGCGTTCATTTCGAAGGGATAGCCTGTGTATGTACCATAGAAATCTTCAATAATAAGAGGATCATCCTTTGTTTCAACCTTAATTTCCACGTAGCGGTATGTTCGCCAGTCAAGAGTGGTGAAATTCTGGTAATCAGATCCATCCGAAATAATGGTATCCTGCCTTCCCGATATAGTTTTTCCATCAATCACATCACGGTTGTTTTTCGCACCTTTTTCATCATATAAAGCCTCGGCATAGGTTATAACTATCGTACTGTTCTTTCCACCGCTGAATATCAAAGTGGGATAAGCATTGGTATAGAAAGCCTGGTCAAGCAGTATGCTTGCAGTTGTATTTGCCGAAACATGGCACTGTTTCTTTTCTGCAGGAAATTTTTCAGGAACACTTACTCCTCCTTCTGTTCTTCTTGTAAGCAACAACCTCTGGTATGTAAGTTCCCTTTGCGGCAGGATCGATTCGGTCAGGGTCCAGCCGCCAGGAGCGCTGAATCCCATTCCTCCTCTTCCCCTTCTTTCAAATGCAGGCCTGGCCTGCTTCCATGAGTCATCATTAAAGGACAGTTTCTTCCATCCCCTGATTTTTTTATTCATATCAACTTTGTCGCCTGCACCCGCAGCATAATAACCACGCACCTGTTGTCTTATCGGTGTGTAGCTTTCATCTTCTATACATTTCCATGTATCGTTTGTGTTAAGGGTAGAGGTTGCATCATCTGCACCCCGGATGATAAAGCCGGTTTTTAATGAAAACTGTGATACGGCTTTGAGGTCACCCTCATTCCATACTTCCGCTGCAATAATATTTTCTCCCGCTTCCAGGTATGGAGCCAGGTCAAGTTTTTCGTAGTTCCAGTGTGAGATATCGCCCAGCGCGGGCCCTATGGAAACCAGCTGCTCATTCACGTATAGCTTAAAGCGGTTATCCCCGGAGACATACACTTTATAAGTTACGGGTTTGGTCTCCAGGGTCAGTGTTTTCCTGAATAAATATAACCCGGCATCTGTTTCCCCGGCACCCGGAACAGATATCCATATTGCATCACGTTGGTTTAGCCCGTTGGAATTTCCAGGTTGTGCACCAATAATGGATGTTATTAAAACCGCAAGGAATATTGCTATTGTTCTCATTGGATGGAAATTTTTATTTGCAGTAAGGGTTAAGGCCTTAACAATATAACCAATAAATAATAAATAATCCTCCCTTCCAGTACCCTTGCTCACCGAATCAGGCAGAGGCGTGCCATGCTAGAAGTAATTAGTGTATTTCCCCCACAGTTGATCGCCCAGTTGCCAGTAATCATTTACTGCTTTCTCGGCATTCTCTATACAATATTTTGTCAGCTCGGCCTTTGCCTTTTCCTCATCCTTTTTCATCTGTTGCAGTACATATTCCTCGAAAGCTTGCTGCCCGTCAAAAAGATTATTCTCCATCTCTGACCATACGGCCTCAATATCTTCGCTCATAGGCTGGTAGCGCATATATGACAGCTGGCTTACTCTCCGGAAGGCCCACCAGGCACAATCGCGCCTGAATTCCCTTCTGCCATCAACCATATATGATTCAGGCATACTGGTAATACCGCAATAGAATGGCAGGTGAGGTGTGGTACAGGGGTTATCGTATCCCAGCCAGACAACACCACCAATGGCATCGGGAAGCCAGTTTCTTGACTGAGTCACCTGCACATAGGTAGCCCTGGGGCAGGCTATGGTTCTCTCTCTTGCGATACCCAGGAGATCCCTTGTATCGCTGCTCATAAAGGGGTTGGCAACGGGGCTTTTGGTGTACTCACCATCCCTGTTCCTTGCAACCAGGGTATTGGTCATATCATAAGGAGTTCCCTGGTAATAATCCCTGAATATTGCCAGGACATCCTTAACAGATAATTTCTTTTCAGGTTTTACCGAGAGGGGAAAATTTTCGCCGTTAGGGTCCAGGTCGAGGCCTGGAGCCACCAGGCTCAGCACTCTCCATTCGCGTCTCCGGCAAGCCATGCTTCTCCTGTTGGCATATGCATAGCAGAATTCGAATTCGCCATCCTTTTCTTTGTCCCACCATCCCATCTCTTCGGCCAGTGAAAAGACATTATCAGATGCCATATAGTTCTCGCTGTCATCCAGGTCGAGTGTTCTTATGCGGCTAAGATTAGCCGAAACACCTACTTCATCGTCGGGTATACGGACAGCAGCCCATACAGCTCCAACTTTTCCTTCACCCGGTCCCAGGATTTCAAAATGCCATGTTTCTTCAGGGTCGGCAAAAGTAAAACACTCACCACCATCATTATAGCCATACTTTTTTGTCAGTTCATCGATCAACCTTATTGCTTCGCGCGCTGTTTTTGCTCTTTCCAGGGCCAGGCGGTATAGTTCCGGGCAATTAAGTAATCCCTTATCAGATCTGAGCTCACGTTTGCCCCCGAAGGTCGTCTCACCAATTGCAAGCTGGTGCTCATTCATCACCGGGTAGGCAGTATTTATGTATGCAAAGGTTTCCCGCACCTGTTCAATATATCCTGCTTCAGTCATTTCGGGGTCATCCGGACCAGCTGATCTCTTCGGTCTTTGATAAACAGGAGTTTCAGACCCTGCCTTATATTTCCTGTTGGGTACAATATTAATCCAGGTCCTGTCCGTACCGCTGTCACACGAATGAGATGTCATCGTAGAACCATCAACAGAAGCTTTTTTACCTACAATTACACTGGTACACCCCTCGTATTCGATATACTGGGCAGACAGGGCAGTGGTTATAAGCAGAGCAAGGAATAATGAAATAGATCTGAGGCTTTTCATAGTAAAAATTAGAATTATGGTTTATTAGCTGTAATTAACAAATATACTATCTTCTCCCATTCGATAAAGCCAAAAGGATATGTTGAATAACGCTAAATGATTTACCACTAAAAAACCTGGCACTTTTAATTTCTGCTTACAAAAAGACAAGATCAATTACAGATAATTTTGAACAATTGATTTACCAGATTGCTTTAAAAAGTGGGGATGAAGTTAATTAATCAAAATAGTTAATCATGAAAGAGATAAGGACAGAAACTGAAATTAAGGCCAGCCCGGGCAAGGTCTGGCGGCACCCGCTTCGTGCAGGGTGAAAAATTCAATGGCCTTCTTGTTGGTTTATTGGGGAGTACGCTTAAAAAAACCCAGCAAGGTTTCGAGCAGATGAACGAGGCCCTGAAGAAAGAGTGTGAGAAATAGCCAAACACTACGGCACCAATACTTCTCAGCTCTCACCTGTTTATTATTCCCAGGGAATGAAATGACACTATTTGCCAGTAATATGATTTTACAGGAAGGCCATCCTTAACAGCGGGTTCCCAGTCTTCCATAATTTTTATTACCCTGATGGCTTCCCGGTCAATCTGTTTGCCTGCGGATCGCAGGATCACAAAATCACAAGTCTTACCTGTTGTGTCTACAGAGAAGCTTACTATTACACGGCCGCCTCTTTTTGACATGGCAGCAGACAGCGGATACCTGATATTTTTCCCAATATGCTGTTTTATCCCGTAAACGCCGCCCGGGTATTTAGCCAGTGTATCGGGTATAAACCCTGTCTTTGCTATATCATGCAATTCAAGTGAAGTTGGTTCATACTCAATTGTATCTGCCTTCTCCTGTGCAGATGAGCATAATGGCATGATGAGCAACAAAACCACGATGATTACAGGGTAATATGCTTTCTTTATCATTAATAATAAGATTGTACTGCATTCTATTATTTGCTCAATTTAATAAAAATCGCCAAATCATAAAACAAAGGAGCAGGTGAAGGCATTCTTATGCCATAAGCGCGACACCTACCCCTAAGATAACCAATACGTAAAATGCTACAGGAATAATTATCAGCACTATTGCTATAAAAGCAATCCAGTTCCTTATTGACCGCAGGTAATTATTTGATTGTCTGATTTCATCCTGTATTACAAAAAGTTCTTTTTCCATATTGTGTACGGATTAGTATTTAATATCTGATGGAGCTTATTCTACTTTCTTAAAAGCTCCAGGAGACTAAATGTGATAAAAACCTTTTGACTACATATAAAATAAACTAGTCTTATTTAATAGCTTTTAAAATCCTGTCAGGCTGTAATAATACATCTCTCATCAATAATTTATATGGAAGCTTGTCCATCTTGCTTTCTTTAAATCCATTAAGAATTTTGATAAGAGATTCAGCAGTTATAAGGGAAAGGTTTAGCTCATACTCCAATTCACATTCATTTATGAATTCATCAGAAAAATCAGGGGCAATTAAAAGCGATTTTACAACATTATAATCCTTCTTATTAGCAAGATCCCTGTA
>CAZSJH010000139.1:0-7851 GCA_964607105.1 uncultured Rikenellaceae bacterium | reverse complement strand
GAAGAGCAACAACGCCGTACAGACATAATGAACCGTACCAGGGATGCATTGGCCAGGACAAATGCAAGGGGAACTGACACAAATGCGAATGAGGGAATTGAAGGAGGCCGGGGTAACCAGGGTGTTGAAACAGGGGCAGTTAATGCAGGGGTCTACGGTGAAGGAGGAGGAACAGGGACAGAAGGTATATCATTCGACCTTGCCGGACGCCAGGCCACATCATTGCCAAATCCAAAGTATGATATACAGAGTGAAGGTATAGTTGTAGTGGAGGTAACAGTCAACCGTAACGGTAATGTTACACAGGCGGTACCGGGTGTAAAAGGGTCGACCACCTTAGAAGAATATTTCCTGACAGTTGCACGCAATGCTGCAATGGCAGCTAAGTTCGATCGCAAACCGGATGCACCTGTAATACAAAAAGGAACAATAACATATCATTTTATCCTCAGGTAAAAAGATCAAATATACCTAATAGCTCCATAGCTGAAACAAATATCGCCAGCAATAGTATTACCCTGACAAATTTTGGCCCCCAGCTTACAGCACTGCGGGCCCCTATGAAAGCACCCAGCATATTTCCTACGGCAAGTATCAGCCCCACACGCAAATTTACCTGCCCGTTAATGAAAAAGATAACCAGGGCAAAAGCCGTATATACGAGGATAATGAATACTTTAAGAGCATTGGCCTTAACAAGGTCCGCTCCAACACCCAATACAAGCCCGGCAAGCAGGAAGAAACCAACACCAGCCTGAATGAAGCCACCATAAATACCTATAAAAAAGAATATTACTATTCGCCAGAATCTGGGACTGCCGTCTATACTACCTGCTTGCTTCCTGATCCACCGTTCTGGCTTTATAAGTATAATAAAGAACATGAAGATAAGTAAGCCTCCGATAAACATCCTCAGGATATGTTCGTTGAAATTGACAGCTATCATGGCTCCAATCAATGAACCTACGGTGGCGGGGATGACCAGCCACAAACCTTCTCTGAACTCAAAAACTTTCTGCTTTTTGAAGCTGCCAACTGCCACTACATTCTGCAGGAAGATAGCTATACGGTTGGTTCCGTTAGCCACGGTTGCAGGAAGACCCAGAAACATCAGAAGAGGCAGGGTCAGAAGGGAGCCACTCCCGGCCATGACGTTTATAAAACCTGCAATAAAACCCACAGCAATAATGGCCAGATAAGTATACCACTCCATAAGTATCCTAATGATTGTCTTCCCCGAGGATCTCGACTATAGCCTTCTCAAGGTTGGAAATTAGCGAATTATCCTTTATTATATAATCGCTTATGCCCTTTCGAGCCATTTCCAGAACCACATCCCCCCTGTCCTGGCCTGAGAGCATTATAACAGGAATATCCGGTTTTGTCTCCTTAATCTTATCATAAATTTCCATCCCGTTTAAAACCTTAATTCCCGGTTTAAAAAAATAATAATCGAGTATGATAAGGTTTGGATCCTTTTCAAGAGCTTGAATACATTCCTCACCGTATTCAAAAGGCTCAACGAGATATTCCTCTGAGTTAAATCTTTTAATTACCAACTGGTTGATGAAGGGATCATCATCCACTATAAATAATAATTTCCTTTTACTCATATAGCCGTGTGAGTTGTAACATGCGTAAAGATATATAAAATGTTTAAAAAGAAAATAGCTAAACCTCCCGTATGAGGTTTCCAATGGCGTAAGCTCGAATCCTATGCCATCACCCTTAATTCAATATCCGATATCTTACCAGGCAAATAAGGGATATGGTTTCATCATATCATTTACCTGCTTACCAACTTTAGTGATAACAGACTCATCCTCAATATTAGAAATGACTTTATCTATCATCTCCACTATACTACCCATGGAATCTTCTTTTAACCCTCTTGTGGCTATTGCCGCCGTACCAACACGTAAGCCGGATGTCTGGAAAGGTGACCGTGAGTCGAAAGGAACCATATTCTTATTCACTGTAATGTGAGCTTTAACGAGGGTATTTTCTACCTGCTTACCGGTTATCTCAGGATATTTTGTTCTCAGGTCAATCAACATGGAATGATTATCTGTACCGTCTGATATTACTTTATATCCCATATTAATGAACGCTTCTGCCATTACCGAAGCATTTTTCTGAACCTGCGACTGGTATATTTTAAATTCAGGACTCATTGCTTCAGCAAAAGCAACTGCCTTAGACGCTATGATATGCTCTAAAGGTCCACCCTGTGTGCCTGGAAAAACAGCTGAATTAATAAGAGCTGACATTTTTCTTACCTCACCTTTCCTGGTAGTTTTACCCCAGGGATTATCAAAATCTTTACCAATCAGTATAACTCCCCCCCTCGGGCCCCTGAGGGTTTTATGTGTGGTTGATGTAACAATATGAGCATATTTTACAGGATTTTTCATTAAGCCCGCAGCTATCAGGCCAGCAGGATGTGCCATATCGACCATGAATATTGCACCTACACTGTCCGCAATATTTCTCATCCTTTCATAATCCCATTCCCTTGAATAAGCTGATGCGCCCCCAACAATCATCTTAGGTTTCTCTTGCTGAGCAAGCTCCTCCATCTTATTATAATCAACCATTCCGGTATCTTTGTTTACACCATAAGGTACCGGCCTGTAAAGAATACCCGATGAGTTAACGGGCGAACCGTGTGTAAGGTGACCCCCATGAGCCAGGTCGAGTCCCATAAATGTATCACCGGGCTCCAGGACCGACATGAATACAGCCATATTGGCCTGTGCCCCGGCATGAGGTTGTACATTAGCAAATTCAGCATCATAGAGCTTCTTAAGACGCTCAATTGCAATTGCCTCTGATTGGTCAACTATTTCACAACCGCCATAGTAGCGTTTACCCGGGTAACCTTCGGCGTATTTATTCGTCATTACGGAGCCCATCGCCTCCAATACCTGATTACTAACAAAATTTTCCGACGCAATAAGCTCAATACCATCCAGTTGTCTTTGCCTTTCCTTTTCAATAAGGTCAAATATTATTGAATCTCTGTTCATCTTATTTCTATTATTTAATTATTTAATTATTTAATTTGCTAATCTTCTTTCATGCCTGCAGGCAAATGCTCTAAACAAATATAAGGCTAATTTTATTATATTAGTCGACGAATTACTTTATTAGATAAATTCCGCAAAACGTAGTATTGTCTAAATAATTAATATTCAGTCATGACCAAAAAGTCAATACCCCTCATATCCTCAGGTACTATCATAATTACAGCAGTAATAGTTGTTTTGTTCATTGCCTCTGGTTGTAAGGATGAAAAAAAGTGCATAAGTCAGTACAGTATAAACCCGGAAAAAATTAAGCTGCCTGCTACCGAAATCAACCCGGAATATTATATCTGCTATAAGGCGGGTGGCATTACTATAGATGGAAAACTTGATGAGAAATCATGGGAATCCACGGAATGGACAAAAGATTTTGTTGATATTGAGGGAGAACTAAAACCCTTACCGCTACACAGAACCAGGGTTAAAATGTTATGGGACGATGACTTTCTGTATATAGCTGCAGAGCTTACCGAACCACATATATGGGCAAAACTAAGGCAACGTGATACAGTAATCTTCTATGATAATGATTTTGAGGTATTTATTGATCCTGACGGTGATACACATGAATACATGGAGTTTGAGATGAATGCTTATAATACAATATGGGATCTGTTCCTCACCAGACCTTACCGCGACAATGGCAGGGTTGCTGATGCCTGGAACTTAAGAGGTATACAAACTGCAGTATCTATTCACGGGACAATAAATGACCCTTCTGACACAGACAATAAATGGGTAGCTGAGCTGGCTTTCCCTCTGGATGTACTTACTGAGTTCGGCGATAATCCACGGGATAGTGTTCAGTGGAGAATAAATTTCTCGAGAGTCAACTGGCGAACTGAGATAGAAAACGACAGCTATATAAAAGCTATAGATCCCGAATCAGGTAGAAGATACCCTGAATACAACTGGGTATGGTCACAACAGGGACTGGTTAATATGCACTATCCGGAAAGGTGGGGATACCTGCAATTTTCTGAAATACAGGCCGGTGAAGGTTTTGTTGAATTTGAAGTAAAACCCGATGAAGATCTTAAATGGAATCTCCGCACACTTTACTATTCACAGAGAAATTATGCAGCTGAAAACGGATCTTATACATCAAATACCGATGAGCTATATAAGTATGGCTATGAAAAAGATGTATACGAACCCTGTATCCTGATTAAACCTTTTGGTTACGAAGCCTATTTGCTATCAGATAATTCACAATTGCTCTGGGTAATAAATAACCATGGAAAAATATACAGCAATATAAGCTGGTGACAAAGCCTATGAAAAAAAGAAACTAAACCATTTAACATGCAATCTCATATTAAAACAATCATAATAATAAGCCTGGTAGCTTTAGCCTCATGTATTCACAAGACAGTACATGAAGAAGGTCCTTATTATGAGAAAACCCTTAATTTTCCCGCCGGTCTCACCCTTGAAGAAAAAATAAAGATGGCTGCAAAGGTAGTCCCTGACAGTCAACAACTTGCCTGGCAACGACTCGAAATGACAGCTTTTATACATTTTAATATTAACACTTTTACCGGTCAGGAATGGGGAGACGGTACTGAATCACCTGAGTTATTCAATCCTTCCAACTTTGATGCCCGGCAGTGGGCACGGATAATTTCAGAGTCAGGTTTGAAAATGATAATACTCACCTGCAAACACCATGATGGTTTTTGCCTGTGGCCGACAAAAACAACTGATCATTCTGTAAAATACAGTTCATGGAGATCAGGCAGAGGTGATGTTGTTAAGGAAGTTAAGGAAGCCTGTGATGACTTTGGTCTTAAATTTGGCATTTATCTTTCACCATGGGACAGGAATGCAGAATCATATGGAAATTCTCCCGCTTATAATATTTTTTTCTTGGAGCAGTTGGAAGAATTGCTTACATGGTATGGCAAGGTGGATGAAGTATGGTTTGACGGAGCCAACGGGGAGGGTCCTAACGGAAAAGTACAGCTATATGACTGGGAAGCCTATTACAGTCTTATTGAAAGGTGCCAGCCTCAAGCTGTAACAGCCATAATGGGAGAAGACATAAGGTGGGTTGGTACAGAATCGGGCTACGGCAGGGAAACGGAATGGAGTGTGACAGCATTCGCTCCGGGAGGGAGCCCGGAAAGCAAGTTAATCAATGAAAGACTAGGTCTGAGCGCTACATCTGAGGATCTCGGATCAAGAGAACTGCTTAATAAAGCAAAAAAGCTGTTCTGGTACCCGGCCGAGGTCGATGTATCTATACGCCCGGGATGGTTCTATCACAAAGAGGAGAATGATAAAGTCAAATCACTGGAGAAATTATTTGACATATATATGAATTCAGTTGGCAGGAACGCTGTCCTGCTGCTTAACATACCACCCGATACCCGGGGACTGATAAATGAAAACGATGCCAGGCGTCTTAAAGAATTTAAGTCATATCTTGACAGGACCTTTGAAGAGAATATTGTCTTCAGAGCCTTCACAAAATTCAATGGTGCACGCAAAAGCGTTGACGGTGATAGTGAGACATATACTTTCATTGAAAAATTCCCCGCTGAAATTGAATACAAATTTCCTTTTATCAAGGCTTTTAATCTTTTTATGATCCAGGAAAATTTAGCAAAAGGTCAGAGGATAGAGGAATTTAAGCTTGAAGCCTATGTAAACGATGAATGGGTTGAACTGGTATCGTCAACCACAGCAGGTTATAAAAAACTCCTCCAGTTCCCTGTCATCAATAGCGACAGGATCAGACTTACTATCGTAAAATCACGGGATAATGCGATGATATCAGAAATTGGTCTCTTCAGAACCCCTGATAAACCGGAAAAAGAGGAACAGGCTGTAGTAGAAAGTAATTAATCTGAATATGAATATACTCCTTAATATAAAACTGCAGGGCTTCATATAATCCCTAATTACATTGCTTTAACATTGCATTAACCAAAAAAATTTGATAGTACGAAAAGTTTCGTATAACTTTATCTACGAAATTATTCGTAATATGGAAAAAAAAGTTGAATACCGTCCAACACAATCAGAGCTTGAAATTCTTCAGGTTTTATGGGATAGCGGTCCATCTACCGTACGTTTTGTTAATGAAAAACTTAACGATCATAAGAAAACCGGATATACAACCACGTTGAAACTGATGCAGATAATGCTCGATAAAAAATTACTGAGCAGGGACGAAAAATCGAAGGGTCACATCTATTCCCCGATTGCCCGAAGGGAAGAAATACAAGCCCGTATGCTTGACAGCTTCCTGAAGAATGCGTTCTCAGGATCTGCTCACAGGCTTGTTATGCAGGCACTGGGAAACCATAAGGCTTCACTGAGTGAGCTGGAAGAAATAAAAAAATTTATTGACGAACTGGAAAAGAAAGAAAATGGAACTGCTGACTGATATAATAAGCTGGGAAACACTTACTGCCTTGGTTCTCACTATCATGCATTCATTATGGATAGGGGTTGTAATATCAGTAGTTGCTGCCATATTATTTGTCTTGATAAGGAAATCAGCCCGCACCCGGTATAATATTGCAACATCAGGCCTGGCAATTATTTTATTAAGTTCCACATTAATATTTATAAATATAAGAACCGACCTAAGTGAAATATCCGCTAATGGAATAATGGTTGAAAAGGAATTTCCAGAACTTAAGACTGAAAAAGAAATTGCAGGACAAAGCTTTCAATCAGTCAGGCAGAGTATTATTCAAAACACAAAGGTTATTACCGGTAAATTACAGAGGCTGTTTATCTATCATTCTGATTTCATATTAATGATATGGATAATTGGAGTATTTGTATTCGGTACAAAATTTACCCTTGCCTCCATATATGCTAGCCGGTTCAGGAAACGGGGAGTTTCAAACTTGCCCGACCTCTGGATATCAACTCTTGAGAGAATAGCCAGAAAAGTTAATTTAAACAAAAAGATTACGGCAGTACAGTCCTGTTACTGTGAAATTCCAATGGTTACAGGATGGCTCAAACCTATTCTGATAGTGCCGGCATCAGTATTAACCACATTACCGGTAGACCAGGTTGAAGCAATAATTGCCCATGAACTGGCTCATATAAAGCGGAGTGATTACCTGGTTAATGTTCTCCAAACATTGATTGAGATTATTATGTTTTACAATCCTTCAGTCTGGTTCATCTCCGAAATTATGAGAAGGGAAAGGGAAGCTTGCTGCGATGATCTTGCCTTATCAGCAGGCAACAATACAATCGTGTATGCAAAAGCCCTTTTAAGCCTTCAGGAAGTAAAACAATACCCTCCTGTACAAGCAGTAACTTTTAAAATGAAAAATAATAATCTAATAACTAGAATTAAAAGAATCGCAGCCATGAAAACGAAAAAGAATTATTTAAAAGAGAAAATTATTGCCACTTCAGGCATTGCATTTATGATTACAGCACTTGTTCTTCTCACAGGATTCAAAACAGAAATTTATAGCAGCGCTCAGGACTTTAGAGTGAATACCATAAATGAAAACACAATATTTGATCAGGACACTCTGCGCAAGAAGAATTCGGGAACAATTAAAACTATCTGGACAGATCCTTCTGACAACTTGGAAAAGAATGTAAAAATGACTGTTGAGAATGGGAACATCACTGAACTTATTATAGAAGGTGAAGTAATCCCGCAGAAAGACTATCATTTATACCAGGATCAAATCGATGATACGTTGAAGGAATACGAAAAAGCCATGCAAGAGATTGAGGACATCAATTTTGAGGAGATAGAGAAAGAAATAGAAGAAGC
>CAZSJH010000138.1:1937-7894 GCA_964607105.1 uncultured Rikenellaceae bacterium | reverse complement strand
GGCGCGGATCTCCAGATCCGTGCCATGCTACGGCGGACAAAGCCAGATCCGTGCCGCGGGCTTCGTCGAGCTCGTCACCTTCGCTTGCCTTCGTCAACCTCAGACTCCTCGGTTCCATTATTCCTAATTTTATTTATTTTTACCTCCTGTATGCCAGGAAAAAAACATAATATATCACGATCAGGAACGACTATTGACAGGAGAAGCTTCATCAAATGGTCATCTTTTGCAACAGGTACATTGCTGGGCCCCGGTGTTTTTGTTTCATGTGACGGAAATTCGCGTGAGTTAATTGATCCCATCAGGGAAGAAAGGATTGTAAGAACTGCATGCCCTGCACACAATTGCGGAGGGAGATGCCTGCTTAAGGTATACGTTCAGAACGGTATTATTACACGCATAGAAACTGATGACCGCCAGGGTGATGACATTTCTGACCCACAACTGCGGGCTTGCATCAGGGGCAGATCGTACCGCAAAAGACAATATCACCCTGACAGACTTAAATATCCCCTGCTCAGAACCGGAGGCAGAGGTGAAGCTAAATTCAAAAGGATAAGCTGGGATGAAGCTTATGAAATTATGCACACTAAAATATCAGGGGTAATAAAAAAATATGGCAACTCGGCAATTCACGTCCCCTATGGTACAGGTTCATATACAAACACAAACGGAAGATGGCCGGCTGCCAGACTGATGAACCTGCTGGGCGGGAGCCTGGGATATTATAATAGCTACAGCTGGGCATGTATTAATATTGCCACTCCTACAATGTTTGGCACCCTCGAAACAGGGAACCAGCGCCAGGACTGGATGAACAGTCGTTATATCCTGATGTGGGGCTGGAACCCGGCAGAGATGAAAGACGGTACTAATAGTGATTACTTCATAAGGAAAGCAAGGGAAAATGGGGCCAGGGTTGTTTGTATCGATCCCAGGATGAGCCCGAGTGCAATTTCACTGGCCGATGAATGGATCCCGGTAAGACCGGGCACCGATGTTGCTTTTATGAGCGCCATGGCCTGGGTGATAATAACAGAAAACCTCACTGATGATGACTTCATAAAAAGATGCTGCTCAGGCTTCGATGAAGACACAATGCCTGAAGGATACGAGGGTGAAGAATCATATAAAGACTATATCCTGGGGACGAGGGACGGTACACCCAAAACACCGGAATGGGCCGAAAAAATTACAGGCATCCCTGCTTCCACAATCAGGCGTATAGCCCTTGAATATGCAGGCACCAAACCCGCAGTCCTCTACCAGGGATATGGCATGCAAAGAAGGGCCTATGGAGAACAGGTGGTAAGAGCGGGAGCCACGCTGGCTGCAATAACCGGTAATATTGGCATCCCGGGCGGCTGGGCCAGCGGTCTTGCTAACCAGGCAGGAGGAGGTCCTTTCTGGACAGTCTTCCCCTCGGGATCAAACCCTGTAAAAGGGATAATACCAGTATACCTGTGGACCGAAGCAGTCCTGAGAGGGAAAGAACTCGGGCCTGAACACGGCATAAGAGGCGCAGAGAAAATAGAGAACAATATAAAACTTATATGGTCAGTGGCGAGTAACATCCTTGTTAACCAGCATGGTAATATAAACCGAACAATTGAAATACTGAAGAACCCTGACCTCCTTGAATTCATTATTGTGCAGGATAATTTTATGACCCCTTCAGCAAAATATGCCGACCTTGTCCTTCCCGCATGTACCCAGTTTGAAACATGGGGAGTATCTGACGGATGGAAATACGGTGATGAAGTCTTCCTCGCCCCTAAGATTGTTGACCCTCCCTTTGAAACAAAAAGTGATTATCGTATTTGTGCAGACCTGTCGAAAAAATTCGGAGTCTACGATAAGTATACGGAAGGCGGACGCGATGAAAAAGACTGGGTGGCCTGGTTTATAGATGAAATTTACAGGAAAACACGCTTCCCCGAAATGCCTGTTTTCAGGAAATTTGAAGCAAGCAACGCAGGGGTATACGTTAAACCCGTTCATAATCCAAAAGTGGCACTTAAGGATTTTGCCGGGGATCCGTCAAAATACCCTCTTAGAACACCCTCGGGTAAAATAGAAATATTCTCCATAGAACTGTTTAATGCCGGTGATCCGGTGGAAATACCTCCTGTGGCAAAATATATACAGGAATGGGATAATCCCTTCGATGAAAAAGCAGAAAAATATCCCCTCCAGGCAATGGGACATCATTACGGTCCGCGGGTACATTCAACACACGACAATAACGAATGGACCATGAAGGCCTTCCCACAGAGGGTTTTCATTAATCAGGCAGACGCCACATCCAGGGGAATCAATGATGGTGACATGGTAAGGATATGGAACGAAAGGGGAGCCATGAAACTGAAATGCAGGATAACCAAAAGGATAATGCCGGGGGTGATCGACATTCCTCAGGGAGCATGGTATGACCCTGATAAAGAGGGTGTTGACAGGGGCGGTAATGTAAACATACTAACTTCTGAAAGATGGACTCCCTTTGCCAGGGGAAATGCTCAGCATACTATTATGGTTGATATTGTAAAAGCCAGATGAAAAGATACGGATTCTATATCGATACTGTTAATTGCTCCGGATGCAAAACATGCCAGGTGGCCTGCCAGGATAAGAATGACCTTGAACCGGGGCTGCTTTGGAGAAAAATAATTGATGTAGAAGGAGGTGAATGGGTGGACGATCAAGGAATATTTTCGGCTTACCCTTTCGCTTACCATGTATCCCTTGCCTGCAACCATTGCAGTGAGCCTCTGTGTGTAGAATCATGCCCGACGCAGGCTATGCATATCACGGATATAGGTACAGTTGATATTGACCAGGACAAGTGCATCGGTTGCGGATACTGTACATGGGCCTGTCCTTACGATGCTCCCAGGCTAAACCACCGAACTGGCAGAATGTCCAAATGCGACATGTGCTACGACAAGATAAGCAATAATCAGAACCCCGTATGCGTGGATGCTTGTCCGATGCGGGCACTCGACTTCGGATATATTGATGAACTGAAGGAAAAGTATGGTAATAACAGGTCCATATTTCCCCTCGACTCACCGGCGCTCACTGAACCGAACATAGTAATCAGGCCTCATAAAGACAGCCTGGAAGCTTCAGATAAGAATGCATTAATAGCTAACAGGGAGGAACTGTAATGGAAAATTATAATATCTCACTCGCTCTTTTTACATGGCTCACCCAGGCATCGGTGGGACTGATGATAATGAGAGGGGTGTATATGAGAATTTCACCGGGTAATGATAAAAGACAAATCACAGGACAATATACGCTGTTTACCTCACTGGTGATGCTAGTTGCCGGCCTGCTTTTTTCCTTCGCACACTTAAACTATCCACGCCACGCATATAATGCGATAAATAACGTAGGCAGCAGCTGGATGAGCAGGGAGATACTCGCAGAAGTAGTACTCCTTACATTATTGCTGCTGTGGTATCTTTTCAACAGGTTTAAAATAAAGAAAATACCACACTCAATCCCGGAAATACTGGTAATAATTACAGGTTTATTCCTTGTTTATTTCATGATTAGAACATATATGTTGCCATCATTATATGAATTAAATCATCCCTCATTCCCCCTGTCGTTCATTATTACAGTACTTCTTGCCGGCACCGCCATTGTATACTTTTTTATAAAAAAGACTGATCCAACTACTGCAGTTAAATTTAAAATGTTATTTACGCTATTATTTTATATATCATTAATTAACTATCTAATATTCAGGCTATATAATGCTAGTTTTAAATTATTTGAACTCCATTTCTTGCTGTGCCTTGTAACAATCATTTTTTCGGTTCCCTCACTTATTGCAGCGATCAAGAACAAAAACAGGATTTCAGATGTTATATTTTTGAGCCTTGCATTGATGTGTGATTTTCTTTACAGGGTTTACTCTTTAACTTACACAAACCCGGCCTTATGACAGAAGGATGGACTGATTTAGATGATAATTTTTTTACTTCTTACAATATGCTGCTGTCTTTTGCAGGCAGCTTTATTCTATACCAGCCTGAGAAAGATTGCATAAATGATGTTATTGAAATGGACCTGTTTAAGAAGCTGCCTGTGAATAGTGATAATCCAAAGTTTATACGCGCTGCATCTCACCTCAGGAAAATCGATACTGAACATCCCCTGGATTATGATTTGATTATAAATGATCATCTCGAATTATTTGGTGGTAAGGGCTATTACCCGGCACCTCCCTACAGCTCAGTTTATATGTCAGCTGACAATATAATTAATGACACGGTGATCATAGAAGCAGGAAGAATGTACAATTCCTATGGCTGGAAATCAAGGTTTAAGGGGGAAATACCGGACGATCACCTGGGAGTGGAATTGCAGTTCATAAATCTACTTCTTAACAAATACACTGAGCTTGAGGATGAAGTCTGCCGGAGGGAGATAAGGAAAGACCTGGTAAAATTTATTGGAACATATATTAACCCATGGATAAATGAGTGGAATATGTCGGTGCAGGAACATGCAGAAACTGACTTTTATAAAGGGATAGCGTATCTTATCACCTCGGGGATGGAGGATATTTATTCAACACTGAAGAAAATTGCCTGATAGGTAAATAATTACCTCAGAAATTAGGATTGAGGAAGCTTTCAATTGCTCCAATTATATATTCCGTCCAGCCCGATGCAATATTCTCATATGCATCATCAGGTATATTGGTGTGCTCAACCATAAACTGTGTTTTGCCAAAATCGCGTATCAGGATAATGGTGGCGATTGATCTTTCTTCCCGGTCACCAAAAAACCATTCCTGTACTATCTTCTTATTTTCCTGTACTTCAAGGATCATTCCTTCAATATCCCCCTCCCACATGGAAAACAATGATCCTGGCCTTGTTTCCATCACTGCAGGATAGCCCGACCATAATTCAATTGTTACAGGATTGGTAAGCGCGGCATATACATCTTCAATGCCAGTATTCAGAGAGAAAGTCTTCTTAAAAGTCTTCATATTCCTGTCTTATTATACTAAACAGACTGTTTCAAAAATACCTATTTTAATATAAAATCCTATCATAATTACATGATGAAGTTCTGTTTTTATAAAGCCGCTACTCATTTTATCCGGCATCGGAATTAATTATTTTAAAAGAATCAGTAGGTTTGTATTAAACATTTAAAATGAAAACAATCATGCCCAGAATAAATATATTACTGTTTCTTTTCCTGGCCGTCTCCTACCTGACAACTGCCCAGGAAACATTACCCGAACAGATTACAATACTTTTTTATAATACTGATAACCTGTTTGATATAAACAATGATCCCGGTATTGCCGATGATAATTACCTGCCGGGGAGTGCATGGGCATGGGACAAAGAAAAATATGAAGCCAAGGTAAGCGGTATTGCCAAAAATATAAACGAGGCCGGAGATTTTAAGCAACCAGATATAATAGGTTTGAGCGGCGTGGAAAACAAAAAAGTGATCGATGATATAATAAGTGACAGAAAATTTAGAAGGGCTGATTATACAGTTTTTTTCACAGACACTGAAGGAACAGATGTTGCTCTACTGGCAAAAACCGGTATTATGACAGTTGATGAAATGAGCTTCATCAAAATTGATACAACATTCAACAGGCTGAACGATGGATACACTTATAATATTATATATGTCAGGGCTGAAATAAAGGGCATTGGCAGGTGTCATTTCTTCATAAACCGCTGGCCGGGAATTGAAAATGATGCAATGGCACCTGAAAATCTAAGGATGGGTGCAGCCATTGCTCTGAGAAAAAATATTGATGAGATATTAAATTTTGAAAAAAACGCAAAAATCATTATTATGGGATCTTTCTTTGAAGAACCCACAGGCAGAAGCATGATGAATGTCCTGAATGCTGCCAATAAAAGAAAAAACCTTGATTATAGGGACCTTTATAACCTGTTCTATGA
>CAZSJH010000138.1:0-1927 GCA_964607105.1 uncultured Rikenellaceae bacterium | reverse complement strand
TGGGAACAGTCAACCATGGGGGCACCTGGAAAATGTGGGACCAGATAATCATATCATCCTCGCTATTAAATGAGCATACAGAATACTTTATTGATCCTGAATCAGCTAAGGTATACCTGCCCAAAAAAATATCTGAAGACAAGATTGAGCCGCTTAGTACCTACAGAGGTGATGAATATACCGGTGGCATATCATCCCATCTTCCTGTTTATTGTATAATAAGTAAGAGCGAGTAAGAATAATGAATTTTAAGCTTGTTTCGGGATACATACCTACTGGTGACCAGCCAGAAGCAATAAAACAGCTTGTTGAAGGACTGAATAGTGGAACACCCTGTCAGACATTGCTGGGGGTTACAGGTAGTGGTAAAACATTCACCATTGCAAATGTTATTGAGCAGCTTAACAGGCCTGTGCTTGTACTGAGCCATAATAAAACACTTGCTGCACAGCTCTACGGGGAATTCAGGCAATTCTTTCCTGACAATGCAGTGGAATACTTTGTTTCTTACTATGATTATTATCAACCTGAAGCTTATATCCCCGTCACAGATACATATATTGAAAAGGATCTCTCCATAAATGAAGAAATAGAGAAATTAAGACTCAGTGCTTCTTCATCCCTGCTTTCAGGACGAAGGGATGTAATCGTTGTATCATCAGTGTCATGCCTTTACGGAATAGGCAATCCTGATGACTTCCACAGCAATACCGTACATATCAGGAAGGGAGATAACATTTCCAGAAATCATTTTCTACGCAAACTGGTTGACAGCCTTTATGCCAGGAATGAAATGGAATTTAAGAGGGGTACCTTTCGGGTTAAGGGCGATACCGTTGATATTTTCCCTGCCTATGCCGATATAGCAGTAAGGGTAATATACTGGGGTGATGAAATAGATGAGATTGAACTTTATGATCCTGTGTCGGGAAAAACAATTGAAAAACTCGATGAATACATTATTTATCCGGCTAATATCTTTGTGACCACAAGACACAGGATCAATCAGGCAATCCACCTGATACAGGAAGATCTGGTAAAACAGTCAGCCTATTACAGGGAGATTGGTAAAACTCCCGAAGCACAGAGGCTGGAACAGCGTGTGTCATACGATCTTGAGATGATAAAAGAGCTTGGTTACTGCAGCGGGATAGAAAACTATTCACGTTATTTTGACGGTCGTAAGCCCGGTACCCGCCCCTTCTGCCTGATAGACTACTTCCCTGAAGATTTTATTACTGTCGTGGATGAAAGCCATGTCAGTATGCCACAGATCAGAGCTATGTACGGTGGTGACCATTCAAGGAAACAAACACTGGTGGACTATGGTTTCAGGCTACCAGCAGCCCTTGATAACAGGCCTCTGAAACTGGAGGAGTTTGAGTCCCTGGTTGGCCAGGTGATCTATGTGAGTGCAACACCAGCTGACTATGAGCTTGAAAAAAGTGAGGGTGTATTTGTTGACCAGGTTATAAGACCCACTGGATTGCTGGATCCCCCGGTCGAAGTAAGACCAAGCATAAACCAGGTGGACAATCTTATGGATGAGATCAGGGAAAGATCCTCCAGGAATGAAAGAACCCTGATTACAACCCTTACTAAAAGAATGGCAGAGGAACTTACTGCATTCCTGAGCAGGTATGAAATAAAATGCCGGTATATACATTCTGATATAGACACCCTTGACAGAATCGAGATAATTGAAGGACTGCGTTCAGGTGAGTTTGACGTGCTTGTTGGTGTTAACCTCCTCAGGGAAGGGCTGGATCTGCCTGAAGTATCCCTGGTAGCTGTGCTTGATGCCGATAAGGAGGGATTCCTGAGATCATCCCGCTCGCTGACACAAACAGCAGGAAGGGCTGCACGTAATCTTAATGGAAAAGTCATAATGTATGCTGATAATATAACCAAGAGCATGCAGATGACA
>CAZSJH010000137.1:0-7931 GCA_964607105.1 uncultured Rikenellaceae bacterium | reverse complement strand
CTTTTTCATAATTTTCTTTTTACTCTGTTATTTAATATTGTTCGAATATATTATTTCCCATTTTACATTGATTTTATGGGAGCTTTTCAGGTGTATCTCACGTATGCCGTTTCTTAATAGTGAGTGGAATTCTGTGTCTTCATCACATAGAATATTCCTAAGTGTATATCCCTCAGGTTCAGTCAGGTAAATTATATAATCATCATTTGCCACGAGTTCGCTTTCGCCTGACAATATATTATTTCCCCACTTTAATTCTCTAAGCTCAAGAGCGCCACACGAGATATGCCTGTTGGTCGCAATCATCTGGGGATGTGTTTCCTCTTTCCGGATGCAAAAGAGCTGGCATTTAAATGTTGAATCGATGACTCCCGGTAAAAATCCCTGATAGTAACTTCCCATATATTTTCTGTGCCAGAAATCGAATACGATGTATTTGTCTTCAGGATCAAGGCCAAGTCTTTCAAATTCAATATATTTCACCCTGGTGCCAGTACGACCCAGAACCATCCAATTTTCGTAGTCTTTATTTATCTCCAGCAGGAAGAGATCATTAAAGGATGTGCGGCTGGCATCAAAAATACGTTCCCCGCTGCCTGAAGTTTCCGAGTCGGTACGATAAAGATACATTGAGTGCGTCGGGTCAACATCGTAAACCTGCCCCGGTAGGGTATGTAATACCGGTATGGTGCGAATTACAGGTTCGATAATCCCTGATTCATAATTTTCAGGTTTATCGGTTATCATGTAAAGAGAACCCGTAAGTGAAGTTACCATGCAATCACGGTAGGCAAATTCTCCAAAAGCTTCAATATGATCAGGGTCGTTGAGCCACACAATATTATTGAAGGAATTGTACTGTGACAGACCCCCCAGTCCATATCCATCAGTACCAATGCGACAAGCATCTGCAATACCTATCAGTTCGGGGCGTACTCCCCAGCATGCCAGTATGTAATTATCCTTACCAATCTCTTCACGCACGGCTGCCAGCACATTGCGGAATGCTTCCACCCTCGAAACACCTTTGTTACTGAAGAAATCGGGATAACTGTTATAACCGTCATACCTCAGGTGCCTCAATCCATCCACCTTGAAATATTTCCATCCCATCTTCTCAAGGCCATCATAGGTTGGGCGTATAATTTTATTTATGGCATCGGGTTTTGATCCGTCCAGGATATATTCAATCCACCTGCCAGTAGCAAGATCTCCCTCCTTATTCAGAACAAATAGTTCTTTATTAGCTTCCGCTGTCTCCCTGTCATGGAAATTCATATATGTCCATATACCCGGAATTAAATCTTTTTTCCTTATATAATCCGCAAGTTCTTGCATTCCTCCGGGAAATTTTTCATTGGGAACAAGCCAGGATTCAGGCAGGCCCACGGGTTTTCTCTGATAACCATCATCAATCTGCAGGTATTCCAAACCATAAGGTACCAGCTTTTCGGCTAGTACATCGGCAGTCCTCCTTATATCGTCTTCAGTCACACTATTCCAGAAAGCAAACCATGAACACCATCCGACCACTGATTTTTCAGGGACCCTGTACTTCCATGGCATGAAATATTCCAATCCACGGTGTTTATGGTAAAAACGTGGTCGGAAACGCACACAAATTTCATTGCCTTCAATTGCTAATTGAAATGTATGATCTTCTACAGGCTCAAGTCTGGTCTCTGCCCCCTGCTCATCTACTGAAAGAACCCAATCATTTGCCCTGTCGTAGACTGCCCTGTTAAGCAAGCTATGACTTAAACCCATGCTATGTCTTACAAGATCATAATCTGAAGAGCTCAGACGGTCAGCCTCGCATGGGAATGCTTCCTCGCTGCCATATATTACACCACTGATACTCATATGCTCACCCTGGAACATAATAACCTGGTTTACTTTGCCGTCAGACTCGTAAGAATTTACAATATGTTTTACCGGTGCCTGTGATTTTATTGCTCCTGTGAAAATATCTTTTCCATTATATTTTATTGATATTTTATTATTAGCAATTAATACCTCGGCAGGTTTATTCGGAGGAGGCGCCTGTGCAAATACAAATCCCAGTCCTGTAATAATAAAGGTTAAGAGAGCAATAGTCCTTTTCATTCCTTCTGTAATTATTTAATTTTTGATTTGTCCCAGGCTGCTAAGGAATCCAAAGTATAAGATCAAAGATATTCATATAAGTTATAAAACTGAAACTAAGATCTGCTTAAGTGGCTCTTATACGCCGGTGAATTTTTTTAAGAAAGGTGAAATAAGCCTGATAATATCATTAATTATTAAGTATTTACCATCTTCGAACTGTGGATGCCAGCTTTGGAGCAAGGTAAATATTTGAAGCACTTTTACCTATGATATATGCAAGTGAAGCAGCAATGACACCAATCATGTTAAACCAGGCTATGCATACAAGCAAGACTGCAATAATTGTTATTAGCTCTATTGCCGTGGCTACAGATATAGGTCGGGTATTGCTCGCTATCACCATGGTCGATCTCTGGAATGACAGTAAAACGGATAAGGCAGGTAAGATGAGCAGTATTTTCAGTGGAAGATAAGCCAGATCAGCCAGGTCCGCTGTCAAACCTGATACTTCTATAAACCAGATTCTTGAAAGAGGCGTGAATGCAATGATCCCGAGAAGCAATGTTACAGCAGCCCCAAGCACTATTGCAAAATTCCTTAGAGAAGGGTAATTCTGCTTCCTTTCTCCTACCAGGGCTATAAGTACTTCCTGGTATGACAGGCCCATGCTTCGGAAAATAAATACAAGCGAATTAACTACAGGGAGCACTGCAAGGGACTCAATTGCCAGGTTACTTCTACCAAGGAAGAAAGTAACAAATGGATTTACCCCCAGAGATAACAGAGAAGTCAGTGCCAGAGGAGTATAGAATCTTGTAATGAACCTGTATCCGATCTTCTTATTAACAGTATTTCCTGATAAGTCTTCAACTGATAGATCTCCTTCATCTATTATACGCCTGACTGTTTTCCTTGCCATCAACCACGAAGCAATAGCCTCGCAGAAAACCGCGAGGGATAGGGTTGCACCGCCGACATAAGCTCCGGGAATGCCTGTAAGATACAGGCCAAAACCCACGAAGATAATCATAGAAAGTCTAACCAGCGTCCCATATGTCACCCTGCGTGTCAGGTTATTTCTTATCAATATACCCTGGTAGAACCTCCTGTAACCTATTGCCGGGGGCCATAGTATGAGTAAAACAAGTGAGATATATGTTAGATGTGCCACGTTTTGAGGAACACCCATTAAATCCATCACAATAAAATTAAAAACCGGAGGAATAAGCAGGACAAGCTGTACAAGCACCACAGATATATTAAGAATATCAGTAAACCTTTTCATCTTTCTGAATGAGTGCCTGTCTTTAACCAGTGCCGTTGAAGCACTCATAAGCATGATAACGGGAGCTTCCACTATCAGGGCAAAGGAGAAAGCTATACCAAATGCCGCAAGGTTATATTTTGCATTATCCAGCCTGGCAATTACTGAGACAAGGAAGGGCTGTTCAAAAGCCATCATCAGCCAGGTAAGTGCCAGTGGACCCCAGAAAATGAATATCTTTTTGTAATTTAGGTTTTCAGTTATATTCACCTGACGTATTTTGAAAGCGCTAAGATATTAAATTTATGAGTTATGAGTTATGAAAAACTCCTCATCTACTGGTTCTCCGGTACGGGGAATGCTAAATACGCATCAAAATGGATAAGTGAGTATGCAAAGGCAGCAGGAGTACAGACAGAATTAGTTAGTCTTTCAGAAGGTAAATATTTTGGAAAGGACATACATACAAAAAATACTCTGATAGGTTTCTGTTACCCTACTCATGGATTCAATGCACCCCCTGCAGTTTTAAAGTTTTTAAAAATATTTCCACGGGGGAAACATGACATATTCCTCTTGAATACCAGGGCGGGAATGAAAATATCCAAAATTTTTACACCGGGCCTCAGTGGCCTGGCACTATTGCTTCCGGCAGTTATCCTGAAGATTAAAGGATATAAAATCAGAGCTTACAGACCCCTTGACATGCCTTCGAACTGGATTTCATTACATCCAGGACTCAAAAGGGAAGTAGTTGAATCAATCCATGCCAGGTGTAAAGGAATCATAAAAAGATTCTCTGGAAAGATCCTTGAACGAAAGTTCGTTTACAGAGGTTTATATGCCCTTCCGCTTGATCTTGCAATAATCCCTGTATCAATTGGTTATTACTTCTATGGTCGCTTTGCACTTGCCAAGACATTTTTCGCGAACTATAAATGCAACGATTGTGGTTTATGTTATAAGAACTGCCCGGTCAAGGCAATAGTCAAGAAAGACAACAGGCCTTTCTGGACATTTAATTGTGAGAGCTGTATGAAATGCATGAATAATTGTCCTCAGAGAGCTATTGAAACTGCACATGGATTCACTGCACTTCTATGGTGGCTGGCATTTTCGCTTATACCATATGCTCTGGTGAAATTACTTGTTGAGATAAACATAATTCCTTATAGTTACTATGTGCAGCATCTGCGCCTGCTGATAAATATCATTATGGTCCTTAGTGGTCTTATTACAATTTTTCTAGGATACCGCATACTTCATTTTCTATTGAGATACAAGCCTTTAAACAGGTTCTTTACTTTTACCTCATTTACCAGCTACAGGTTCTGGCGAAGATACAGAAGTGAAGGCTGAAGCTCCTTCTTCCGCTAAAGCTAAGGAGGGCGGTGAGGGCTTAGCAGGTTTAGATGTTTAGTCACTTCCAGGAGATAATATTCTTAAACAGCACAAATAAAAATAGGTATAGTAACTCCATTTTGTTATTTTTGATCGGTAACACTTTATAATTAAAATCCACCCTAATATGAAGATTAATTCCAAGAAAATCTGCCATACTCCAATAGTGATGGCATTAACACTACTGTTGCTTTTAGCCGGTTTTTCGTTAGCATCCGCAAAAACAGGACCCGGAAGTTACAGTTCTCCTGATGAGGTCAATAAGCGTATTATGCAGATCAAGCAACAGGCCGGAGATGCCGTAAGAATCCATAATCTAGCAAGTTCACCGGGAGGTATAGAACTCCTGATGCTGGAGATAGGATCTGAAACAGGTTCTGAATCCAGGAAGAATCCTGCCATTCTGGTAACAGGAAACATGGACGGAACACGGCCGGTAAGCACCGAGGCTGCCCTTAATCTTGCTGCGAGGATAATATCTGAAAAATCTAATTATGATAAACTTACATGGTTTATTCTCCCTATGGGCAATCCCGATGCATATTCCAGGTTTTTTGAGGATATCGTGTACATTGACTCCCGAAATTTTGCTTCTTATAATGATGATATGGATGAGCTGGTTGATGAGGACGGTTATAATGACCTTGATGGCAATGGCTTTATAACAAAAATGAGGGTTATATCACCCGATGGTACATGGATACCTGTCAGTGGTGATCCCAGGCTGATGAGAAAGGCTGAATATAAGGATGGCGAAAAAGGTATTTACCTTATATATGATGAAGGTATTGATGATGACGGAGATGGCGAATATAATGAGGATGGCAGAGGTGGAACAAATGTAAATGCAAATTTCCCTCATCTTTTTGAATTTTTCAAATCAAAAAGCGGGCTATACCCGGGATCAACCCCTGAAGTATTTGAATTCCTCAAATTTGCCTTTGACCATCCTGAAATAGCTATGACTTTTTCTTTTGGAAGCACGAACTTCCTTCTGGCCCCACCCAAAGGAGGACGTCAGGGGTCAGTTGACATGGAAAAGATTTCCATTCCTGAAGAAATAGCAAAAGCCCTGGGATTTGATCATACCCGCACCTACTCAATGAAGGAAATAATGGAGAAGGTACAGCCAATGCTTCCTCCGGGAATGGAGGTGGATGAGGGAATGATCGCTAGTTTCCTGGGCCTGGGTGCCGTTGTCAATCCCATGCAGGAAGACCTGGTATTTTATAACAGCATAAGTGAGGAATACAAGAAATACCTCGAGGGGAAAGCAGGAAAGTCGGAAAGAATGGACCCTGCCCCTGCTACAGATGGTTCATTTGAGTTATGGTCTTATTACCATCTTGGTGTGCCTGTTTTTTCAATGGACCTCTGGGGAGTACCTAAAAAGAAAGAAGAAAAAAAGGAATCAAGCGGAATTACGATTGAGGAGCTTGAAAAAATGACATCCGAGCAGTTTATTGCCCTGGGAGAAGAAAAAATAAGCCAGTTCCTGGAAGAGAGTGGCACACCAGAAGAGTTCAGCGCTGAAAGGCTGATCGGAATGGTAAAAGGAGGACAGGTGACGCCAAAACAGATGGCAGGAATGATGAAACAGATGCCAAAACCTGCAGGAGATGTAAAGAAAGGAGATCCCGGGGAGCAGGCATTACTGGCATTCTCCGATGAAGTGCTTGGCGGATCTGGATTCGTAGACTGGAAACCATTCGACCATCCTACACTGGGTCAGGTTGAAATAGGAGGTTTTATACCCTTTGCCGGTATTAACCCTCCGGCTGAGATGCTTGATTCACTTCTCGACCTTCATGTGCCATTTATTTTTGAACTGGTAAAAAAAATGCCGAGGCTGTTGATAACTGACTTTAAAGTTGAAGACAGAGGGGCCGGTGTTTATTCTATTGATGTGTGGATAGAGAACCAGGGCTTCCTTCCTTTTGTAACACAGATGGGAAAGAGGAATAAAATCCCTGTACCTGCCATAATTACATTGAGTGGAGATGACATGGAATTTCTTTCAGGAAAAAAAAGAACCCCGGTAAACGAACTAAACGGGAAATCAGCAATCAAATTTTCCTGGTTAATAAAAAGCGATAAAAATAAAACCCTGCAGATCGATCTTAACTCCAAAACAGCAGGACATGATTCCAAACAAATTAAATTAGGAGAATAGCCATGAAAACCAAGAATTTATTCATAGTAATATCGTTAATCTTCCTAACTATTGTATGCCAGGCACAGGAGATTCAAGTCCCTCTGCGATTCGATAAATATTATACCTATGAGCAGATGGGAGAAGCCCTGAAAGCATTAAACAAGAGTTTCCCGAAACTGACAACTCTCGAAGAAGTCGGTAAAAGTGAAGAAGGAAGAACAATATGGGCATTAACCATAAATAATCCTGAAACGGGTAAACCACTTACAAAGCCCGGAGTATATGTTGATGGTAATATACACGGCAATGAGATACAGGCAACTGAAGTTTGCCTGTACCTCGCAAACCGTCTTCTCACAAAATACGGTGATAATGAAGAAATAACAGAAATAGTCAACCATAATGTATTTTATATTATACCAACAGTAAATGTTGACGGTCGGTATCATTTCTTCAGTGACCCGAATACCCCCAGTTCAAACAGGGGGCTACGTATACCAATGGATGATGATCGTGATGGTCTTTTTGATGAAGACTTTCCTGACGATCTTGATGGCGACGGAAGCATTACCCAGATGAGAAAGAAGGATCCGCTGGGTAAATTGAAAACCGATCCGGAAGACCCCAGGCTGATGATCACTGTTAAACCTGGTGAAACCGGTGAGTGGACTTTGCTGGGTACCGAGGGTATTGATAATGACGGTGATGGAAGAATAAATGAAGATTCAGAAGGATACGTTGATGGAAACCGCAACTGGGGATATAATTGGGCACCACCGTATGTTCAGTCAGGTTCAGGATCTTACCCATTCGAAGGGAAAGGTATCAAGGCAATAGCTGAATGGATGCTTAAGAGACCAAATATTATTATGGTATTTGCTTTCCATAATAACGGAGGTATGTTCCTCAGGGGTCCGTCAGTGAAGACAGCCGGAGAATTTCACCCGGGAGATATTGCCGTATACGATTACCTGGGGAAGAACGCAGAAAACATAGTACCGGGCTATGAATATTTAATCAGCT
>CAZSJH010000136.1:0-7949 GCA_964607105.1 uncultured Rikenellaceae bacterium | reverse complement strand
GACTATTATAAGGAAAGGTATCAGCATTTTTGGTACGGCACCAATCAGCGGCACTTTCCTCGCTGCCAGAATTGATTCAGCAGCAAATGCTCTCTGTACTATCAGGAAATTGGTACACCAGTACCCAAATGAAAGAACAAAACCCAGACCGAACAGTATACCGTACCATTGTACACCAAGCGGGTTAGCCGTGGCATCGCCTGTATATCTCCATGTAGTCATCATTGTATCAGGAGCATATCCCTGTGTTTCAGCTATAGGGGCAAGACTCTCTTTCAAACCTGACCATCCTCCCACATCCCCAAGGCTCAGAAAAACGAGTGGCAACAGGCCTATAACTATGATGAAGAATTGCAGCACTTCATTGTATATTGCTGAAGACAAGCCACCGAGGTAAGTATATCCCAGTACTATCAAGGCTGATATCCACAGGCTCATATTGAAATCCCAGCCAAGAATATTTTCCATAAGTATGGCAAGTGCATACATTGAGATACCTGATGCAAGGATTGTCATTACGGCAAACAGGATGGCATTTAATCCTCTTGTTTTCTCGTCATACCTCAACTTGAGAAAATCTGGTACTGATCTTGCCTTTGACCCGTAATAAAAGGGCATCATAAACAGGGCAAGAAATATCATGGCAGGGATGGCACCAATCCAGTAGAAATGCGTGGTGAGCATCCCGTATTTTAAGCCGGATCCTGACATACCCATAACCTCCAGTGCTCCAAGGTTAGTTGAAATAAAAGCGAGACCGGCTACCCACGCAGGTATTGACCTCCCTGCTTCAAGAAAAGCATTGGCATTCTTCATATATTTGCGTAAGAACCAGCCTATGCCAAGTACAAAAGCAAAGTAGATTATCATTATCAGATAATCTATCCAACTTAATTCAACCTTCATAGTACAAGATTTTAAATAAGAATTATCAAAATTAGTGAATCAATAAACCCTGATTACGGTAAAGTAAACAAAAATACTTATTACATTGAATTATCAAATAAAATGTGATTATATTTTTTTTGGGATTTCACCAGCTTAATAAAGTTTTTACCTACCTGTATTAGGTACGCATAAGAAGACCACCAGAATAGAAAATATTATATAGTATATTTGTCAAAAAAGCGCTTGAAAACACGATTTTTCATATTCCTTTCTTATGATGGCACCTCCTATCATGGATGGCAGGTTCAACCAGAAAAAATAACAGTCCAGGCCAGGATTGAGGAAGCTTTATCTGTTATACTGCAGGAAAAAATTAAAACCACGGGGGCAGGTCGTACAGATACAGGAGTACATGCAAAATCCTTTGTTGCTCACTTTGATAGTCAACACAGTGACCTCAAGGGGAATAATAATATTATTTTCCGTTTGAATACCTATCTGCCCGAAGATATTTCAGTAATTGATATACTGGCTGTTAACAAAGAAGCCCACGCTCGCTTTGATGCGAGGTCCAGGACTTACAGCTACTACATAAGCCTTAATAAAAATCCGTTCAGGAATAAATACACCTGGTACAGGCATGGCGATATGGATGTGAATGCAATGAACAGGGCAACAAGCTACCTGCTGAGATATGAAGACTTTACGAGCTTTAGTAAGTCACATACACAGGTAAAAACAAATAAGTGCGAAATTTATGAGGCTGGCTGGACACAAAAAGAAGAGATCCTGGTCTTTAAGATCCGGGCCAATCGTTTTCTGAGGAATATGGTAAGGGCAATAGTAGGCTCAATGGTTGATATAGGTACAGGTAAAATACCTCCCGGAGAAATTGAAAAGATCATAAGGGCAAAAAACAGGTCAACAGCAGGAGTATCAGCGCCTGCAGAAGGATTATTTCTTGAAAGAATAGAATATGATACCGGTATCTTCCTCTGAAACTAATACCTGTTCCATATTTCCCAGGCTTTCTCAGCCTGTATGCAAAGCATCTCCATACCGTTCTTAATCCTGCACCCTCTCTCCTGCCCTCGCTTGAGAAATAGAGATTTTTCCGGGTTATATACAAGATCAAAAAGGATGGAATCACTCGCCAGCGACTCATATGGAATATCAGGAGCACTACCCGTATCAGGATACATCCCCAGGGGTGTTGCGTTTATTATGAGCTGGTGATTTTTAATAATATCTCCCGTAATGTCAGTATAGATAAAATCAGCTTTTGGCTTATACCGGGAAACAACAGAATATTCTATTCCCAGGTAATCAAGTCCAGTCTGTACAGCACGTGAAGCTCCTCCGGTACCCAGTACCAGTGCTTTAGGCATGTTATTTCCTATCAGTGGCTTTAGTGATAATACAAAACCATCTATATCTGTGTTGAATCCTAAAAGAGCCCTTTTCACTCCTTTGCCGGTAATACTCACGACATTTACGGCTCCAACATCCGTAGCCTTCCCGTCTATATCATCCAAATATTTCATTATTAATGTTTTATACGGATGAGTAACGTTTAGTCCATGGAGGTCAGGATATTTATTTATAAGATCCCGTACTTTATCAATATTCTTTAGCGGGAAATTATCATATACTGCATTTACTTCTTCATTACTGAACTTTTTGGTAAAATAGTCCTGCGAAAAAGAATGATGCAAAGGGTAGCCTATCAGCCCATATCTTCTCATATATATCTTTTGCTCAGTTTATCCAGCACCAATACAATAATAAAGGCAGTTATCATCAGCAGTAGAGCCGGTACCAGGAATGGTTCACTGCCTGTTACCTCACTGTAGATGTGCGGTAAAATATTACGTTGTACAAGTGGTATCGTTTCTCCATGAGAATTTATTACAGAGCTAAGCGTTTCTTTCCATGGCCATATTTTATTGAGTGAGCCGATAATAAAACCTGATAGAACGGCAATTGTCAGGTCATGGTGCTTCCTGAACAGCCATGAAAGCAGGTTTGCGAAGCTTAGCAGACCCGTAATTATACCCAGGCCAAAGATCAGCAATACGGGTATATCAAAATCACTTACAGCTCCCAGTATGAATTGATATTTACCCAGAATAAGCAGGATGAATGCGCCTGATATCCCGGGCAGTATCATAGCACAGATAGCAATTGCACCCGCTATAAAAACATACCAGTAAGCATCGCTTGTCTGTGCTGGTGTAAAACGTGTAATAAAAAACATCAGTACTGTCCCGGCTACCAATCCAGTCAGCCGTGTAAAATCCCATGATTTGATTTTCCTGATCACAATAATTGCGGATGCCATGATTAGGCCAAAGAAGAAAGCCCATATTAAAACAGGGTGATTTTCCATCAACCATTTGAGCAAGCGGGCAAGGGAGAACACACTAAGGAGTATTCCACCGAAGACAGCAAGCAGAAAATTCCCATTAACCCTTTTCCAGAATAGGGATACTTTAAACTTAAGAAGTAATCTAAGAGCTTCCAGATCAACTGATTTTATTGATGCTATCAGTTCCTCGTATATACCTGTTATAAAAGCTATCGTACCACCTGATACACCGGGAACAACATCAGCTGCACCCATTCCCATTCCTTTAATGAATATCAGGCTGTAATCCGAAATTTTCCGCATATGTTCTTATTGATCCTGCAGGAACTGGAAAAAAGTATCGCCCCTCAATCCGTTCCTTAGTGATTCAAGGGCTATTATTTCATTCGGGGATATATTACCGAGATTCACATTTGCTCCAAACTGTTTAATAAACCATGCCTGCTGTGATTTGAGTGGGGCTTCCCAGATTATAAGATCGAATCCCACTTCGTCTGACAATTTATCTATCAGTGTTTTATTAATTGAACCGTCGCTATTATAAATACCTGTGGTTCCACTCTCTCTTGCTTCTGCAATAACTTTCCTGGATCCAGCCATCAGTTCCGACACCATCATTTCCACCCATTCTTCCGGGCTGTACACTACATCTTTTTTCTTAGAACCTACTTCAGACAGTACGTAGTATTTCCCCGATAGCTGTTTTATATATTCTGTTTTCAGATCCTGATCCATTTCATATGATCCATCCGAGACTTCCACTGATTTCACACCCAGTTTATCGATCAGTTCAATATACTCATCAAACATGTTCCTGATAACATAAGCTTCGAAGAGAGTCCCTCCAAGATATGTTCTCACGCCTGCTGATTCATATACTTCAATCTTTTTCTTAACATCGTGTGTAAAAACTGAAGTCCCGAATCCAAGTTTAAGGTAATCGATATACTCACTCCCGACACTCATAAGATCTTCTGCCTCCCTTATGCTCAAGCCCTTATCCATAACCATGGTGAGGCCACTGGTTCTGGGTTTTGCAGTTCTTTCGGGCATTCCCGGCAAATTTACTATCATAATGTTAACTGTTTATATTCTTCTTAATCCGTTTATATGTTTTCTTATCTATCATATTATCAGGAAAAAGTGACCTGTAAAAGCTGAACAGGGAGGGTGATTCATTAAGGGCTTTTTCAAAATGCATCCTGAAAGAGGCTTTATCGCCCGAGAATAGATATGTGGAAGCAAGGATATACCTTATACCGTGTACATCACCTATTACTTTCATTGCTTTTTCAAGTATTCCTGCCGCATGATTATAATACCTGCCCTCAATTATTATGTTTCCAATTTTTAACCATGCCAGGTCGTAATACGGATTAAGATTAACTGATTTGATAAGGGATCTGAAAGAATCTTTCACCCTGTGACATGAATAATAAGCTTCAGCAAGGTGGTACCAGTATTCATATTCATCATCTTTCAGAGAAACTGCTTTCCGGAAATATTTAATACTATCCTGTGGTTGCTCATCAAGTAATAACAGTCCTAAACCGTACCATGGTTCCGAAAAGTCAGGGTCAAGGTCAATTGCTTCATTATACATTTTAAATGCCCTGAGCCGGTCTCCTATTTTTCCATAACATTCTGCTGCATATGTTATAGCTTCTGAGCTTTCCTCTTCAAATTCGAGGTAATGATGATATGCTTCCAGTGCTTCCCTGAATTTTCCCTGCTTACTGAGAATATTTGCCATATTAAAAATAGCGAAGAAATTATCAGGGTTTACAGCAATTGAGAATTCATAGGCTTCAAGCGCTTTTTTCATCATACCTTCCCTTGTATATAGCAGTCCAAGATTATACCATGCATTGTCTGAAAAAGGCTCCAGTTCGAGGTACTTTTTATAGTATTTAATACTGCTCTTGTCTTCTCCAAGCTTCTCATAGGCAAATGCGAGATCATACAGGTGGTTAGCGTCGTCCGGTTCCAGTTCCGCCAGCCGCTCAAGGTATTTGGTCAGCAGTTTGTAATGATTAAGATCATTGAGTATCCCTGTTATATTAAGAAGGATATTTATTTCTTCGGAATCATCCAGGGAAAGGGCTGTATCAAAGTACTTTTTTGTGCCGTTCAAATCGCCAAGCATACCAAGGGCTGCCCCTTTAAGAAGAAAAACCTCATAATTGCTTGCTTCAATCTTTTCAATTACTTTTGTAATTTTAAGCACATCCAGGGGTCTTCCCTTATCGATTAGCACTTTAGCTTTCTTTATTTGTATTGCAGTTGAGGATGGATGTTGTTGACATGCTGATTCTGCCACTTCAAAAGCATAGTTAACATCATTCATCTCAAGATAGTAATCGATTAATGTCTCAAACTCTGCAACATCAAAGAAATAGTTCTCATTATTATCGCGCATTTTTTCATAGCGCCTTACTATTTCAAGTATTTCCTCCTCTATGTTCCCGAAGCCCTGGTCTTCCATCAGGTAAAATTATATTTCATGCAAAAATAAAATATTTTATTACACAAACCCTACCGGTCGCTTTGATTTATAAACATGTAAATTTTTTTACAAACAGCTGTAATACAAGTCTGAAGGTTTAATTGTTTAAAAAAAATGTCAAAGGGGAAAAAATAAACGCAACCTTTTATGTCCCCTGTTCATCTTAGAGATGTAATTAATGGAGAATTTTTGATTACCCTCATACCCTTAATTACCCTAAAATTAACCTAAATTCTACCTTCAAAGAGCCGGGTTTTTGCCCGGTTTTTTTTAATTGTTATTTTATCTATTTTTGAGATGTTTAAATAAAACTGCAAAAGATGAGAAGGAAATTAACCATATATCTTACAGTCTTTATTGTATTTATAATTTTAAGCAACTGTTCAAAAAAGGAAGCATACGAGATAAATTATGAAACAGGCTATTTCCCTGAAGAAACATATAACCTGGAAGGCATCAATTCAACCTATGATGATTATAATGTTACACTACCGCAGTTAGCAGGAGAATTACCACTGATGTTTTCCAGCAACAGGAACAGCCAGGGATTGAATTTCGATATAATCACAGGATTCATATATTTCGCATTCAGCCAGGTAGACGCAGGATTCTGCATTGAAAGTTACATGTTTAATCATGCCTTTTATTCTACCCTCGAAGACAAGGTAAATACTGACAGGGATGAACTAGGTCCATACATGTTTTTTAATGGTGAGAACGGGCTGGAATATTTCTTTTATGCTGAAGCCAACGCCATGGGTAGTCTGAATCTTAAGTATATATATTATTCACCCGCAAATCCTGATAACTCATTGCTGGCACAGGACCCTGCTTACATAAGTGCACTGAACAGCAGCGCCAATGATGCATATATTTGTTTTGACAGTGATTTTACGACCGTTTACCTTACAAATGACAGTGAAGGTGATTTCGATATTAAACAAGCATCTATAAATAAAGATATACAATTTGGAGACTGGCTGGAGGGTGACCCGGTAAGCATAAGTGTTACCGATAGTGTCAACAGCGCCTATGAGGATAAATGTCCTTTCATCAGGGGTAATATCATGATATTCACCTCAGACCGGCCGGGAGGAATGGGAGGTTTCGATCTGTACTTTTCGGTTTACAGTGACGGTAAATGGAGCACTCCCTACAATATGGGACCAGATATTAATACAGAGCATAACGAGTACAGGCCACTTATCGGCAGTTGCCCGGATTACAGCAATAACTTCCTCATCTTTTCATCGGACCGCCCTTCGGGACTTGGTGGTTACGATCTGTATTTCAGGGGTCTGGACCTAGATCTGCTTGTTGAAGGACTTTAAGATTTTTGCTTGCACGCTTTCAGGGTATTCTGAAGCAGGGATACAATTGTCATAGGACCTACCCCACCAGGTACCGGTGTTATGTATGAGCATTTGGGAGCCACATTGTCAAAATCGACATCACCTTTAAGTTTCCACCCTGATTTTGTTTTATCAGATTTGACCCTTGTTGTTCCGACATCAATAATAACAGCTCCATCCGACACCATATCAGCTTTTACAAATCCCGGTATTCCTATAGCTGCTATTATGATATCTGCTCTCCTGACTACATCTTCAATGTTCCTGGTACGGCTATGAACCAGCGTAACCGTGGCATCCACACCTTTCTTTGACAAAAGTATGCTCACCGGTCTTCCTACAATATTACTTCTTCCTATTACGACACAATTCTTACCTGATATATCTATATTATATCTTTTTATCAGTTCCATAATTCCCGAGGGGGTAGCCGGTACAAAGGAAGGCAGGCCAATAGTCATCTTACCCAGGTTCACCGGATGAAAGCCATCTACATCCTTTGCCGGGTCAATTGCTTCAATAACCTTGGCCTCGGATATATGGTCAGGCAGGGGAAGCTGGACAATAAAACCATCAATATCTTCATTGTCATTAAGTTCATCAACCCTGTCAAGCAACTCTTTTTCGCTTACGCTATCTTCCATACGGATGAGGGTTGATTTGAAACCCACCTGTTCACAGGCTTTCACTTTATGTGAGACATAGGTTTCACTGGCACCATCATTACCTACCAGGATAGCTGCCAGATGCGGTACTTTACCTGTTTCTTCCTGAAATTTTTTTACTTCCTCTGCAATTTCATTTTTGATTTCAGAGGATACTTGCTTTCCGTCGA
>CAZSJH010000135.1:1741-8041 GCA_964607105.1 uncultured Rikenellaceae bacterium | reverse complement strand
GAAAACCAAATAAACAACGAAAATTATGAAACGGTCAGGTTGTAAATCAGTAATCAGGTTGTTGTTTGTTCAGGTAGTTCTAATTCTTACATTATCAGCATATGCAGATGATGTGGATAAGCAATTCAAAAAAGAATTTGATGCTAGTAGAATTGAACTTCTGAAAATCAGTAACCGCTATGGAGATGTGGAAATTGTAAGTTCTGACAATAATAAAATACTTATTGTCGTGAATGTACAATTATCTCATCCAAATGAATCTAAAGCTGAAAAACTATTATCTATGATAAATGTTGAATTCAGCGAAAATGATAACACCGCAGAAGCCAGGACCGTAATTGACAGACAGTTCAGCATGGAAAACAGAGGCCCACAAAGGGGATTTTCAATTAACTATCGCGTGGAAATGCCTGAAGATATGGACCTCGACATATCAAACCGATATGGTGATTTCACCGCCGGCAAACTGTCAGGACATGTTGATATAAGGGTGAAGTACGGATCACTCTTTATCAAAAACCTTACAAGGGGCAAGGAGGAACCCCTGAACAGGATAACAGGAGAATACCTCCGTGTAGGGGATATCACTGATGTAGGATGGCTTGAACTGAACATAAGATATGTCAGTAAGTTTAATATATTAAATGCCCAGGCCCTCCTGATTGATTCACGTTATTCAACCAATAATACAATTGATCAAGTAAGTTCAATTGTTATCGACAGTAAATATGACAAGTTTGAAATCCATAATCTGAATAATATTGTGGCCGAGTCAGCTTATACATCTTACAAGATAGGAAGCCTCTCGAAAAAACTGGATATTGAAACCAAATATGGATCAGTTGATGTAAATAATGTAGAAGCCGGTTTCGAGAAAATCCGTACAGATTCAGGCTATGGTAACGTTAGGATAAGTTTTGACGAATCGGCATCATATAAGCTTAAAGCAGAAACAAGATATGGTGGATTTTCATTCAATGAAAAAAATGCGGACATTACTCAAAGGATACAGGAATCCAATTCAATGTATCTTGAAGCAGTAATAGGTGATGCCAACACAAAATCAGAAGTTAACGTAAAATCTAATTACGGATCTGTTAAACTGTATTAGCAACAACGACGAACGACAAACGACTAAAGGCGAAAGAAGAAATTCTCTCGCCTTTTTTCTTTAATCTATATTGCATAAAGGTTGAATTAATTCTTTCATAAAATGTTATTTATATCTTTGGGTCTGAAAAACCATAATCATGAAAAATATATTTATTAAATCAGTTTTTCTTCCCCTGGTGGTTATGTTGCTCGTTTCATGCGGTAACAATGCCGGGGTAAAAGATGAAACCAGCAACATTAAAAAGGACTGGGCTCTTGTAATACACGGGGGGGCCGGGGTTATAACACGCGATCTGATGACAACCGAACAGGACAGTGCCTATCGTATCGTGCTGAACGAGGCTCTGGAAACCGGGAAACGAATACTATCAGAGGGAGGTACAGCTATTGATGCAGTAGAGAAAACGATTCACGTGATGGAGAATTCGCCTCTTTTCAATGCAGGAAAAGGTGCAGTGTTCACACATAGAGGAACTAATGAGATGGATGCTGCAATAATGGATGGCTCTGATCTGAATGCCGGATCTGTCGCCGGTATCACAGATATTAAAAATCCAATCAGTGCTGCACGAGCTGTTATGGAAAAGTCTGTTCACGTGATGTTATCGGGCACAGGAGCCTCAGAATTTGCTGTTGAGCAGGGACTGGAACAGGTTGATCCTTCATACTTTTATACCGATCATCGTTACAGACAGCTTACGGAAGCCGTAAACAGAGAAAAAAATGGTACGGTGGGCTGTTGCGCTCTCGATAAAAACGGTAATCTTGCAGCCGGCACATCTACCGGTGGTATGACAAATAAAAAATATAAGCGCATTGGTGATGCTCCAATTATAGGAGCCGGAACCTATGCCAATAACTCAAGCTGCGCAGTGTCAGCCACAGGGCATGGTGAATATTTCATTCGCTGGACGGTGGCTCACGACATATCAGCCCTTATGGAATACAGTAATATGAGTCTTAACGAAGCAGCTGACCTCGTGATCAATGATAAACTAGTAAAAGCAGGTGGTACGGGAGGTATAGTTTCCGTAGATAAATACGGAAATATAGCCATGCCTTTTAATACTGAAGGTATGTTCAGGGGGTTTGTTGATTCTGAAGGCAATCAGGCAGTATATATCTACATGGATGAGTAAATAAGTTTAAATATCCAATTCGACGACTGTAATGCCTGAACCTCCTGCCTCAAGGTTTTCATCGTGATAATCTCTAACAAGATCGACAGTTGAGAGGTACTCCCGTATAAGCTGTCGTAAGATACCATCACCCTTGCCATGCAGTATACTTAACGTGGGATACTGTACCATGATTCCCTCATCAATGAATTCGCGTACAGTGTTTAGTGCCTGTTCAGCCCTCATGCCCCTAACATCCTTATCAGGACTAAACCTGCTTCGACGCCTGGTAATGTCCCAGTTAAGATCTGCCGAGGAGGAAGGTTTAACACTTGCCGCAGCAATTTCTTTATCTGAGGCCCTGCGCACACTTGAATAATCTACACTGGTTATTATGTTACCAAAAACAATGGAAATCTTTTTCTTATCAGTCGATATCACCTCTCCCACCCTGTTACTGCCCTCCATAACAACCTTGTCTCCTTTACTCAGGGGGCCCTTTGACACCTTTTGTTCAGGCTCAGGTCTTACCTCTTCCCTTGCTGTTTTAGCAGGTAAGCCTGCCTTTATTTCTTTATCCTTGAGTTTTTTTCTTTTACTAGCGATCCTCTTATCTTCTGTATCCGCAGCCTGTTCAATACCTTCTTTCAGCTTTTCCAGCTGCTTTCTTGATTCCTTTGTCCTTTCTTTTTCAGCCTGTGCTTCCCTGATCTCCTTTATAGTTTTTTCAACCGTTTTGTTAGCTTCAACCAGCAATAATTCTGCTTCTTCCCTGGCTCTTTTTATTATTTCTTTCCTTTCAAATTTAAGCTCTGATATTTCCTTTTCGTAACTGACGATAAGGTCTTCAAGTTTCTTACTCTCTATCCTGATGCTCTGTCTTTTCCTCTCCCAGTACCTCTTATCCCTCAGTACATCCTTAAGATGTTTGTCGAAATTGATATTCTCTTCCCCTACCTTGTGAGATGCTTCCCGGAGTATTTCCTCAGGCAATCCTATCCGCCTGGCTATCTCGAATGCAAATGAACTGCCAGGTTTTCCTATGTCAAGCCTGAACAATGGCTCCATAAGGTGGTTATCAAACATCATTGCCCCATTTACTATTCCATCTTCCGCGGAAGCAAAATGTTTGAGATTTGTATAGTGAGTGGTAATAATACCATAAACTCTTTTCCTGTTCAGCTCAGCAAGTATTGCTTCTGCTATGGAGCCTCCCAGCATAGGCTCTGTTCCCGTACCGAATTCATCAATAAGAACGAGGGTTTTCTCATCAGCATTACGCAGAAAATATTTCATGTTCAGGAGGTGGGAACTGTAGGTGCTGAGATCATTCTCTATGCTCTGTTCATCCCCTATATTGATAAACAGGTTCGGGAAGATTCCGAATTCAGAACCCTGTTTAACAGGTACGGTCATTCCGCACTGCAGCATATACTGGAGCAATCCAACCGTAGTCAGGCATACGGATTTCCCTCCAGCATTTGGACCCGAGATTAATAATATCCTTCCATCCTCATCAAGCTCGATATCAAGCGGCACCACTTCCCTGCCGGACATATCTTCGAACGCAAGAAAAAGAAGCGGATGAATGGCTTCTGACCATTTTATCAAAGGCTTATTAATTAAAACTGGCTTAATTGAACCAAGCCTGCGGCCGAGCAGAGCTTTTGACCTTATAAGGTCTATCTCTCCCATAATATCATATGCTACCAGCAAATCATCAATATACGGTCTTACCCGGTCAGCAAAGTCAATAAGGATTTTTATTATCTCCCTCTTCTCGGCATATTCAAGCTCTATAATCTGGTTGTTAAGGTTAACTATATCAGCCGGCTCGATATATACTGTCTTTCCACTGGCTGACTGGTCATGAACCAGTCCTTTTATCCTGTTTTTATCATAAACATTAACCGGTATCACACCCCTGCCATTCCTTATGGCAACTGATGTCCCTTTTTCAACAATCCCCTCATTCTGTGCCTGCCTGAGTATCGATTGCATACGCTTTGATACCATGGAACCTGCCTTTCTCAATTCAGTCCTTATGCCTGAAAGCTCAGAAGAAGCATTATCTTTAATGCTGCCCTCTTTTGACATTATCCTGTTAATTAACTCACTTACAAATGGATATACTTTAATACCCCTGCTTAGACTGTGGAGTTCCGGATAAGCTTCTGAATGTTCCTCGCTACTGAAGAAATTGTATATGTTTTTTAATGTCGTAAGTGATCTTTTAAGATCGAATACTTCACTTATATCAGGGCAGGAACCTTCAAGCATCATTTTTTTGAGTCCATGCCTGAGATCATAGTAATTATCCAGTGGAAATTCCTGTTCCAGCTCCAATATTTTTTGGAATTCTGCCGTCTGGCTGATCTTTTGAGCAATTATCTCCTTATCGGCACTGAAGAATACAGAATCAGCCTTCTCACGTCCTTGTTCCGAAAGGCATAAATCATATATCTTGTTTCGTATACGGTCAAATCCTACCTTATGCTCGAACTCATAGGGGTAAACCATTCCTGCTAATTAATCTTTGAATGTGACAAATGTAAAGTTAATAAATGTTAAATCATACCTTCTAAAGGTCACAGGATATTTAAATTGCTAAATTTGATAATAACTTAAAATCAAACCCTAAAATCAATAAAAATGAAGCTAAAGTATTTATTATTAACATCATTACTACTATTTATTATTCCCAGTGACATTTTTTCCCAGGCTGAACCTGTAGATCTAAAAATGGTATACAAGATCAAGCAGGAGGGATTTAAAAATTCTGACATAGAAGAATTGTCCTTCTGGATGACTGATTTTGTTGGCCCACGCCTTACTGCCTCCAATGGTAAAAAAAGAGCAAATGAATGGGCAGGCAACAGGATGAAAGAATATGGTCTTGATAATGTAAGGATTGAAGTGGCCAGGCCTTTTGACCGTGGTGGTTGGGAAAACCAGCTTACCTATGTCGCAATGACTGCACCTTATTATGCTACTTTCACAGCCAATCCCAAAGCATGGACAGGAAGCACAAGAGGTATTATAAAAGGGAACCCCGTTTTATTGGATATTAACGATGAGAGTGATTTTGAAAAATATAAGGGTAAACTTAAAGGAAAGATTGTAATAATGCCGTCCTCCTCCAGCTATGAAGTCAGCTTTGAGCCACTTGCCGAGAGGTACACCGAAGAGGAACTTGAAAATATTGAGCAAGCTAACTATGCAGGACGAAGAGGCCGCAGGGGTGATTTTAATTTTGAAGATTACAGAAGAAGGATGATGGTTCAGAGGCAGGCAGCTGACTTCCTCAGGGAGGAGGGTGTTGCTGCAATACTGAGCGCCAGCGGTGAGTTTAATGTACCGCGTTCCAGTGGGGCAAGTTACACTTCAGGGGAAGAACAGCCAGTAGCAGAATTATATCTGCCTGTTGAAGCACATGGGCGTATATTGAGATTAATGGAACATGATGTCAATGTTGAACTTGAACTCGAAGTTAAAAACAGCTTCTATGATAGCCCAGATGTAACAAATGTAATAGGCGAGATACCAGGCTCCGACCCGGAACTGAGAGATGAAATAGTCCTTATAGGCGGGCACTATGACTCATGGCATGGTGGAACCGGTGCAGCTGATAATGCCTCCGGATGTATAGTTATGATGGAAGCAATGCGAATACTCAAATCGCTCGATATCAAGCCCAGGAGAACAATACGAATAGCTTTATGGGGAGGTGAAGAGCAAGGATTACACGGTTCCAGGGGTTATGTTGAAAAATATATCAGGGACAGGGAAGGAAATATGCTCGAAGGATTCGACAATTTTGCTGCCTATTTTAATATGGACAACGGAACAGGTAAGTTCAGGGGTATATATGTCCAGGAAAATGATATGGTGCTGCCAATATTTGAAGCCTGGTTCCAACCATTTGAAGACATGGGATGTTCTACCGTGACACTCAGGAATACGAGTGGCACCGACCATTTATCGTTCGATGCGCTTGGACTGCCTGCATTTCAGTTCATCCAGGATGAGATAGAATATGGTCGCGGATATCATACGATAATGGACACCT
>CAZSJH010000135.1:0-1731 GCA_964607105.1 uncultured Rikenellaceae bacterium | reverse complement strand
AATGCCGTGGTTGTGGCATCACTGGCCTATCATGCAGCGATGCGCAATGATGTACTGCCCCGGAAGCCTCAGTTGGAAAGCCTCAGCAACCAGGAAGGCCGCCGATTTTAATTCTGTATATCTTTAAAACACAATCTTCACACAATGAAAACAAAGATTATTACATGCTTCATGCTGGCAGCACTTGCCATAGGCGCCACAGGCCAGCAGAAAGAATATTACAGGTCGCCTGCCATAAGCGGAGATAAGGTTGTCTTCACCGCTGAAGGGGATCTATGGAATTTTGACCTGATATCCGGAAAAACACAACGCCTGACAACCCATCATGGCGTGGAATCACAGGCAAGCTTTTCCAGGGACGGTGATTATTTAGCATTTATCGGATCATATGAAGGGCCGCAGGAGGTTTATATAATACCGACGGAAGGGGGTAAACCCAAAAGACTGACATGGGAAGAGAACAGCCCGAATATAAGCCAGTGGACAAAGAACGGGAAGATATTGTATTCAACAAATTATTATTCCACCCTGCCAGGTGCACAACTGCTCAAGCTTGACCCGGAAACATCTATATCAAAACTTATTCCTCTTGCCCAGGCTGACCAGGGAACCTATACTGATGAAGATGAACTGGTGTTCACCAGACTCAGAAAACAGTCAAGTCATACTAAAAGATATATGGGTGGTACGGCACAGTCAATCTGGAAATTTGACGGTAAAAATGAAGCAATTCATCTCACCGGAGATTATGAAGGTACAAGTAAAGACCCAATGTGCTATAATGGCAGGATCTATTTCCTTACCGACCGGGATGGCACTATGAATATCTGGTCGATGAATACCTCAGGTGAAGACCTTAAGCAACATACCTTTTCATCAGGCTGGGACCTTTATGAGGCAGATATGGATAATGGTCGTATAGTATGCCAGAAGGGTGCAGACATATTATTATACGATATTAATACCGGTGAGGAGAAGATCCTTGATATTGAATTGTTCTCCGATTTCGACCAGAGGCATATAGAGTGGATAACAGAGCCCGAATCCAAAATCACTTCTGTAAATATCTCTCATAAAGGGGAAGAGGTTGTCATAACCTCCCGTGGAAGGGTTTTCAATTTCCCGGTAAACGGGGAAAGGTGGTCTGAGATAACCCGGAAATACGGTGTCAGGTACAATGATGCATCTTTCTCTTCTGATAGTGATAATATACTTATGCTCTCAGATGAATCAGGTGAGTTTGAAATATGGCAGGCCGGACACCTCGGATTGGATAAACCAGAACAGGTGACTGACGGTTCAAAAAACCTGATCACGGATTATTCTGTTTCACCCGACCAAAAATATATCGCTTACGCTGAAAAGGATAACCGCCTTTTACTGTTTGACAAAGAGAGTGGTAAATCATCCTTAATAGATGAAAATGACTTCTCAGGTTTCAGGGAACCTTTATCATGGTCGCATGACAGTAAATGGATTGCCTACGTAAACAGTGCCATTAACAGGAATATGGTTATCAAGCTTTACAGTATAGAGAGTAAAAAATCATATGTAGTAAGTACTGACCGTCTTGACAGTTATACCCCCCGTTTTAGTCCCGATGGTGATTGGTTATATTTTATTTCTGACAGAACATTTAACAATTCAGTCGGAAGTCCCTGGGGCAGCAGGCAACCGGAACCCTACTTCGAGAGAACAGCAAAAATATACGTACTGGCTCTTGATAATGAA
>CAZSJH010000134.1:0-8075 GCA_964607105.1 uncultured Rikenellaceae bacterium | reverse complement strand
GTGAGGGAGAGATAGTATTTGCCGGTGAGCCCCTTCTGAGGGTGGAAGGTAATATAATTGAAACACAACTTGTTGAAAGCCTGATCCTGAATATCCTCAATTTCCAGTCACTCATAGCCACCAAGGCTGCAAGGATGCGACTTGTTGCCGGAGACAGGTTGCTGATTGATTTTGGTATGAGACGTGCACAGGGACTGGGTGCCATACATGCCAGCAGGGCAGCTATGATTGGTGGCTTCAATGGAAGCTCAAATACTTTCAGTGCCCATAGTTTCGGATTTGAATCAACAGGTACCATGGCTCATTCATGGATCCAGATCTTCACCAGGGAAATTGATGCTTTCAGAGAATATGCCCGCTTATACCCCGACTCATCAATATTGCTTGTCGATACATACGATACACTTGAACATGGAGTTCCCAATGCCATTAAGGTGGCTAAAGAGCTCGAGAAAAATGGTCACAGGCTGATAGGTGTAAGGCTTGATAGTGGCGACCTGGCCTATATGAGTAAAGAAACTCGTAAAATGCTTAACAGGGAAGGCCTCGAATATGTTAAAATTGTAGTTTCAAACCAGCTCGATGAATACCTGATCAAAAGCCTTCTTGACCAGGATGCCCCTATAGATACATTTGGTGTTGGTACATCTCTTGTAACAGGTAAAGGTGAAGGTGCCCTTGATGGTGTGTATAAACTAACACAGGTAGATAATAATCCCAGCATGAAAGTATCAGATAATATAGCCAAAACCACGTTGCCGGGATTAAAAAATATCTACCGTTATGTCAATAGTGAGAACCTGTTCTACGCTGATGGTATTGAAATGGTTGATTCAAAGGTGCCGCGATTAATATATCACCCTTATCATCCAGAAAAAAGCTGCAGACTGGAGGGATATACATACAGGAGCATTATTGAAAAAGTGATGGAAAAAGGAAGCGTACTCGAGAGAAGGTCACTTGATGAATCAGCAGAATATGCTGCACAAAGACTTACACAGGTACCAGCAGAAACAACAAGGTTTTATAATCCCCATATATATAAAGTGGGTATCGGAAAAGATTTGATGGATTTAAGAAACAATTTAAAGGAAAAGATATGGAAGCACTGATAATAATTGACGTGCAGAATGATTTTTGCCCCGGTGGAGCACTCCCCGCTGCAAAAGCAAATGAAATAATACCAGTTATAAATATAATGATGGATAAATTTGATATTATAGTGGCATCACGTGATGTGCATCCTTCCCACACTAAGCACTTCGATAAGTGGCCGCCGCACTGTGTTGACGGGACAGAAGGAGCAGCATTCCACCCTGGCCTGGACATATCTATGATACAGGAAGATTTCCAAAAAGGTACCCGCAATAGAGACGATGGATATTCAGCCTTCGAAGCCACAAACAGGAACCTCGCTGAATATCTGCTTGGGAAAAAGGTAACTGATGTCTATATCGCAGGTCTTACAACAGAATATTGTGTTAAAAGCACAGCTCTTGATGCCGTACACAATGGCTTCAACGCCTGGCTTATTACTGATGCCATAGCAGCCGCGGAACCCGGATCAGACAATGAATCAAAATCACTAACTGAAATGAAGAATGCAGGGGTTAATTTAATTGATTCAGCCCTCAATAAGTTGTGAGTGAGTTTATAAACTTTATCAACTTTATCAACATCCCCCGTCATTCTTCCTATATTTGCACTTTAATCAAACCTCAAGAACATTATCATGAAACAGTTACCCTTAATCCTGCTATTCCTGGCACTTTCCCTGACCATCAGGGTCGATGCATGTACCTCGGTTATTATTAGTGGAAAATATACGGCTGATGGTCGCCCTATCATGTGGAAACACCGCGATACAAGCAATGAAAATAATAAACTGGTTTACATAAGTACACGAGGATATGAATATATTGCCATGGTTAATGTAGGTGAATATGAATATACAGACGCATGGATGGGTATGAACATTAAAGGTTTCTGTATAATGAATACAGCATCATACAACCTTAACTCCGGTGAAGAAGATGATGAAGGGAAATATTCTGAAGGTGAAATAATGGGACTTGCGCTCTCATCGTGTGCCACACTGGAGGAATTTGAAGAATTACTGGAATCACTCGACAGGCCAACAGGCCTTGAAGCTAATTTTGGAGTCATTGATGCTCAGGGTGGTGCAGCTTATTATGAAGTAGGGGACAGTAGTATAACAAAGATTGATGTAAATGATCAATCAGTAGCTCCAATGGGATTCTTTGTAATGACCAACTACTCATTTAGCGGTGATCCGGAGACCGGTCAGGGGTATGCAAGGTATATATCTGCCCAGAACTTATTCTATGCGGCCGCCATGCAGAATAAGCTCACAGTGGAATTTATCCTGCGTAATGCCGAACGAAACATGGTAAACGGTTTTACTCATGTTAACCTGGTTGACCTTTCCACATCAGAAGAAGACGTTAAAATGGTCCATTTCAAAGATAATATTGCCAGGCGTAGCTCAACTTCGACTGCCATCTTCAAAGGTGTTGCCCCCGGTGGTGATCCCTCTGAAACAATGATGTGGGCAGTGGGTGGCTGGCCTATAGCCTCTGTAGCATACCCGGTTTGGTTTAATAATGACCATATCCTGCCCGAAATGCTTACCGCACCTGAAAGAAAAAACTCAAAGATGTGCAACATGGCACTTAAAATGAAGAGAGAAAGCATGCCGGTAACACGTGGCCACGGGCAGGACTATATCAATATCAATAAGATATACAATAAGGAACAATCAGGCTATGTGCAATGGATCAGGCTACTTGAAGATGAAATACTTACAATGACGGAGAAAGCTATAAACGTCTGGAGAACAAAAACTCCCACAGGTAAGCAGATCAAAGAATTATATCAGGAAATAGATAAACTGGTTATATCAGCATACGGGAAATATGGATATAATTTCCACCAATAGATCCCCCTTGGAAGGGGGTCAAGGGGATGTTTTTGGCTGTTAAATCGGGTTCTAATTTAAAACCCGATTACACGATTACACAACTTAACGATTCAACATTATAATTATTACCTTTAGCGCTTGTCATTTGTCCTTTTTCCCCCGACGCTCACTCCAGACGCCAGGGTCTGGATCTGCGATTCGTTCAGTCGGGGTTTCCGCTTCGTCCGCTGTAGCCCCGAGACTTTAGGGCGAAGGCGAGCTTCGCTCCAACTTTTGTCTTTTACTTTTGTCTTTTTACTTTTGTCTTTTTACTTTTGTCTTTTTACTTTTGTCTTTTGTCTTTTTACTTTTGTCTTTTGTCTTTTGTCTTTTGTCTTTTGTCTTATGAAAATATCCATTCTGACCGATAACTTGTCCGGAACTACGACTGCAGCAGAGCATGGCCTTTCCTATCTTATTGAACACGACGGTAAAAGGATACTGTTCGATACAGGTCAGAGTGATCTGTTCCTGGTAAACGCTGGCATAATGGGTGTTGATACGAATGACATCGATATGATCATACTCAGCCATGGACATTATGATCACGGAAATGGACTTCAATACCTGAAGGGGGGGACACTTATATGCCACTCCGGGTGTTTCGTAAAACGCTACAGCGATAGGGGGAGGAGATATATCGGGCTTAAAAACACCTTCAAAGAGGTATCAGCCAGGTTTGAGCTGCTAACCTGCTCGGAACCGTACGGGATAAGCCCGAAAATTATCTTCCTTGGTGAAATACCACGCCTCAGCCCATTTGAATCAAAAACAACCAGCTTTGTTCTCGAAGATGGCAGTCCTGATTTTGTTATGGACGACAGTGCTGTAGCAATGATCCTGAAGAAAGGAATATTCGTTGTAACCGGATGCGGACATTCAGGAATAGTCAATACCCTGGAGCATGCAAAAAAAGTAAGTGGCGTACAAAAGATATATGGAATCATGGGAGGTTTTCACCTTAAGGAAAATGATCTCCAGACCAGGGAAACAATAAAATATCTTAAAACTAACGATGTAAAACAAATATATCCGTCCCACTGCACAGCACTGCCTGCACTTGTGGAGTTCTTCAGGGCATTTGGAATGATTGAAGTTAAAACTGGGAATACCTTTGTTTTTTAAAATGCAACTATCCATTATGTGAAGGTGGTTATACAGATATTCTCCATCTTAGTATCTTTACATATAATTTTATCCTACGTCAAAATGAAACACGAATATCCAAAAAACTTCTCCCGTTTTTATGACACCATCTATAAGCACATGCGTGACGGCGCCGACAGTGAGTATTTTTTTGAATTGATAAAGGAAAGCGGTGGTAAAATACTGGAAATAGGAGTAGGAACCGGCCGCCATTTCATGAGGGCACTTAAACAGGGAGCCAATATTTACGGGATAGATATCAGCCAGTCAATGCTGGATGTTTTAAACAGAAAACTGGATAAAAAAGAGCATTACCGGGTCAGCCTGCAGAGCATAGTTGACTTCAGCTTTGACTTCCGGTTCGACCTGGTTATAGCACCATTCAGAGTGTTTATGCACCTTATTGAAAAAGAGGAACAGATCAGAGCCCTTAATAATGTATATAAACACCTTGTCCCGGGTGGCAGGTTTATTTTTGATGCCTTCGTGCCTGATACAGGAATATTACATCACGGTATCGACAAACAAACAGATTTTGATGATGAGTACAAACCGGGTAAAAGACTGAGGCGTATTGTTACATCGATGCCTGACCTGGTAAACCAGGTATTAAATATCCTGTTCCGCCTTGAATGGGAAGAAGATGACGGGATGAAAACAGAAGAATGGAGATTGCCAATGCGATTCTTCTTCAGGTATGAACTTGAACACCTGATCGAACGATCCGACTTCGAAGACTATAACATCATAGGCGATTATAAAGGCAGTCCGCTCGACAAGGATTCCAAAGAATTTATAATAATTTGTAAAAAATTGTCATCCTGACCAAATCCGGACACCCCCGGCGTTCAATTAATTCAGAACCTTAAAAACTACCGTATATGCAACAAATGTTCAACATATTAAAGTCTATACTTAATCCGGCAATTGTCATAATAATTGTAGTGGCCCTGCTGATCTTTAATTCCTGGATATTCAACAGGATGAAAACAGTCAAAAATACAGCTGTTATAATAAAGAGGTCTCTTGCCTTCCTGATAAGCTTTCTTGGCACAATAATCTTTATCCTTGCCATGCCCATAGAGGCTTCAATGAAAGGCCAGATACTCAGCTTCCTGGGTATAATAATAAGTGCAGGAATAGCCCTGAGCTCAACCACCATACTGGGCAACCTTATAGCCGGCTTAATGAATAATTCAATGAAACGGTTCAGAAACGGGGACCTGATTAAGATTAACGATCTACAGGGCAGGGTACTCCGGAGGTCTGCCTTCCATGTTGAGATACAACTTGAAGACAGCAACTTTGTAACGCTGCCGAATCTGTATATCGCCACCAACCCTGTGAAACTGACACGTAAGACAAACACAGTAATATCAACATCAGTATCACTGGGTTATGATGTTCCCAGGACAAAAATAGAGGAGGCACTGAGAGAAGCAGCAATGGCTACAGGGCTTAAAGACCCCTATGTATACATAACCGATCTTGGTGACTTTTCTGTAGTATATAAGATCCACGGCTTCCTGGAAGACACAAAGAAATTCTTCAGCACCAGGTCATTGCTGAATGCAAAGGTGATGGACATGCTGCATAAAAACAGGATAGAAATTGTATCACCTTCATTCATGAACCAGCGAAGGGTGGATGAACAACAATTTATTCCCGAATATCACGCCGAGAAAAAAATATTGGAAGAAGAGATATACCCTGAAGAGCTGGTATTTGATGAAGCAATAAAATCAGAAGAAGCACAGAAGAAAAAAGACCTCCTGAAAAAGATTATAGCCCGCCGGGATGAATTAAAGTCAACAATCAAGGAAACAAAGGACAGGGATGAAATAAATAAATCAAAATCAACCATAGAACGACTCGAAGGGATGATTGAAAAAATGAAGGAAAATATAAAGGAGGAAAGTGAGAAAAAGAAGCACTGAGAAATGATGAGAGGCGAAATGCGAGAGACGAACCAATAATAATTAAAAAATAAGAGAAATGGCAAAGACAACACCCTTTGACAATCATCTTGATGAATATGAAAAATGGTTCGTAGACAACCATAATACATTTCTTTCCGAGCTTGAAGCCATACGTGAATTATTACCTGTAGAGGGTAAGGGTGTAGAAATAGGTGTGGGCAGTGGACTTTTTGCCTCAGCCCTGTGTATTGATGAAGGCTGTGATCCTTCAGAAAACATGCTCAAAAAGGCTGAATCACGAGGAATAAAAGCAATATACGGTATCGCAGAAGATCTTCCCTATGAAGATAAAAGTTTTGATTTCGCCCTGCTGGTAACAACAATATGCTTTGTGGATGATCCGGAAAAATGTATCCGGGAAATTAACAGGATACTTAAACCACGCGGAGAATTAATTATAGGATTTGTTGACAGTGACAGTCAGTTAGGAAAACAGTATTTACAGGAAAAAGACAGGAGCATATTTTACAAAGATGCCAGCTTCTTCAGCACCGAAGATATTCATGAGCTCCTGCAGGCAAATGATTTTATTATTGGAAAAACCGTACAAACTGTTTTTGGGTCACTTAATGAAATAAAAAATATTCAGCGTCCCCAAAACGGGCATGGTAAAGGCAGTTTTATTGTTACAAGGGCTATAAAGAAGGTAAAACAACCCCTAAGCTTTGCCATGGCTGTTGATGAGTCAGACAATTTTGATGTTAAACAATTCTGTTATGCCTGTAAGTTCCTTGTATATGAATGGGAAAACAATCAATTTACCTTTAAGAAAGAAGTGACCAATCCCTACAGGTACAGAAAACAAGGGGATGAACCCGACCAGGAAGAAAAAGGAGAACGAATAATAAGACTCTTGCAGGAAAATAAAGTTACGGCACTTGTATCCAGGAATTTCGGTAATAATATTGAAAAAGCGGCTGCCAGCTTCATCCCGGTCAAAGTTTTATCTGTTACACCCGGTGAAGTTAAGAAAGTGCTTATCAAACATATGAGCTGGCTAAGCGACGAAATACAGAATAAAGCCGGGGGCTTTAATCTCTTCACTATCAGACATGGCATATTGAAAACCCGTATTCATAAGAAAGCAGGGGAAATTAATAAGGACTGAAAAGATGGCCCTGACTACTGAAGTATCGAAACGTAATTTCTCTGCTTTCCTCTGGCATGCAGCTTTTCTTGCTTTCGCCCAGAGTTTCATGGATGTTGATACCATTATACCTGCAATGCTGATAGAATCAGGTGGTAATGCTTTCCATATAGGCCTTATGACTGCAATCCTGCTGGGAGGGTCAAGTTTTACCCAGGTTTTTTTCGCACCATATATAAGTAACAGGCCTTTTAAGAAAAAATATCTCCTAACAGGTATTAATGCACGTATAATATCACTGCTGGCTCTTGGCATTATTCTCTATTATCTGAGGTATCATCAGTCAAATGTAATAATGGTATTAATTTTCTTCTTCATTACAATTTTTGCTCTTGGCGGAGCATTTGCCAACATAGGGTATATTGATATACTCGGGAAGGCAATAAACCCACAGAGAAGAAAAAAATTCTTCTCAGCACGCCAGATAATTAACGGGTCTATTGTCCTTATCTCAGCCTACCTGGCAAAAAAATTGATATCGGTAACGGAATACCCTGTTAATTATGCCTGGTCGTTTGTTACCGGGGGATTACTGTTGCTGATTGCTTCACTGGGTTTCTGGAGAATAAAAGAAACTGTTGCTTCCAGATTACCCGTCAGAAATATAACTGACTTTTTTAATACACTTAAATCCGAACTTAAACAAAACAAAAAGCTGATTAACCACGAAAAACACGGAGAAAAAGAGAAAAACACTGAGAACACGGAGTATTTTCTAAACTATTTTTGAAATATCTCTGTGAACTCCTTGTCCATCTCAGTGACCTCTGTGGTTAATTCAGTTGCCCGTCGCCCCGATAAATCGGGGCGACGGGCTAAGTTC
>CAZSJH010000133.1:0-8075 GCA_964607105.1 uncultured Rikenellaceae bacterium | reverse complement strand
TCAGGCTACAATATTTGATGTCCTGGATAATGTCCTTGCTGAAACGGATCTTTCTTATAAGGTGATTGACCGGTATATTGTTATTGCTGATAAACACAAAATATTTGATGATGTCAGCCTACGAGGTGATAGTCATATTTATATGCAACAATTGAAATCAATTACTGGTACTGTCACTGATGAGAACGATTTGCCAATGGCAGGTGTAACAATAGTAGTAAAAGGAACCTTAAATGGTGTGGCAACAAATGCTGATGGGAAATATGAAATAGAAGCTTCTCCAGGAGATATATTGGTTTTTTCTTATATGGGTTACAAAACTGTTGAAGAGCAAGTTGATGACAGGGAAGTTTTCAATATAAAAATGCAAATTACCATTGAAGATCTCAGTGAAATAGTCGTAACAGGATATCAATCAATCTCAAAAGAACGTTCATCCGGATCGTTCAGCGTTATTGATGTTGAAGATATCGAGAAAAGACCATCTATAAACCTTTCATCTGCAATGGATGGTATGTTTGCTGGGTTAAGAGTGTACGAAGAAGGTGGTAGTACCAGATTCTCAGTTAGAGGGCTTGGTACTATGACTCTGGGTATTTCACAACCACTTATTGTTGTGGACGGTTTTGCAGTAGAGGATGGTCTTGAAAGTGTTAATCCCAATGATGTACAATCAATCCATGTCCTTAAGGATGCATCTGCAGCTTCAATATGGGGAGCAAAAGCCTCAAACGGAGTGGTTGTAATTACTACCAAAAAAGCAAAAGCCGGCTTACATATCAGTGTTAACTCATTTGTCCAGGTTCAGGAAATGATGGACCTGGCAAAAGCAAATCCTATTGCTGCATCAGCAGATGCATTGGAATGGGAAAAATATTTATGGGAAAACGATAAGGTCTTTTCCTCTTTCTCCCTTTCAAGTAATGTGGATGGCAATAACAATCCTGTATCATTTGGTATTACTTTGCTTAACCTTCGTGACCAGGGCAGAATCTCTCAGGCTGAATTTGAACAGAGATGGAGTGAATTAGAACAAATTGATTACTCACAGGATGTCTATGACTATCTCTTAAGAAAACCTGTTAATCAGAACTATGATATTTCAATAAGTGGGGCATCTGAGCGCAATGAATTTGTGTTCAATACCAGATATACTGATCAAATGGATGATTATCAAAATAATGCTTACCGCAGCTTGCTTACAAATTTCCGAAATACATATGCAGTTACTGACTGGCTGGATGCCAACATAAATATTATGTCGAAGTTTGTTCAAAGAACAAACAACGGTACATCCCTTTCTGATATAAAGTCAATGTCTCCATATGAAAGATTGGTAGATGAAGATGGAGAATATACGATTATGGTCGGCAATCATTACCAGGAGTTTATTGATTCAGTTGCAGGAGTATTTCCTTATAACTGGGATTATAATCTACTTCAGGAGTTGAGCAGTCATGAAATTAAAAGCAACCAAAATAGCATACGCTTTCAAACAGGATTGACTTTTAAGATAATTGAAGGACTGACCTTTGAAACAAAATTTCAATATGAGCAACATAAAACTGAGAATAGCTCATACTATAGTGAAGAATCTTATTATGTCAGGGATCAGCTTAACAAATGGGTTGATTATGATGAGGCAAGCCGTGTTGTAACAAAAATGTATTTACCAATGGGTGGGATGTTGAACAGTAGTTACAGTAAAATTAACTCATATAACTTCCGGAATCAGGTTAAGTTTGACAAAGCATTTGACCTTCATCATATTACTGCAGGACTGTTTACAGAAATTACCTCGACGGTGGCAGAATCATATGGCGCACCAACCATTTATGGATATGATCCGGATAAGCTGACATCAGAGGTGCCTAATGTTTATTTCCCGCTTGGTTCATATTGGGGAGGAACTAATTATCAGGTGTCGGGAATGAACTCAAGTCTAACCTATAATAATGACAGGTATTTTTCAGTACTGGGTAATTTCGCATATACTTTTAACAGTAAATATTCCTTTACAAGCAGTTTCAGGATTGATGCCTCAAATCTTATAGTTGAAGATCCTAAGTATAGATACTCCCCTTTCTGGTCAGTTGGAGGTAATTGGAAAATAGATCAGGAAACTTTTATGAAAAATATCTCATTTATAAACAGGATGAATATGCGGATATCCTACGGGCACACCGGTAATGTGGTTTTATCGACAGCAGTAGTTCCCCTGATCTCAGTTATGGGAGTTTACCCATTAACAGGAGCATCCTATGGTGTTATAAACGATTACGGGAATCCAACACTTACCTGGGAAAGGACTAAAATAACAAATTTTGGATTGGACTTCTCAATGTTCGGTAATAGATTGTTCGGATCCCTTGATGTCTATAACAAGCATGGCGAAGATATTGTTGGAGCAGTGGATATGCCCAGAATTACAGGGACCACAAGACAGGAGTTTAACACCGCTGAGATACTCAACAACGGTTTTGAATTAGCACTTGGTACAGCTCTGCCAATAAGTTCAGATATAACATATTCAACAGCATTAAACTTCTCTTATAATAAAAGTGAAGTGTTAAGCCTTCGACTGCTGAGCTATGATTATTATACAATTTTACATCCTCATTTTGAGGAGGGTAAACCTGTAGATGCCATATACTCATATACATATCTTGGCATGAATAGTGAAAATGTACCTGTGCTCCAGGGTATTGGTGATGATACATGGACATTTAATGATATTGCTCCCAGTACAACTGACGATCGTGAATATATGGTTTATTCAGGTAGTCTTCAACCAAAAGTGGTAATAGGCTGGCAAAATAGCATATCAGCTTATGGGTTTACTTTATCAGCTTTGATAGATGGTGAATTTGGGCATGTGTTTCGCAAGCCAACATTCGACTATCCTATTCTCAGTAACTCAAAAACATCATCTACGCTCCATACAGACATAGGTAAAGTACTGGATAACACTGCTACGGATATTCCTAGTATGCCATCTGATGATGAAAATAATCTTGATAGCTGGGATGGATATGCCCAATACCTTAATACAACAATTGAAGATGCATCTAACATAAGACTGAAGGAGATAGATCTGTCTTATAATCTTCCTTCTTCAATGGTTTCAAAAATTGGATTCAAGAATGCGAGAGCATATATCCAGGTTAGAAATGTAGGACTTCTCTGGACAGCTAATGAAGAAGGCATTGATCCAATGTATATTTATAACAGGAGTTCATATGGTTCACCGGCAGTAACACTGGTGAATGCTGCGAGATCATATACATTCGGAATTTCATTTGGGTTCTGAATGAGTACTTTCAGACTATTTCTGAATGACCTGGTGATAAACTGTTAAAAAGAAAACCAATGAAAAAGTTAATTACGATGAAAAATAAAATAAAGATTTTACTGATACTTTTTTTGACATTAATGATGTCATGTACTGAGTTTCTGGATGTTCCACCCGAGAAGAAAAACAATCTGGAAATAGAAAATACTGAAGCACTGGATTTGTTGCTTAATTATTATAATGTGATTTTCGACAGGAGCAGGGAATATGTTCTGGCCCATGATAACTATGATATATATAAAGATTATTATGATGCCAGACCAAGTAGGTTTCTGGGATCTCTGATGTATATACTATGGTATCCTGACTGGTTACAGGAAGTATCTTACTACTGGCAGAATCAATGGCAGAAGATAGCTTATGCCAATACTATACTTGCCACCATTGATGATGAAAATGTGACTGGTTCAGATGCAGACAAGAAACGTCTGAAGGAGGATGCTCACCTATTGAGAGCTTACGAGAATTTTCAGTTAGCTGTGCTTTATTGTTTGCCCTATTCAAGTGCTAATCTTGATGCTCTTGGACTGCCGATAAAGAAGACATTGGCATATGATGAAGATCTTACCAGAGTATCTCTTGATGAAACCATGATTTATATCGAGGATGAATTAGAATATGCGTTGCAAACTAATGAGCCCAGAGAAGATGACCTTTGGAGAATAAGTTTGCCAGCTGCACAGGCTATGGCTGCACGATTCTACCTTTACCTTCACGATTATGAGAGAGCTTTGTACTATGCTGATCTGGTGTTGCAGGACTATTCCGCGCTGGTAAACTTTGAAGACTATTTTACTCCATTTATGAGAACTTATTCTTCAAATGGCGGAACCTATATAGGTCCAAACGCATCATCTGACTTTAAATTTCCCGAATTTTTGTTTACAAGGATTCTCTATAATCATACCTATAATGCTGTACCAAGTGAAGAACTCCTGAATCTGTATGATCAGGTTAATGATTTCAGGTTTGAAGCATTTATTGTTGAAGATTATTCCCTGAACAGGGCGGGTGTACCAGGATGGCCTGCATACTGGCAATTTGGATCAATAGGTCAGATTGGCGGGCTGACAACGGCGGAGATGTATCTGATTAGAGCCGAATGCCTTGCCCGGGATAATGATATTGACGGTGCCTGTGATGATCTTAATGCTTTAAGAAGCACAAGGTATAAAAGCGGTACATATGTCGACTTAAGCCCGGCTGATTTTGCAAGTGTGAAAGAAGCTGTTCAATTTGTTATTGATGAGCGAAGGCGTGAAATGCCTTTTACTATGAGATGGTATGATATTAAAAGGATAAATTCAGATCCTGCCGGCTTACTTGATCCAATAACAATAACGAGGAACTTTTATGAGTTTGACGGTGTTGATGTTAATGTTGCAGCTGAGAGAACTTATACACTTGCTCCCGGAGATAAAAGGTTTGCATTTCCAATACCCAAAATTGATATCGAACTGAGCGGTGGGCAGCTCAAACAAAATCCATACGACTGATTTAGATCAGGTATTTTAAAAAATGAGCCCCGGTAATTTACCGGGGTTCATATAATTGCTTATAATCCATTTAATATATTTCAGAATGAAAATATCAAGATTATTGATGTATTTACTTATATCGCTTTTGGCTGCCTGCTCAAATATTGATGATAAGGACTTTGCTTATAAGACTGTTTCGGTTAAAGGCTTAAAGGAGAACGTTCATCTCGTTTGTGCCGGTGATATCTTTGGCAATGCAAAAGACGAACTGATATTGGCAGCTGATTCTTCTTTATTTATATACCAGATCAAAAAGGACTCAGCCTACTTAATTTATTCTAAGCAGTTCGACCAGCAAGTATTGCAAATGGTAACCGGGGATGCCGATAATGATAAAAAGAACGAATTGGTATTAGTTTGTGGATACAGAGGGTATAAAGACTCTGAGGTAAATGTTTTATTCGTTGAAAACAATAAAAAGGGATGGTTTATTTCAAGTATATATTCGAAAAAATCTCCCCGACCTCAGCCACTCTATCTGGACATAGCTGATATTGACAATAATGGTGGGAACGAAATAATAACATCATACTTTGAATCAAAATATATGGTCGAGACAGTAACCATTAAAAGTAGTTCAGAAGGATGGGATTTCGATGTGGGCCCGGTTGAACGAATGGCTACTGCACGGGATATTGGGATGCTGTCAGGGAAGAACCAAAATTCTATGGTGGTTGGAAGAGTATACGGTGATACCATTGGCGAGGATGGTGATGCATATATCATAGAAGAGAATCGAAAAATTGAATTGCCAGTTTACAGAGGGGTCAGATCTGCAATAAAAATTGGTGACGCAGATAATGATGGCATCAATGAAATTTATGTCGGAGACGGATGGCATTCCAATTATGGAAAAATGGCAAGGGCAAGATTAGGGATGATTACACATGACGGGGATAACTATAATTATAGTTTGATTGAAGATATAAAAGGAGAGGTGGAAGTTTCACAAATTGGAATCTCTGATATTACTGGTAACGGTCTTAATGAATTGGTAGTAAGAGGTAGTGAATCATTTAGAATATATAAGTTCGATGACAATCAATGGAGTGTATTTACAGATACCTCAATAATTCATAATCAGTTTACCATAGGCAATATTGTAGGTGATAGAAGACCTGAAGTAATTATATCAGGTATAACTTACAGAAAAGATTGGGGAATGCAGATCATTAGCTTTGCCAATCCTGTTTTCAGTGATAAACTTGGAAAGGAAGTACTTACAGAGAGCGTACATCCTGATTCACTTATAGGAAACCCTGCTCCTGAACTCAGAATGGACAGGTGGCTTAACGGTGATGCTCTGTCAATTGAAGAGCTACATGGCAAGGTTATTATTCTTGATTATTGGGCTACCTGGTGTACACCCTGCATAAAAACTTTTCCTGAGCTTAGGACGCTTTATAATAAGTACCAGGACGAAGGCCTGGTTATTATTGGGCTAACAAGAGTGGACAATACACAAAATGAAGCAACAATTGAGGAATTTATGTCAAAGGAGAATTTTCCATACCCGATAGGTATATCTGAAGAGTCTTTCAATTACCTGTCCTATGGAGTGGGAGGAATCCCCCATGTCGTTCTTATAGACAAAAATGGGTTAGTCAGAAAATACCTTGTTGGAGTGCAGGAAGAAGGTACACTGGAAAAAGAAATAGTCAGACTAATTAATGAATGATGATACTATGAATATTGTCAAGCAAACACTTATCCTATTAATTACCTTGTTCCTAATAATAGGCTGTGATAAAAAGCCTGGTTATGTTATTAATGGTACAATTGCCGGTATTAAACTGGATACCGCATTTCTGCGAGAATATAAAGGTAATGGGGTCTATATTGCATATGATTCTGCAGTGATTGAGAATGGCTTATTTATTATGAAAGGCTCAGTTGATTACCCCAAAAGAGTTATCATAAACTTTGCCGAGCGTAGGGGAGGCATGTCTTTCTGGATTGAAAACTCAGATATAAAAATAACTGGACATGCTGATTCACTGTATAAAGTTGCTGTTAAGGGTTCGGTGACCCATAATGAATATGAGGCATCAGAAGATGAACTGAATATTTATGAACAATCTTATCTTGATTCTTTTAAAAGGCTTAATACTGCAAAAAGAGAGGGCACAGAAAAGGAGGTAAAAAAATTAGAGCATCTGACTGATTCTACATTGCATGATTATCTGGACGAGACAGCAAAATATATAAAAGATCACCCCGGGTCATATATTAATCCAAATCTTATTAAGTCTATAACTTATTATCTTGAGGGTAACGAGTTGGAAGATCTGCTTAACTCGGTAAGTGATGATGTTACTTTACTACCAGAAATGATTGATTTGAGGGCTAAGGCAGATGTATTAAAAACTGTGGCTATTGGCCAAAAGGCACCGGACTTTGAAATGAATGATATTGAAGGGAATAATATTAGGTTATATGATTTACTTGAAGGGTGTGAGATATTATTAATAGATTTCTGGGCTGGGTGGTGTGGTCCCTGTAGGCGGGAGAATCCCAATATATTGGCTGTCTATAACAAATATAAGAATACAGGATTCAATGTTATAGGCGTTTCTCTTGACCGTGAAAGGGATAGCTGGCTGAATGCAATAGAAAATGATGGCTTACCCTGGACCCAGGTGTCAGATCTGAGCTACTGGAATTGCCCTGTTGCATCACAATATGGCGTAACTGCTATTCCGACCAGCTATCTGATTGATAAGAATGCAATTATTATAGGTAAAAATCTAAGAGGCGGTAAGCTCGAAGAAAAGGTTAATTCAGTACTTGAATGATACTTCTTCGTAAGGTGTGAGGTTTTAGGTTGATTAACGGGTGAATAGGGAGGAGTAAAATCCTCCCTATTCTTATTATTATTGGCATAATTATTAGAATAAAATTACAAAAATTAACCGATTTGTTGTCCCTATGTTGTACAGACATAAAACAAAAAAGGAGCCAGATTTCTCTAACTCCTTGTTATTAAGATAGAAAAACCGCTCCGCTGCGCGGAGTACGGCTTTTTGTTTAATCCCTGGATTACCTCGCTTTGCTCGGTGATCCATATTTGGGGTTATTAAGAAAGAAAAACCGCTCCGCTGCGCGGAATCCGGGTTTTTAAACATATCCCAAATTTCCCCTCCTTTTCGGAAAGGAGGGGTGGCGCTGACCGACTGAAAGGAGTG
>CAZSJH010000132.1:0-8223 GCA_964607105.1 uncultured Rikenellaceae bacterium | reverse complement strand
GTTTAAAAGGATTGTACATGGTAACTTCACGCCGTATATCTTCTTTTTCTCCCTGAGCATTCACAGCGACAGGTAGCAACAGAAACACTAAAAATGTATAATATGATAAGCTTAGGTTCATAATCAGTATGTTGAATTAATCGTTCATAAATTGAGCTGCCTGCATGGCTTCTCTGTCAATATTCAGACTATCTGTATCCAGGCTAGTGTCACGGTTTATTTCATCCAGTTTTGCATTTACTTCATCAAGAATACCGTCATCCTCCAGCTGGTAGTAATCTTTTAGGCTTTGCAGGGTAGCCCGGGCCTGAAAATCATCTCCTCTTTTAATACTTATATCAGCAAGCAATATGAACATACGTGCCATCCAGTACTGGTGTGGAGTGTTCTGGTCAATAAATTCATAGATCAGAGTTTCAGCCTCGTCAATAACACCCTGCATAAATAATATCTGTGCAACACGGTACTTTGATTCTGCACCTTCACTGCTTGTTACTTCAACAGCTACTCTCCTGAAATCACGTAATGCACGGTCATAATTACCAAGAGCATAGTTTGATTTAGCTAATTTGAAGCTAGCTTCCCGTGCAAGTTCCACGGTAGCCAGATCAGATTCCAACAATCTGTCAGATGAGCTTATGGTTTTCTGGGCATCTCCCATGTTATAAGCCGAACGCATCTTGCCGACCATTGCTTTAAGTTCATTTTCTGGTAATTCCGCTACTCTCTCGAGTTCATCATAGAAATAATAAGAACTGTCATATATCTCTTTCAGATAATAAATTCCGGATAATGACTGGTAACTTTTCTCGAGAAAAGGATTATTAGGTGTTTCAACCACCTCAGAATAATATTTAAGGGCTTCATCCGACCTGCCTTCATCTATCAGACATTCAGCCAGATAGAAGCAAGCATTGAGCCTGAAGCTGCCCTGGGCGAACTCATTAAGATAGTTTCTGAAGATCTGGCTTGCCCTTTCACAATTACCTTCTATATAAAGATTCTCACCTGAAACGTACAGCAGACTGTCCCTTTCGCTGGAGCTGACATCGGCATAGCCCTCGAGGTCTCTGACATAAGCAAAATAAGACTCTACATCATTCATATCAACATAAGTATTCCTGAGTCCGGTAAGTGCATTACGTGCTTCCGGCGTTGACTGGAATTTTTCAATTACCTCCTTGAACCTGGCAATTGCTCTCTCGTTCTCACCCCTGTTGTAATAAAGCAATCCCAGCTGGACAATAGCTCTTGGAACGAAAACTGAATTTGGATGTGAGTTTATTATTTTCAGGAAATCCCTTTCTCCTTCAATATCCTTTGACAGGCCCACATAAGCCCTTCCTCTTTCAAAGAGTGCATTTGGGACCAGTATAGAATTAGGATATTCGTCTATCATTTTTGCAAGGACTCTTGTTTTGGAATCCTGGTCATGCATCAAACCAAGGGCAAAACCTTTCTGGAACAAAGCATAATCAGCACCTGTATCCGAGTTTTTAATAACCTCGTCATAATAAATGATAGCCTGTCTGTAGTCAGTATTTATATAGTAACAATCCGCGATACGGTTATTTACATCTGTTATAACCCTGCTACTTACATCTGACTTCGATGACTCAAAATTTTTAAACCACCTCAGTGCCTCAGTGTAATTACCGTTGTTATAATATATATAACCCATATTATAGGCAACCATGCTGTTTTCGTCAAGTGATGATGATCCGGGGGTACCGAGAAAAGCCTGGTATTCCTCCAGGGCTCTTTCAGTTTCATTTAAGCGATACAACGTTTCCCCTTTCCAGTAATGTGCCCTTGCACGAATAGAATGGTCATACTGCCCATACTGCAATGATTTATCGAACATCCCTACAGCAGTGTTGAGGTCGAGGTTTTTATATAGCTCCAGGCCTCTTAGAAAAGCCACCTTCTGATAAGCTCTTTCAAGTCTTTCATCTTTATATGCAATACGATCGAGTGATTGAATGGCAGCCCTGTAATTCTTTACCTTCATATATGCAGAAACGAGGTACTCGTATGCTTCTTCTATATGTTCCGATGCAGGAAACTCCTCAATATATTCCTGAAATGCCCTTATTACTTCGCCAAAGGGTGAATAGACCGTCTCATATGTTAATTTGGCAAAATTAAATAAGGCTTCTTCTTTGATATCCCTGTCATATTCCATTTTTGAGGCAGAGGAGAATGCTACTCTGGCCATGTCTTTCTGGTCTTTCTTCATGAAGCAGTCACCCAGAAGATAGTATGCATGCTGTCCCAATTCGTCACGCCTTCGTGTAACCTCCTGGAAGAGCTCTATTGCCTTATCATATTCCTCGTTCATGTAATAACAGTAAGCAAGCTGGTAACTTCCATCCCTTCCGGTTCTTACAGCTCTTTCAAGGTGCTCTTCAAGATTACGGGCGGCTGACTGGTAATCACCTTTTTTGAAATAAGCATCACCAATCAGCCTGTACAACTCTGATTTTCTGTCTTCGCCTGCATCATCTATAAGCTGTGGTGCCATTTCCAAAATGCCGTCATAATCTTCGAGTATATACATTATCTGGACTATATAGAAAGGGACAACCTGGCCAAATGATTCATCACCCTTAAGTCTGATAAATCCGTCATATGCTGTCCGGTACATCTTCTGTTCATAAGCTATATAAGAATAATAATATATGGCCGGCTTAGTGTATTCAGTATCGATATCCATAAGCTCAGAGAAGAAAAGCATAGCTTTCTTCCTGTCACCATCCATAAAATGGGAATATCCAAACTTAAAATAATAAGCCGGTAACTGATCGTCCTTCAACTCGAGCCTGTCAATCCGTTCATAATATCTTAAGGCGCTCCTGTAGTTTTTAGCCTGGTAAAAATTCTCCGCAAGCTCCAGCCATCCCTCATTGGCCAGCGGGTTGTCCGGATGTGTTGCAACAAACTTATTCATCCTGTATTCAGCATCACCATTATATAACCTTGTGGCAGAGATCGCTGCAAAATATTCGGCTTCGACAGTTTCGTTTGATACGCGGCCGCCTGCTTCTTTAACATAGCTATCAAAAAGACTAAGTGCCATTGCATACTTCTCTTTGTTGAATAATTGCCTGGCCCTCTCAAAATCGCTTAATTCCCTGACATAAGGCTCCGCCTTCTGGGCAATAATAATTGAATTGCTGACTACTAATAGTGATAAAATGATAATCAGTCTGTTAATATGTATTTTATATACTGAGTATTTATTCATAACATCAGTTTAATCTGCCCTGAGACAGAAACTTATTTAATTAAAAATGAAGAGCTTATATTAATAAAATTGTCTTCTTGTGATTTTTGCTAATTTACAACTATAAAACGCTTGTTCCGGGGCTTTATTATTGATTTTATCAACATTGGAATGTTAATTTTAAAAGTTTGGATTAATGGATTGATGGATTACCCATCTTTACTCCAATTTCTACTTGCACTTTATACTTTCTACTTTATACTTTCTACTTTATACTTTTTCCTTTTTACTTTGTACTTTTGTCTTTTGTCTTAACAAAAAGAACTCATGCAGGAAAACAACATGCCTTTGGACACCATAATCTCATTTAAGAATTGCAATATATACCAGCAGGATCACCTGGTACTGAGTGATATTAATCTTGAAGTTAAAAAAGGTGAGTTTATTTACCTTATAGGCAAAGTGGGTAGTGGTAAGACCAGCGTTATAAAAACAATTAATGCCCAATTGCCACTTGAAGAAGGAGAAGGAATGGTTGCCGGTTTCGACCTGACCAGTTTACGTAAAAAGGACATCCCCGTTCTGAGGAGGAAGCTTGGTATTGTATTCCAGGATTTCCAGTTACTTACTGACAGGTCAGTATATTCAAACCTTGAATTTGTCTTGCGTGCAACGGGATGGAAAAACAAAACAGAAATTGATGAGAGAATAGGACAGGTACTGGAAAAGGTGGGTCTGGGCACAAAAGGCTATAAGATGACTCATCAGCTATCTGGTGGTGAACAGCAAAGAGTAGTCATTGCCAGGGCTCTCCTGAATGACCCTGATATCATTCTTGCTGATGAACCAACAGGTAATCTCGACCCCGAGACATCGGAGGATATAATTAAAATTCTCAGGGATATAAGCAAGAATGGAAGAGCGGTAGTATTTGCAACTCATAACTATACACTTCTAAAAAAGTACATTGCAAGGACTATGAAATGTGAAAAAGGGAAAATGACTGAGACAGATCACGACGAAGAGCTCGAATTTATTTAAATCATAGTTGTTCTTTAAGGGTATATTCAAATACTTTACGCCATCCCTCCCATTCTCCTTCATTCGTTAGCGACGTATTATGCCAGATACTTACAAAAAGTCCTCCCGCTTCTTTTGTTCTGTTTATCAGATTACTGATTGATTCAATAGCTTCCTTCTGATCATATCTTTTATATTTCTGATATGTAAGATCTATATACTGGTAAGGGACGATAATAATCTGGCTTATTTCCTCCCTCGAGAGGTCATAAAATTTAAAAGGCCTGGCTATTCCCGCCCTGAAACCTGCCTCCCTGATATGCCCCATAGTATAGTCTTTCTCAATGCCAAGCGAATGCAAAAACTGGTAAGTTTCAGGAAGGGTCAGCATTAGATAATGTTTTCTCAGTTTTGTTATTTTTTGACTGATAATATTCTCAAGGGTCACTTTCTCCCTTTCTACCGATTTCTCAAAGTTATTATTACCGTGGGAGGTACGCAGACCCACATCATATTTTTTCACCAATCTCCTGAGCAGTTTCCTGTAGCATCTTCTCTTAGGGTTTATGCCTCTACTGTATCTATTCCTGTTGTTGGCAGGAAAAAAATATAATACCCGACAATCATACTTCTCTGCAGTAGCATTTATATAGCTATAAGTGTCATATACGTCTCTCATTCTTCCGGTCATGCAAGCTATACGCCTGCCAAGTTTAATACCGCACAGCATATCTGTGATGAGACCTGCAAGATTTCGAATCAATCCCTTACCTTTAAAAGCAAATGGCTCATCAATATCAATTGTAAGAAGGTAACTATATTTCTTTTCGGGGATCTGTAAACCCGGATATAGAATTTTTAGTGTAATGCCCAGGCGATGAGACCATATATCCACAACCGGTACATCCAGAAAATTATGCTTATATGCAATACTAGACTCAACTGCAAACCTTCCATACTCATCGCGGGAAAGAGGAAGATATTCTTCATATCTTGAAACAAGGTAAAATGCAAAGGAGAAAATATCAAGCTGAAACCCGGCTTCTGGTGGCTGCTGAAAAAACAAGGGTATGCCATTAAGATGTGCAACCCATATCTCCTGTGACCTTATCCCTGTTTCGAAAAGCAGTCCTTCCGGTTGTATGAATATTCCTCCAACCGACCGGTCATAAGAATAATTAATCAATGGTATACCTTCTTCCGGTGAATCTGTTATAATATATGCAAGACCAAGTATATTACCAAGTACCAGGTCAACAGCATATTCCAGGCGAGATGATCTCTTCGCGGTATATACCTGGACATCAAATTTCATATAGTAAATATAATCCTTTTAAAAGACCGTGAAAAAATAATAATTCAGGTTACTAACTCCGTTTTTGAGTCATATAACTCGTAGATACGATTTTTAACGATATTTTCAATGTCCAGCATTACTTCCAGGACTTCTTCAAACCTATTGTAAAGGGGAGAAAGTCCCATCCTTATATTATCGGGTGGCCGGAAATCAGGTATTATCACATAATTTCCCCTGCTATCATCAATAAGTGCTCTGCATATCCTGTATCCTTCCGGGTGTTTTATTGAAATATGCGAAGCCCTTTCATCATCTTTCTCAGGTGAGCCCAGTCCAAATCCCAGTGGTTCAAGAAAAGTATGATACAGCTCAAGCATAAAACCCGTTAAGCTGAGACTCTTGTTCCTGATATTATCCATTCCTGCCTCAAGTATTATGTCCAGTGAGGGTTCAAGTGTGCATAAGGAAAGGATATTGGGTGAACCGGTCATATACCTTCTTGCACCTTCAGAAGGCCTGTAATCAAGGCTGAACTCAAAAGGAGCTTTCTCTCCCAGCCAACCCCAGACTGGTGAAACAACAGAATCCTGTAGCTTCCTGTTAACATACAAAAATGCCGGTGACCCCGGTCCCCCGTTAAGATATTTGTAAGTACATCCAACAGCCATATCTGCATCTGCAGAATGCAGGTCAATCTTAACAGCGCCCGTGGCGTGGCTAAGATCCCATATTACCATTGCACCCTTCATATGAGCATATTCTGTTACCCTCTGCATATCGTACATAAAAGCGCTCCTGAATGAAACATAACTGAGAACTATTACAGCAGTATCATCATCTATACTGCCAAAAAGCTTATCATAATCTATGTCTATTCCGTTATCACTCTCCACTATCACAAGTTCATGTCCCTTATTTAAGTTTCTTATTATTCCCTGTATAATATAAAGGTCAGAAGGGAAGTTAAGATCATCGCTTACTATCTTTTTCCTGTCGCTTTGAATTCTGATTGCTGCATTTACAAGTTTATATAGATTAACAGAGGTCGAATCACATACAATTATTTCGTCCTGGTCACATCCGGTTAATTGTGCTATCTTTCCTGAAACCTTCATAGGCATCTCCCACCAGCCTTCATTCCATCCTCTTATTAAGCGTTCTCCCCAAGCTGTCGAAATAAGTTCGCTGGCGACTTTTTCAGATTCCAGGGGCATCATGCCTAGAGAATTCCCATCAAAATATATTAATCTCTCAGGTGTTTTAAAACAGTTTCTAAATTCACGAAGAATATCTTCCCTATCTTCTTTTATTGCATTTTCTCTATACTCTTTTACTTTTTTCATGCCGATATAATAGTGGTTCAAGTTTAATCACTAATTTATAGTTTTTTAATATATTAAATTGCATGGATTAATGGATTAATGGATTAATGGATTAATGAATTAATGAATTTCAATATTCCAACATTCCAGTATTCCAGTATTCCAGTATTCCATATTTTTATTAACTTTATTGGCTTTAATTCTGAATGTAATTTTTAAAACCTAATATCTTTAAATATGGGCAAAGGAGATAAAAAAACCAAACGCGGGAAAATAGTACGGGGAACATATGGTGTACGCAGGAGAAAGAAGAGAATTAAGGACACTGAAAGGGCAATGAGAGCAAAAGAAAATGCAAGAGCAAAAGAAGCAGAAAAAGCCAGGGAATTAGCTAAGGCAGAAGAAAAGGCTAAGGCTAAGGCTGAGGCTAAAGCCAAAGAAGAAGTAAAAGCAAAAGTTGAAGAGAAAGCTGAGGCTAAGGAAGAAGTAAAAGCAAAAGTTGAAGAGAAGGCTGAAGCTGAGGCAGAAGAAAAGGCTAAGGCTGAGGCTAAGGCCAAAGAAGAAGTAAAAGCAAAAGTTGAAGAGAAGGCTGAGGCTAAGGTCGAGACTGAGGCAAAAGCTGAGAAAAAGGTAGAGGAAGTAAAGAAAACTGACACAAGCAGGAAGAAAGAATCAACGGAGAAGAAGCCGGAAGATAAAAAGAAAGAAACAACAGTAAAAAAAACAGCTGCACAGAAGAAAAAACCGGCAGCCAAAAAAGAAACTGTGAAAAAAGCTACGGATAAAAAGAAAGAAGCAGCTAAAGAGAAAACCGAAGATAAAACCGCTAAGGGAACAAAGAAATAGGGAAGCAAAAAGGTAGATAAGAACTAGGTTATTATCAGTTGCTTATAATCGGAAGGATCAATTACCATTTCGAGAATAAGAGGACCTTTAATAGGATATAATCCTAAAAGCGTTTCTTTGAGAACAGTCTCATCATAACACCTTATAACAGGCACCCCGAGAAAAGTTTTTTCCCCAATAAGGGGTCCTTCGTAGAGGTCAACACCAATGGCATCATATCCCTGCCTTTCTTCCTTCAGTTTGATAAGGTTAAGTTCCCTGTCTGTAAGTACAATAAAAAGTATTCCCAGGTTTAACCTCCTGGCTGTTACCATTTCACCACACATCATCAGGAATCCTCCATCACCGGCAACGCATGCAACGGGAGTATCGGGCTGATTCAATGCCGCTGCAATGGCAGCAGGTATACCAAAGCCCATGCCTGACCAGCCATTTGTCATCAACAGTCTACCCTGTAAACCGGTCTTCCAGTACTGTCCAAACAAATGAATATGTGAACCAACATCAAGACT
>CAZSJH010000131.1:0-8338 GCA_964607105.1 uncultured Rikenellaceae bacterium | reverse complement strand
GTAAAGATCATTCCACACACCAGATAGCTATAAGCATTCTTAACGAAGAACTTGAGCATGAAGAAGATATTGAAGCATGGCTGGCAGATCTTGAGCGTATGAAGGAGAATTTTAAAAAAATAAGGATGTAAAGCTGCAGTTATATACTGATATTTGCACTTCTTACATATTCTTTAATCTATGACCCGTAATAATCTGGACTTTATCTTCAGGCCGGAAAGGATAGCTCTTATTGATGTATCTATTAATCCGAACAGTGTAAGCGGTAAAGTGTTTACCAATCTAATTGGCAGCGGTTTCAAAGGGGTTATATACCCTATTAACCGTAGCAGTGAGGCCGTGATGGGTATTTCCTGTTTCAACTCCCTCGACAGCCTTCCACACAAACCCGAGCTTGCAGTTATATGCAGCGCTGCAAATGAAGTGCCTCAATGGGTCAAGGAATGTGGTGAATCGGGCATAAATGGCATTATTATTATGTCGGCTGGTTTCAGGGAAACAGGTGAGGAAGGCCTGCAGCTCGAAAACGAGATAAGAGAGATAAGGAAAGGATATCCCGATATGAGGATTATAGGTCCAAATTGTCTGGGCATCATTATACCTGAACTGAAGCTCAATCTCAGCTTTGCCCCTTCACTCCCCCCAAAAGGGAATATAGCTTTTATATCACAATCGGGTGCCCTGTGCACTTCCGTGCTCGACAGGGCAAAAGATGAAAAAATAGGCTTTTCCTACTTTATCTCCCTTGGCAATGCTATCGATGTCGATTTCGGCCACCTGATAGACTACCTGGGTGCAGATGAATCAACAAGGTTTATTATACTTTATATAGAGTCAATTACCAATGCCAGGAATTTCATGTCGGCTTCCCGGGCATTCGCCCGAACAAAACCTGTTATAGTATACAAAGCCGGGCGCTTCCCGGAGTCGGCAGCAGTAGCAGCATCACATACGGGAGCACTGGCCTCTGAAGATAATATCTATGATGCAGCATTCGAGCGTACTGGCATTACCAGGGTATATGATATAGGTGAGATTTTTGACTGTGCGGCCCTTATCGGTCGCAACAAGATACCTTCAGGCGACAGACTGGCAATAGTAACCAATGCAGGTGGCCCCGGGGTAATGGCTACAGATACCCTGATAGCCGAAGGGGGTACCCTTGCCCACCTGTGTGAAGAAACCATGGAAAAATTAAATGCCAGCCTGCCACCTATATGGTCACATGGAAACCCTGTGGATGTGATTGGTGACGACAGGTATAAGAGGCTGGCTAAATCAGCTTCAATAGTACTCGAAGATAAAAATGTCGATGCCCTCCTGGTAATACTTACACCCCAGGCAATGACAAACGTGACGGCTGCAGCAAAAGCCATCGGTGAACTGCAGGAAGCAACAAAAAAGCCCATACTGGCATCCTGGCTGGGCGGGGGACAAATGAAAGAAGGAATAAGAATACTCAATGATAACAGGGTTGCTACCTATGCTACACCCGAACAGGCAGTGCGTGCCTTCATGACCCTGGTGGAATATTCCCGGAACCTCAAAATACTGTATGAAACACCCAGGGATATATCCCTTGAATTTAAATTCAACAGGGAGGAGATAAGGAAAATATTCAGCCCGGTGCTGAATGAAAAATCCGGAACTCTATCAGAAAAAAAATCAAAAGAATTACTCCATGCATATGATATACCGGTATCCATGCCCCGCTTGGCCAGATCAGCTGAAGAAGCAGTAAAAATATCTGACGAGACCGGATATCCTGTGGTTTTCAAGATAATGTCTCCTGATATCACACATAAGAGTGATTCGGGGGGCGTAGTGCTCAATATAAAAAATGAATCGCAGGCCATATCGGCTTATGAACAGATAATAGAAAATATAAAAAGATCAGAACAGGGAGCCAGATTTGAAGCTATTACCGTTCAGCCAATGATTAATATGCCAGGATCCATAGAAATGATCCTGGGAATAAAACGTGATCCCGTCTTCGGTACAGTCATCCTGGCAGGAGCAGGCGGGATAACAGCTGAACTCTTCAGGGATAATACACTGGGTTTCCCGCCACTGAATGAAAGACTGGCAAGGCGTATGCTGGAACAACTGAAAATTTGGCCACTGCTGAAAGGATACAGGGGCAATAAACCGGTTAATATCGATAAGCTGCTCGAACTGATGATAAGGCTCTCTTACCTGGCAGCCGATTATCCTGAAATTAAGGAACTCGATATAAACCCGGTACTGGTGGCACAGGACGGACTGGTAGCCGTTGATGCCAGGATAGTAACTGAAACAGGTGAAGATAAAAAAGGAAAAGGAAGGTATGAACACCTGGCTATTGTACCATATCCCGAGGAATATGTTACGGCTCCCATGAAAATCAAAAATTCTGAAATAGTTATGAGGCCCATAAAGCCGGAAGATGAATCGCTGTGGTTTGAACTGCTCGACTCCTGTTCACGCGAATCATTATATTCACGCTTTAACTCATTCTTCCACTATTCAGTCCATGAAGTGGCAGCCCGTTATTGTTATATCGATTATGATCGCGAAATAGCAATAGTGGCCGAAACTGAAGAAGAAGGAAAGAAGAAAATCATTGGAGTGGGAAGGCTTATAGCCGACCCCGAACATGAAACAGTTGAATATGCCATTCTGGTTGCCGACAAATGGCAGAATATGGAAATAGGTAGCCACCTTACCGATTTTTGCCTTGAGATATCAAAAAAATGGGGACTGAAAAAAGTGGTAGCACAGACTACTTCAGATAATCAGCGTATCATCTCAATGTTTAAAAAAAGGAATTTCAAAATAGAACATGATAAGGATACATCAACAATTTTCCTTGAAAAAAACATAAACTGAAGGCCCTTATCATCTTTATCAGGTTCCTGACAACCTGAGATAATAATAAGTATATTTATTGCAGATATAATAAGGTATTTCATTGGTAAAACTTCAGATGCCAGGATGTACAGTGGTATTCAAATTGATTAAGCATAACCAGATATCAAGTTAGATGTAATTTGTATTTTTGAATTTTCCTGAATATTAATACACATAATACTGATGCGTATTTTTTTTACATTAATTTTAATAGGAATATCTGTATCTCTTTATGGACAAAAATCCATACTGGCAACAAGACTTGAAAAACCTCCTCTTATTGATGGCCGTTTCGATCGAGAATTATGGAGCCGGGCTGACAGTGCTACGGATTTTATACAGATGGAGCCTAAAACTGGCGAAGCTGCAACAGAAAGAACTGTTGTCTGGATCGGCTATTATGAAAATAATCTTTATGCCTTTTTCAGATGTTACCAGAGTACTCCTGTAATTGCACGTAACCAGAGTCGCGATGCACTGAGTAAGAATGATGATATAATATTGTTATTGCTTGACACCTATGATGATGACCGGAGTGGTTATGGCCTCTTTGTAAACCCCCTTGGAACTCAGATTGATATTAAGGTAAATGATGATGGGAGAAATATTGATATAAACTGGGACACAGAATGGGAATGTGATGCTGCCATATATCAATGGGGATGGACTGCAGAGATAAGTATCCCGTTTAAAAGCCTCAAGTTTAAAAAATCAAGGAACATATGGGGAGTTAATTTTGGAAGGGTAATTAAATCCAATATGGAAACAGCTTCATGGTCGGGTCCGCTCACATCAGATTTCAGGATATCTCAGGCTGGAGTCCTTAATGGTATGCATCCCCCGGGAATGAAAATGAATTTCTCCCTTTTTCCCTATGTTTCCTTATTTAAAACCAGCAACAATAAAATAAAAGCTGATGCCGGAACTGACGTTGAATTGAAAATTAATACCAATGTAACATTTAACGGAACCTATAATCCTGATTTTGCTACCGTTGAAGCAGATGAAGTAAAAATTAATCTCACACGGTATGAGCTTAGTTACCCGGAGAAGAGATTATTTTTCCAGGAAGGAAATGAGATGTATAATACACGCATACAGACTTTCTATTCAAGAAGAATACAGGATATTAATTACGGGGTCAGGATTAATGGGAAGATAGGTAATTATCAGTTTAATGCGCTAAATGTGATGTCTCCGGAATTATCAGCAGAGGTACCTGCCTCTTTTTTTACTGTTGGACGTGTAAAGAAAGATATCCTGAAATCATCAACTGTGGGCTTAACAATTGTTGATAAAAGCTGGAAAGGAGGATATACCAGGTCTATGGGACTTGATTATACCTTAAACCTGGGTAAGACATGGAAACTAACAGGCCAGTTTGTCGGATCTGCACCGGGTAATTTTATGAAAAGCAGTGCATGGTTTATGAGGTTTGCCAGGGAGAATAATATTTACCATTACCATTTTCGTTATAACAGCATCGGAGAAAATTTCAGGAACAACGTAAACCAGACCGGCTTTATAAGAGATGATGACAAACGGGAAATAGATTTTGAAGGAACATATAAATTCTGGTTTGAAGACAAAGCTATTAAATATATAGATCTGGGTTCAAATAATAATATCTTCTGGAGTAGGGAAACAGGAATTTTGAGAAGCTGGGCTCTTGATAACTGGGCAAATTTCTATTTTAGTAACCGCCTCAGCTTCAAGTATAAGTATAATAACGAGTACAAACTTTTTGAAAAAGATTTCTATAACTACCAGCATCAGTTCACTCTTGGCTATAATACTGAAGAATGGAGCCATGCCAGCCTGACCTTCACAACAGGAAAAAATTTTGATGACCTATTCTACCTCATAGATGCTGGAGGAAGAATAAAGCCATTCCAGAATTTCTCTCTTAGCTACACTGCTCAACTTATTAGATTTGATCCCGATCCGGATAGCAGATCAACATTAAATAATATTCTTACTGCTAATTATAACTTTACAAAAGATATCTGGATCAAAGCTTTTGCTCAAACAAGCAGAGCAGATGAAAGAGTGTATATTTACGGACTTTTCGGATGGAGATTTAAGCCTCCTTTTGGAGCTGTTTACCTGATTTACTCACATGACCAGTTCCTTACAGATGGAAATACTGCAGTTTTGGATAATGTATTCTTGAAAATTACTTATCCTTTGTTCAATTAGAATCACCTGTTGTACAATGAATGAAGGTTGTAACAATTTTACAACCTGTCTTCCAGTATTTTTCTAACCACACCTGGTTTGACAAGTCTCCTGTCACCTATACCGAATATCAATCCCCTCTTTTTGAAGCGGTCAATGATTTTGTCTATTGTATCAGAAGGTATATCATAATCCCTGAATCGTGTCTTTACATCCAGCGATTCAAAGAATTGGACTGTTTTATTTATAGCTTTTTCTATCCGCTCATCATCACTTCCCTCCGAAATATTCCATACCCTTTCACTATATTGTACAAGCTTATCCTTTTTCTCCTCTTTCAGTACATGCCAAACTCCAGGTAAGACGATAGCCAGAGTTCGTGCATGATCAATACCATGTAAAGCTGTAAGTTCATGCCCTATTTCATGAACCGACCAGTCCTCAGGCATACCACATTTAATAATACCGTTAAGAGCCATGGTGGCTGACCACATCAGGTTCGACATAGATTCATAATCTTTAGGGTCCTTATATGCAATAGGGCCTTCCTCAATAAGGGTTATCATTATTGCCTCAGCTATACGATCCTGCAGCGGACCATTGACAGGATAGGTTAAATATTGCTCCAGTACATGAACAAAAGCATCAACGATCCCATTTGCTACCTGCTCCTTCGGAAGCGTTCCGGCAGCTTCAGGTAAGAGAATGGAGAATTCCGGGTATGAATAAGGTGAACCAAAAGCCAGTTTATCATTGGTTGATTTCCTGCTGATAACCGCATTTTTATTCATCTCGGTTCCCGTGGCGGGCAGGGTAAGGATATCCGCAAGGGGAAGTGATGCTTTGATTTCTTTTCCTTTAGAAAGTATCTCCCATGGATCACCATCCTCATATAAGGCAGCTGCAGCTATAAACTTGGTGGCATCAATAACCGAACCGCCACCTGCAGCAAGCAGGAATTCAACTTTCTCCTTCTTTATTATATCAACGGCTTTCATGCTGGTCTCATAGGTCGGGTTGGGCTCTATCCCCTTGAATTCAACAATATCCCGACCTTTCAAAGCATTCATTATACCGTCATAAACACCGTTCTTCTTTATGCTGCCACCACCGTACAGCAACAATATCTTTTTTTCTTCAGGAATTAAATCACCTATTTTTTCTAGTTGGTTCTTTCCAAACAAAATCCTTACAGGGTTGTAAAATTCAAAATTGTTCATGCTAAATCTCCTTTTATATTTAGACAAAGATAAAGGATAATTGTTTTCTTCAATACCTGACAATCCAACTCCGGTAGCACCTTGTGTTGAGTGAAATATCATCATACCTGTCACCCCTGCTTCCCATTGTGTCGAAACTCTTTTATAAATTGTTAATAACTACTCATTCAAAGCTTGCCTGCGAACAGTTATAGGCTTATTTTTAACAAATGTTATTTTTAGAAATAGCAGGCAGACATATTTAAACAACTTAAGTACTTAACTATTAAATGATTAGGATTATGAGACTACTAGCAAAAACCTTATCCCTGGGGATGCTTCTGATTACTTTTTCGCTTGGTGCTAATGCTCAAGCCAATGCAACCGCTACAGCTTCGGCAACTATTGTCACTCCCATAGCAATTGCCAATGCAACTGATATGGACTTTGGTAATATTGCTGTGATTGCCACAGGTGGAACAGTTATTCTGACTCCCGCGGGGACCCGTTCAATTACAGGTGATGTAACCCTTCCCGCTGTAACAGGGACCGTTACGGCGGCAACCTTTGATGTTACCGGGCAGGCTAACTTTACCTATTCAATTACACTTCCTGCCGCAGCTGTTACAATCACCAACGGAACAGATAATATGGATGTCGATACCTGGACTAGCAGCCCCACTCCTTCAGGAACACTTGACGGCACAGGTGCCCAAACTCTTTCTGTTGGTGCTACACTCAATGTAGTTGGTGGAGAAAGCTCCGGCTTATATACAGGTGGCCCATTTACTGTGACTGTAAATTATAACTAACAATCGCTCAAGAGGAAGAATTAAAACAGGCATTATGAAGAGGCTTAATATTTATATATGCAGCCTTATCGTTTTATTATTTGGCCCGGGAATTTATCTTAGCGGACAGTTAGCCACTGCTTCCGCTACAGGAGATATATTTGCCGAAGTAATTCCTGTTTTTTCTGCCAGGGAAACAGCCCAGATGAATTTTGGAAAGTTTTCCCCGGGTCCCCAGGGTGGAGAGATTATCCTCACACCTGAAAGCACCATTTTTACCCTTGGAAGTGTTTTCAAGGGACCGGGAACCCATAATGCAGCCAGTTTTTATGTGTCTGGTGACGTTGATGCCTCTTATTCAATAAGCCTGCCCGAGGAACCGGTTGTTTTAACCCATGTTTCAAGTGCGAAAACCATGGTGGTGGATGAGTGGATGTCCATACCTTCATCAGGCACCGGTACCGGATTGCTGCAGAACGGTTTCCAGGTAGTATATGTCGGAGCTACGCTAAAAATTGGGACACTTAATAATAACCCGGTGGGAGTATATAAAGGTTCATATATCATTACTTTTGATTTCAACTGAGAAAGCATAAAAATTTATTATAAGATGCTAAGAGGAATAATACAAATCTTAAACACTTCCACGTTAAGGTCACTTGTCATTTTATTTGCCTTGGGCATGGCCACGGTAATACTACCAACTGGTATCCTGGCCCAGGGCAACCTCCTGATCACTCCCAGGAGGGTGGTTTTTGATGGCTCAACCAGGTCAATAGATCTTAACCTGGCAAATACAGGGCAGGACAGTGCCACATATGCAATTTCCATTGTGCAGATAAGGATGACTGAAGATGGGCGGTTTGAAACTATCACTGAACCTGACCCTGGACAGAGATTCGCCGACAGGTTTATAAGGTATTTCCCAAGGTCAGTGTACCTTGCCCCGGGTGAAGCCCAGGTTGTTAAAGTTCAGGTTACAAGGCGAAGCCAGCTGGAAGAAGGTGAATACCGGTCTCACTTTTATTTCAGGGCCGTACCCGAAACTAGACCGCTTGGGGAGGAGGATACTACGCAGGTAACCGACGCAATATCTGTGCAACTGACACCCATATTCGGTATTACCATCCCTGTAATTATACGCGTTGGTGAATCAACAACATCTGTAACACTCACAGATCCTGAGTTTAGGATGGTAAATGATAATGATCCACAGCTGGAGATCACATTCAACCGTTCAGGAAACATGTCGGTTTATGGGAACCTCACGGTGGATCATGT
>CAZSJH010000130.1:0-8415 GCA_964607105.1 uncultured Rikenellaceae bacterium | reverse complement strand
TGGGCGTATAATCATACAGGTTAACCTGGTTTTCTTCGATTATTTTTCGGAACTGCTCGAAATCAGTACGCATCTCCTCAGGGCTGAGTATCCTGATATTCTGTGAAACGATTAATGAGCTGACAAAGGAGAATAAAAGAGCAAGTATGAAAGTTTTCATTTATTATCTGGTTGTTGGTTTTTATTTGTTTGTCGTATTAAGTTAAGAACTACCAGGAACAGGTGTTGAACCGTTGAATCGTTAAATCGTTGAACTGGGTTAATATTGGATTCCCGATTAAACAATTCAACACTTCAACACTTCAACACATAAACAGGAATTGCTAGTATATCCTTAACGTACTATAAAATCAATCTCACCGGCAAAATCAATAAAATGATCTGATGATGTAAATGATCCGTCACCGTCATTTATCATTAAGTACCAGTTAGCCACTTCATCACTGGTACCGATCTTGACCAGCAATTCATCAAAACCATCACCATTAATATCTCCTGCAAATGGCAGGTACTCGCCCATGAATCCCATTGTCCCATTGTTAAATCCCGCCGGGTATTCTTTAGCGCCAGCTACCGATCTGTTATTCTCCGATACATACCAGAAAGCATTTCGTTCACCTTCCTGCCAGTAAATAATTATGTCAGAAAAGTTATCATTATTTATATCCATTATTAAAGGAGTATATTTTCTCTCAGCCGGCAGTCCGGTATGTCCCGTAACAAATTCCATCGGTGCTGCAAATGACATATTCTTATTATTGATGGAGATTATGAACTTTCCCTTTTGTTCACCCCTGAAGAAATGTGTTCCTATATCTGAATATCCATCACCGTTAAAATCACCTGTGAACGGATAATTCAGTTCTGAACTGGTTAACTTTTTTTCTCCGGAATTGCACCTTATCCCTTCTTTAAATCCTCCTGATCCGTTATTCAGGTAAATAATCCAGCTGTCACGGTTTAAGCCTTTGGAGAACCTGACTGTAAGATCATCAAAACCGTCGTTATTAAAATCACCACTCAGCAGTTCGTCTGACCTGTATAGGTATCCCAGTGTATCATCCATCTGGGTTTTGACAGGTTCAAGGAGGCCATTATTACCATCATTCATTGCCAGGTAGAATTCTCCTCTGTTTCTCCCACGGTTGAAATAGGCTCCTAAATCAACGCGACCGTCATTATTAAAATCTCCGGCAATAAACTTCCTTCCTGAAAAGTATACCTGTATATTTACGGATCCAAACCTCCGCTTGAAACTTATCTCAGGCAGTTTATCACTGATATCCAAACTGTTAAATTCTTCCCTGAACTGTTCATATGTTGACCTGGGGACCTTTATTACCATCCTGTCGGCCATTTCTTCAGGATTAAGGTCAATATACTTAACAGTACAATCCAGTTTCCCGGTCAGGCCAAGCATGGCAGACACCCGTGGATCTCCTTCACTCTTTTCCTGCCTCTTTTCAGAGGGTCCTTTGCCTTTCTTAATGGTGAGATAATCGAAGCTAACCGTTATCTCCTGAGGCTGAAACAGGGAAGGAATTATTAAAATGAAGATAATAATTGCAGCAGCAGCGGTCATCCAGGTAAGTTTAGGGTATAATTTCATTCTTGCTTTGCCGGTTGAAATGGTGTCACTTTCTTCTGAAATTGATCGCCATACATTTTCCTTTATGGTTTCCGGGGATTCGGCATGCCCGACAGCAGAAGAAAACTTCCTGTAGTCCTGAAGCAACTCCAGGTCTCTTCTGCAACTGTCACATTTATTTATATGTGATTCCAGTTTGCTTTTTTCAGCATTCTGGAGCCTGCCGTCGATATAGTCTGATAACTGTATTTTATATTTATTACACTTCATTTCTGAATACTTTTAGGTAAGCTGCCATCTGATACCTCCCTCTTGCTATTGACGACCGGATGGTACCAAGTTTCCTTCCGGTGATCTCTGATATCTCTTCATATGATCTGTCTTCAATATCGCGAAGGATAATTACTTTCCTGAAAGATGGATTCAGTTTCTGCAGAGCTGTGATAAATGCTTCGTGCATCTCTTTCCTTGTCAGTTCGGTATGCGGATCAGCGTGATGACTGGCAGGAACGTTAACCTTTCCGGTGTCATATTGCTCTTTTTCAGGTACAATAGACAGGAGCTTTTTCCTGTAACCAGTTTTTCTTATCATATCCTTGCAGGTGTTAATCATTATCCTGTATAGCCAGGTATAGAATTTTGCATCTGACCTGAAACTACTGATACTCTTAAAAACCCTGATAAATATTTCCTGTGTGCAATCCTTTGCATCATCTTCATTCCCGGTAAAGGCCAGGCAGTAATTAAATACCTTTGAACTGTATCTGCCATATAGCTCATTGAAAGCATCCCTGTCTTGTGATTGCCGGAGTTTGTTTACGAGATTAATATCAGTATCAGGGTTTGTTTTCATTCTGCAACCAGGGATCCTTAAATAGTAACACTGTATAAAGTTACATAATCCTATTCAACCACTTTCAGAATATCTGTATTATCAACCCAGGCAACCAGGTCGGGTTCTGATGAGCCTGTGTCTCTTAATATAACCATGAATGGTTTATTAAAGATGTATAACCTGCTCCTGGGTCCTTTCTTAAGAATGATCTCACCTGTTGCCTTCGCTTCGGCACCTGATTCATCAAGTGTGAAGCTGATCTTCTGAATGGCCCTGGTAAAGAAGTAATCCTCGAATCCCTTGTTTTCAAGGAACAATCCAAGTAATTCATTATAAGAGTGTTCAATATCAAACTCTATCTTTGGAATTACCAATTCATCTATCTCCGACAGTTTTTCTTTTCCCGGTAAGTCTATCCTCGCATCAATTTCCTTTATCATCCCTGATATTGTTCCTCCACGTTCCATCTTGGCCAGGATGATCTCCTTACCGGGTTCTTCTGATGTTATACTGATAATAAAATCATCAGGGTTTCTGTAATCATGAATACTCACCTGGTCTCTCATGGCTGCCTTATCTTTTCCTTCTCCTTTTGATACTCCGAAGCACTCAACCGTTTGGCTCTCCTCGTTGCTAAGGAAGTCCCAGCTCAGGGTTTCGAAGGTCTGCACAAAACGTAGCGTTTTACTCATATAGGAGTAACAGACAATACCTTCATCATCAGTAAACCTGCCCAGGCCGGTTTTGTTGATCCCGAATTTCTCCTGCATTGCTGAGCTGATCTCTTCCAATATGTCTTTTTCAATAAAACCTGCCATAGCCAGCCAGTCACTGTTGTCAGGCACATTGAATGGATGACGGTTAAGTCCGGCTGTTAACGACAGGGATTTCGATAATGCTATATCGGCACCTATTATTTCATTCTTCAGTAGTGTCCACGATGCCCTGAAAGTAGGTGCATATACGATATTTGAGGTTGAGGGTATCTTCTCGTTAAGATGTGCTATTACAAAGACATCAGGCTCTGTTTCCCCGGTTTGGCCGCTCAAGGCCTTAGCAAGGAAGAGCGTAGCTAAAATGATCATTATTCTTTTCATGTTTTGAGTATTTGGTTTCCGGGTATAAGACTCCATATAAGTAAAAAAGTTCCCGGAATAAAAGAAAAATGTTATACTGCATCATTCAATACCTGCTATATTTATGATCTGAATGCTGTATTTTTGTAATTCTTGTAATCGCTTATAATGAATAATAATAACCAAAAAATTCTGGCTATTCTTTTTACAGGGGTTTTGATGGGGGCCCTGGATATTTCCATTGTCGGTCCCGCAATCCCTTCCATCGAGAGTGCACTGAAGGTAGAGTCCAGATCATTGGGCTGGATATTTTCAATCTATGTGCTGTTCAACCTTGTTGGCATATCCCTGTTTGCCAGGTTATCAGACATCTTCGGCAGGAGGAATATCTACACTCTTTCGTTGCTGATATTTGGCCTGGGTTCCCTGGTTGTTTCGCTTTCAGGAGATTTCACTATGCTTTTAGCCGGGAGGGCCATACAGGGTTTTGGAGCCAGCGGTATTTTCCCTGTTGCCTCAGCAGTTATCGGGGATATTTACCCACCGAAGAAACGAGGCAGGGTACTGGGTATAGTCGGCGCAGTATTTGGAATCGCATTCATAATAGGTCCAATAATTGCCGGGATACTTCTTAGCTATTTCAAATGGAATGCTCTTTTCCTGATTAACCTTCCAGTGGTGTTGGTTCTGGTCATTGCCAGTAATCGTTACCTGCCTTCAGTGAAGGTTAAATCATCCGGACTCTTTGACTGGAAGGGGATCCTGAGCCTGGGATTTTTGCTTGCTGCTTTCACCTACGGTATAAACAACCTGGAAGCCAGTGGTTTCATGGATAGCCTGTTATCAATGAGTGTACTGCCTTTCCTGGTCATTTCCATTGTTCTTGTCGTGATGAGCTTCATTATAGAAAAGAATGCATCAAACCCGATAATAAAACTGGTCTACCTGCGCAACAGGCAATTTGTTATCGCGGGTACGATTGCGGTGGCAACAGGAGTCCTTCAGGCTTCATTTGTTTTTATCCCCAGCTTTGCAGTTGGCATTTTCGAAGTCAGCTCCTCATCCGCCAGTTTCATGCTGGTTCCACTGGTACTGGCAACCGCAGTTGGTTCCCCGGTATTCGGGCGACTGATTGATGCATATGGATCTAAGCTTCTCATTATTACAGCACTGTTACTTTCAGCAGCCGGATTCTATCTTCTTCACGGCATTAATGACAACAAGGCATTGTTCTATGTAGCGGGCATCCTTATCGGACTCGGTCTATCTGTGCTGTCAGGCAGTTCCCTGAGGTATATCATGCTTAATGAGACCTCCATGGTCGACCGGGCGGTCACCCAGGGTATGCTCACAATTTTTATCAGTCTCGGCCAGCTGACCGGGGCATCGCTTATTGGTGTGATCATTGCCCAGGCAGAAGGAATGACAGGGTTCAGGAATGTTTTTCTATACCAGTCTATCATGCTTGGATTCATCTTCATAATCGCTTTTTTCCTGAAGAGTCATGCAAAGGAAATAAATACGAAGCATGTGGAATGATATATTAGCAGCCTATGATCGAAGCCTGACCTAATCCTGCAAATTCCGGTTTTATGTGCTCAGCCATTTCCGGAATCATATGCTCAGGTTGCTCCGGAATGAAGTGCTCAGTCTGTCCGGATTTTGCAGGTTTACCTCGACTTTAATATCATAAAAACCACTGAAAAGGGGTGCTTCTTAAAAGGGAAGTATCAATCATGGTACTTCCTTTTTATTTGATTTGATAACTCATTGGTTTATATTTATATTTCCAAACCATAACCACTATGGCTGATAAACATGATAATCCTAATAACTTCTGGCAGGAACTTAAACGCAGGAAAGTAGTTCGTGTAGCAATTGGATACGCTGCATCAGCATATGTGATCCTTGAGCTGATCTCTATTATATCAGAGCCATTTGGACTGCCTGGGTGGACTTTGAAATTAGTATTTGTACTTCTATGCGTTGGGTTTATTTTCTCAATCTATTTTTCATGGGTTTTTGATATTACCCCTAAGGGGATTAAGAAGACTGAATCAGCAAAGGTCATTAAGCTAAAAGAGTCTGTTGCAGCCCCTACTAAAAGAAAGCTGAGGGTAAGTGATGCAATTATAGTTGTATTACTTGTTGCTGTTGTGATACTGGTTTATCCTAAAATATTCAAAAAAGACAAATTCAGGGATTTCAGAGATGAAGATGGGAAAATTTCAATAGCTGTAATGCCTTTTGATAATCTATCCGGTGATTCACTTTATAATGTCTGGCAAGGTGGTTTTCAGAATCTTCTTATTTCAACTCTTTCAAATTCCGAAGATTTAATAGTCCGGCAGTATCAAACCATGTCCTCTTTACTTGAAAAGAAAATTGGTACTACTTATGCTTCTTTAACACCATCAATAGCAGGTGAGCTCGCTTTAAGCCTTGAGACAAAGACATTCATTCTTGGAAAAATACTGAAAGCCGGGAACAAGATTCGGGTTAACGCACAGCTTGTGAATGCTGAAACAGAAGAAATATATAAAACGTTCAAGGTGGAGGGATATACAGAGGATGATATATTTGTCATGGCAGACTCCTTGTCTGGTCTAATAAAGAACTATCTCGAGATTAAAAAACTTGTTGAACAGAATGATAAATTTTTTATTCGTGGATCTTCTTTTACAAATTCTGCTGAGGCTTATCAGTATTACATGCACGGATGGGATTCTTTTTGGGGATTAGACTTTCAAACAGCCACTGAATCGCTTTCAAAAGCCATAGAAATAGATTCAAATTTTTTAGAGGCATATAGTGTCCTGTCATATACTTATATGGTTAGTGGAAATGATATCCTGGCAAAGCACTTTTGTAATCTGGTTTATAAAAAGAGAGATAAATTCCCAATGACAGGAAAACTAATTATAGACCATCTCTATGCACATTATTTTGGAACCCCAAATGAAGAAATCAAATACCTCAGGCAGATACTGGAAATTGATGAACTCAATCCTACATATTGGTGGTTGCTTGGCTATACATATTACCAAAAGCTTCAAAATTATGAAGAAGCTGCAATTAATTTTGAAAAGGCCCTCGAAATACATAAAAATTGGGGAACCATCTTTCGTAATCCCTGGATATATGGAATGTTGGGAAATTCGTACCATCAAGTTAATGAACATAAAAAAGAAAAAGAGATCTATATATTGGGATTAAGCATATTTCCTGAGAATACAGAAATTATACATCGTCAGGCTATTTGTGCTCTTTCACAGGGCAATACAGAGGAGGCAAATGATCTTATAGCAAAGTACAAATCGATTAGTAAAAATAATAACCAATGGCCCGAGTCAAGAATACTTTCAGGTTTAGGAACAATATATACTGAAGCGAATTTAATTGATAAAGCAGAAACCTGTTATCGTCAAGCCCTTACTCTGGATCCCGGGAACCCGTCAAGACTACATGACCTGGCCTGGTTTCTGATAGATAATGATATTAATATAAACGAAGGAGTGGACCTTGTTCAAAAAGCTTTGAAAGAAAGGCCTGATGACTGGTACTACTTAGATACCAAAGGATGGGGACTGTATAAACAGGGCAAATATGAAACCGCTTTGAAAGTGCTTAAAGATGCCTGGGAAATAAGACCTTTTTTTGATTTTGAAGGGTACCAGCATATCCAGGAAGCCGAACAAGCACTTGCCAACCAAAAAAGCGAGCATTAACTGAGACAACTTACATATTTTAAATACAAGAGCCACATGTCTGGAGATTGAGAGGTGGGTTTCTTAATTTTATGACTATGGACGGAGGATGTACAAGTATATGGTTGAAAGAACCATTAACATTTGCATAGAAGAAAATAATATACAGATATGTGGTTTAGCAGACCCATTATTCAGGTCTGTTGAAGCTATAACGAAGGACTTTGGTGGGTTCTATATTCACAGTATTGATAATGAAAAAGAACAATACCTTAAGAGGAAGTATTTCCCGATTCGAAAGCGCAACAGGCTAGGTTTCCCTATATATGCATATCACCTGGTAAGTTGGGAATTTGTTGCAGGATATTTTAATCAGATGGATTATGATGATATAAGGGAAGTATATTCTATTGGCTTGTTTATCAAATCAATGACATGAAAATATATTTGACTTGTATTAAAGTATTTCATGAATTTGATAGACTGTTTGAGATTTCCCGACTTGATCATCATCTGGTTATGATGAGGAGCACTTAATACAAGTTTTTTACTGTATATAACTAGTTTAAAGAATATTTTACACAATTCTATTGATTCATAAACGATTCTTGATGAATTCTCCAATTAGTATTTTATTTCAATGAATTATTCAATGTTCTTTATTTAATAGAAATATTAGACAATATCATTAATTGTATTCTAACAGATGTACACAAATGTTATACTACCCCAATTGCGAAATGTATATAGTTTGTATGCAATTATTCTTGTCTTAATTCAACTTCATCAATTATTTTTGCATAATCACATTAAAAAATCATGTCTTTACAATCTTCGTTCAGAATTATATTGGCGAAAGAAAACCAAGCTACAGGATGCACAGAAAGAATGTAAAATTTGCTTTATTTCTTTTATTATTTATAACTGTCTGGTCATGTGAAGAAAGAAATGAACTGGACTATAATTCAGCTCTTGAGAATCCTCTATTAATAGATGGACCATATATTATGTATGAGCAGGATAATGTGCTTGCCTATTCAACAGATATCAGGGGCAAATTACAATCTTCATTCATAGTGCCCGATGAAGATATTCTTGTTATCGCTCCGAAGAAAGATCCAGAAGAATTCTTCTTTAAACTAATAGACGAATTCCAGGAATGTCCTGTAATATCAGATAATACAGACCAGATTCTGGCTATCTCCGAGA
>CAZSJH010000129.1:0-8456 GCA_964607105.1 uncultured Rikenellaceae bacterium | reverse complement strand
AGGCTCAGTACTTTATAATTCCTGAAAACATCGCCCAGTTCCTCATACCTTACCTTTGCCAGGGGAGGGTACATCATCAGTATCAGGCCTATGGCAATAGGAAGGTTTGTTGTACTGTCGGGACTCGACTTGAGTGACTCCCAGAATTCGGCTATTGAAGGGAAGAAGTAACCTGACAGTACACCAATTGCCATGGCCAGGAATATCCATAATGTCAGGTAACGGTCCAAAAATTTAAGTCGCGGTTTTGAAGGCATGCTTCTATTTCTTAAAAATTATGTTACTGTAGAATTAAAGCTTCGGTTCCGGCTGAGCGTACAACAAGGTTTTTGTCGAACGACTCTAAAAACCCCTGCGCCATCTGGCTTCTGCAACTGTTACCCGTGCAGAGTATGAGTATTTTCATACTATCCTTTTTCATAACAGCTCAACTACGGTTTTATCTTTTCGTAAAGACCCAACAGTTTATTATCCAGTATTGTTTCAATATCTTCTTCATGCTCCCCGATAGGTTTGACAGGTATCAGGTCAATTACCTGCTCAGGAGTGAGGCCCGAGTTATAATATAATCTTATCGCTCTTTTGAGGGTTGATCTGATGATTTTCTTTGATTCATCCTCCGAAAATCCAGTTTTAATGGCTATATCTTCCATTTTTTTCCACTGGAACCAGAAATAGGTCGGGAGCATGGCAGATACGATGGCCCAGGCTTCCAGTTTTTCTTCCTTCACTTCTATGACTTTCCCCAGGGTCCGAAATATTTTCTTAAACAGTTTCTTTTCCTTATGCATGAATGAATGATGAAAACATACCGGATTATAACCCCTGTTAATATAAGAAGTAGCATTTGGGATCATCCTGATAATCTTCGCGGAAGTTACAACTTCTCCTATCTTATCCATTGTTATCTTTGGCGCCAGAGAGACCAGAGTTGTATTTTGTCCTGTAAAACGACTAATTTCATTCAGCGTATCCATCATTACGGGTGGATGAATTGCAAGAAAGATGATATCCTGTCTGGCAGGGGCTTCCACTGAGCGGGAAATCTCCACTGTGGGGAATACCTCCCTGAGGTTTGCTGCGGTTTGAACATCCGGTTCAAATACAATTATAGAGTCAAACTTTACATTTCTATTTGTAAAAGCCTGCAGGATAATCCTTGTAATCCTGCCTCCACCGATAAATCCCAATGTCTTAGTTTCCATTCTTTTATGTTTTTATTTCACTTAATTATAATTACATAGAATTATTTAAAATAAACCTCCATATATTAAACCAGATACGGTAGCCATTATAATAACCAGGGCCAGGTAAACGATTGTTTTCTGGGTACCCATAACACCACGTATCACAAGTAAATTTGGCAATGAGAGGGAAGGACCGGCAAGGAGTAATGCAAGGGCAGGGCCCTTACCCATGCCGGCAGCAATAAGCCCCTGCAATATGGGTACCTCGGTGAGTGTGGCAAAGTACATGAAAGCTCCGACAACAGACGCAAAGAAGTTTGAAAAAACCGAATTACCTCCAACCAGGTCAGCTATCCATTCATTTGGAATAATGCCCGCTATGGCAGTGTCATCGTGTGTTGAACCAAGTAAAAAGCCTGCTATCAAAACTCCTAGCGCCAGCATTGGCATTATCTGCTTTGTAAAATCCCAGGTCGACAAGGTCCATTCCTTATTATCAGGGTCTCTTTTATCAAGCAGTGTAATGATGGTGATACAGGCAATACCCACCAATACCGGCACTATGGGGGATGTGCTTATTAGGGCTGAAGCAGTTGTGGCAGCGGCAGCAATTAGAACATATTGCCATTTAAGTTTTAGTATAAAGATCAAGGAAAAAACGAGTAATATGGCAAAAGCCGAGGTGATATACCATTTGTTTGCCCATATCCAGTACCATGAACCGGAAGAGACACCCTCGGCGGGCTTGCCCCAGTTGGCGAATACAAGGATAAGAACAAGGATGAAAAAATGAAATGCCGTTTGCCACATCGGGCGTTTTTCAGGAATTTCAGGAAAATTCAGCTGTTCATCCCTTTTTGCTATTTCTTCCCTGCGGTAGATAAGGGACATGACAGAGCCTATAACAATAGCAAAAATTACTGCTCCTATGATCCGTGCTATGCCCATTTCAAATCCCAGTATACGGGCAGTCAGTATAATGGCCAGTATATTTATTGCGGGTCCTGAATAGAGAAATGCTATTGCCGGACCAAGCCCTGCACCTCTCTTATGGATGCTTGAGAAGAGGGGTAATATGGTGCAACTGCATACCGCGAGTATGGTTCCTGATACTGAAGCTACCGAATATGCTACCCATTTCCTGGCTTTTGCCCCGAAGTACTTCATTACAGCGCCCTGGCTCACGAATACGGCAATTACACCCGCTATAAAGAATGCAGGCAACAGGCATAGTATTACATGCTCCTGTGCATACCATTTGGCCAGATCCAACATGGCCATTATGGCTTCCCTGAACCGTCCGCCTTCGAGAGGCATGAAATAAGCAAACACAAAAACTGCAGCAATCCAGAATAATATTTTAATTTCTTTCTTTAAGTCCATGAATCAATAATTGTAAGGTCTGTCAACAGATACTTTTGTCATTAATGAATGATATTGTATTATTCATAAGTATATTATAATAATGTAATATATACCTACACCTATAAATACAGCTGATATTATCCTTCGGAACCATAATTCGAAAGTCTTTAGCCTGTTGTAAATTTTACCCACACCGGAAACCGAATAGGCAATCAACCACGCAAAAACCAGTACCGGGATTCCAGTTGCAATAGCAAAAACTATCGGCAGGTAAAGCCCCGAAGCGCTGCTTATAGCCATAGGAATAAGCATCCCGAAATAAAGTACCCCGCTGTAAGGGCAAAAAGCAAGGGCAAAAATGATTCCCAGCAAAAGAACATCCCAGTAATTACCTGTTTCCTTTTTCTTAAACCTGTTATTTAAATTACTGAAACCCGGGAATCTGATTTTAAATATATCCAGCATTAACAACCCTATAAGTACCAGCAGTGGACCAATAATTTTCTCGCTATACTGCTGGAAGATGCCTGATACTTTAAACTGATCCGCTCCTATGTATATTATTACTGCAATCAGTGTATATGAGATTGCCCTGCCAGCCGTATATACAACTCCATTTAAGAAAACCCGCTTTTGATTTCTGACATCCTTGCTTATATATCCTATGGCTGTAATATTTGTTGCAAGAGGGCAGGGGCTGATTGCAGTCATAAAGCCAAGCAGTGCTGCTATTAACAGAGGCGCAGAACTGTTGTTTATGAGTGAGTTCAAAAATTCGCTCATAAATATTTTGCATTATTGGAGCAAGGGATCAATATTCTCCTTCAGAATTTTTTTAAGTTCTTCAGGTTTAGTTGTGGCATTCATAAAGCCTTGAGCCGTAAGATTAATTTTATTATCACCTTTTACCACCAGGAGTGACTGGCCGGAAACACCAATCTTTTCACCTGCCTCCTTTCCTTCGGGTTCATCCAGGTTATACGCCCTGAAAGTAACTGCATCATTGTATAATTCTGCAACTGCCTCTCTTGATACTTGCTCAACGGCTTTGCAGGTAACACATCTTCTTTCAAAATGGAAATAATAAACAGTAACCTCGTCCTGAGACACAACGGCCTGGTTTGCTTGGTTATTATTTTGCGATGAACAGGATATATGTATGACAATGGCAATTACTGCAACAAAGAATAATTTAAATGTTTTCATAGACTTATTTGTTTTGATTTATTAGATCTATTATTTCATTTTTACCTGGCAACCTGCCTGACAATACAACTTTCCCGTTTATTACAAGGCCGGGTGTATGCATGATACCGTATTCCATTATTTTCATTATATCATCTTCTTTGCTTATTGAAGCTTCAATACCCAGCTCTTCAACAGTTTCATATACAAGCTTTTCAAGCCTTTTGCATTTAGGGCAGCCTGTGCCCAGAATCTTGATTTCCATATCTTATATGTTTTTGTTCATAATAATTTCGTAGTTCGCAAAACAACGAACATACTTGATAAAAAAATATTATTCGTCTGTAAATTGTTCAAATAATTCTTTAGCTTCATTCAAGTTCTCTCTGTTAATGCAGTACCTGATCCTGGGTGCTTCAATTTCACCTTGAATTAAGCCTGCATCCTTTAATTCCTTTAGGTGTTGAGAAAGTGTCGACTTGGCTATAGGCAAAATTTCAGTAAGGTCACCGCTGTAGCAACAACTCTGTTTTGCCAGTAATTCCAGCACGTACATGCGGATAGGATGGCCCATTGCCTTCGCATACCTGGCCATTTTCTTCTGACGTTCTGATATAAAATCCTCGTAGCTCAAATCATTCGTAATTTACCGAACAAAGGTATAAATAATTTTAAATATCTTACAAAATTACATTAATGTTTCGCTCCTTTTATATAGCAAAAGAGATCCTGATTAGCATGAACGTAAACAATTGGCAAATGTTGGGTAAAAAAGCGAACGAGTAAACCATTATGGATCTATTATGTTAAACAAGTAAAAATATAGTATTACCCCGTTTCAAAAGAGGCAGCTAAAGAAATAACAGGATATGTGGCATTCTGGAAATGAATGAAAGGAGTAAACGATTAATTTTTAATAATTTTAACCAAGATGAGCCAAAATATCGACTGGATCGAAATAGTGAAACACAAGGAAATTGACGCGGGCGATAAAATCTAAGTAGAGCCTTTGATTAACTGGGCTGCATGAATATCTGTCAGCCAGGTAAGATCACCATTTACAGGGTTTACCAGGGAGGCAGGGTATTCTGAATAATTATCACCGCTAATCAATGCCCTGACAATATCCGCCTTCTCTTGTCCTTTAATAAGGAATACAACATTTGCTGCATTGTTTATTACCCTTCCGGTGATGGTGATTCTTTTCTGACCGCTTGCAGGATGTGCTGACACAGCACAGTTAACAGCTGATGAGAAAAGGAAAATGTTATGTGGAAAAATTGAAGCCGTGTGTCCGTCGGTTCCCAGTCCTAGGATTACAAGGTCAAACCTGGGGATATTGTTCATAAGAGGCAGTTCATCAGCCAAAAGAGCCCCGTAACGGTCCGATTCTACAGCGGGTTCAGCTTCACCACGTATCCTGAAAATATTCGCCCCGGGAATGTTGATATTTTCGATCAGGCTTTTTTTGACCATCCTGTAATTACTTTCAGGGTCATCCGGGGGAACACATCGTTCATCAACCCAGAATAGCCTTATGCTGTTCCACTTGATGGTTCCATCTTTTAAGCATGGGAGATTCCTGAATATGGCTTCAGGTGTTGTCCCGCCTGAAACAGCAATATTGAAACATGTCTTAGCCGGCAATTCATTCAGGCCCCCTGTAATCATACCGGACAGATATTCAGCCATAGCCAGGCTCGTTGGAGCAACAATTATTTTATGCTTTTTCATTGCAGATGCGTTTTTTTTACGCAAATAATTTACCTCAGTTTATAACTCGCAGTAGTTGACACTTTCCGTCAGGTTATCGCAGGGGAATCGCCAGCCTGTTTTACTGTCCTCAATAAGCTCGTGTGCATTCTCAGGGCCCCATGTACCGGCAGGGTACCCGTAGATTTTCTGGTCAGGGTCACTGTCCCACACCTTTTGAACAGGAGCAAGGAATCTCCATGCTGCCTCAACGGCATCAGCCCTGGCATATAGTGTTGAATCGCCATTCATGGCATCGTATAAGAGTCTTTCATATGCTGCCGGGAGGCGGACTTCCGACAGATCTGAATAATGGAAATCCATAAGAACACTTTTTACCTTGAATCCCGCTCCCGGCTCCTTCATTCCAAACTTTATGAGAATACCTTCATCAGGCTGTATTCTTATAATCAGCTGGTTACAGCTGCTGCATATCTCATCGTCCATGAAAAGTGTATGAGGTGTGGGTTTGAAGTGTACCACAACCTCGGTTACCCTTGTAGGCAGTCTTTTCCCTGTGCGGATATAGAAAGGTACGCCTCCCCATCTCCAGTTATCAATATAGAACTTCATTGCAATATAAGTTTCAGTTCGTGACTCCGGATCAACACCTTTTTCGTCACGATAAGCAGGAATCGATTCACCATCAATCTGTGAAGAAAGGTACTGGCCCCTTATCACCTGTCGGGGAACATCTTCTTCGCTGAGCGGTTTCAACGACTGTAATACCTTCATCGTTTCGTTTCTTATTGCATCGGCTGCCATTGAAGATGGCGGCTCCATTGCCACAAAACCAAGTATGTGCATCAGATGGTTCTGCAGCATATCCCTCAGGGCCCCGGAATTGTCATAATAAGCACCTCGTCCCTCAACGCCAATCTTTTCCGCTGATGTTATCTCTACATGATGGACATAGTTCCTGTTCCAGAGTGGTTCAAAAATACCGTTTGCAAATCTCATCACCAGCAGGTTCTGGACGGTCTCCTTCCCCAGGTAATGATCGATACGGTATAACTGGTTCTCCTTAAAGGAACTGTGGAGTATCTTATTAAGTTCATGACCCGATTCCATATCATATCCGAAAGGTTTTTCAATAATGAGTCTCCGGAAACCATTCTTATCATTGCTCAGGCCTGATTTTCCCAGGTTCATGGCTATAACACTGAACATATCCGGTGGCATTGAAAGGTAGAACACATAATTTCCACCTGTTCCTTTCTTATCATCCATATCTTCAAGATGAGCTTTCAGGTCCACGTAATCGTCCGGTGAATCCATGCTCATCTTGTAATAAGACAGTTTTGAAATGAATTTCCCAACTGAAGTTTTATCTTGATTGATTATTTCAGAGAACTCTGCAATACCTTCCGCCATTTTTGACCGCAATGCATCGTCATTGACATCTTTTCTCCCAATGCCCAGGATGTGGAATTTGTCAGGAAGCATATTCTGACCGTTTAATTCGAAAAGCGCAGGTATCAGCTTCCGGTAAGCGAGGTCGCCGGTGGCCCCGAATATTACCATGATCATATTTTCAGGTTTTTTCATCTCTGATATTCAAATTTCTTAAGCTCATAAATAAATATTGTTAATATAGTAGGCTAAGTTCACCTCTCATACCTGGCAGGTCCCCCCGGCAGACTATTTTTTATGAATTCCCTGATGTCATCATTGGCCCTCTCCAGGTCTTCCCGCCTGAGGTACATCATATGCCCGCTGCGATAGCCTTTAAAGCTGAGCCTGTCCTTCATCTTACCGCTTGGATCAATCTGCCACATGGTGTATTTTGAGTTGAAATAGGTGCATGCGCCATCATAATATCCTCCCTGGAACATAACCTTTAAAAACGGGTTTGCTGCCATCGCAAGTCTCAGGTTCTCCCTGACATTATTCTCTGACCGGTCCCAGGGGCGAACAGGGCCAGACATATTATATTTCATTTCAGTCTTAAAACCAAGAATTTCGCGGGTATAGTAATTAATAGCAGGGGCAAAGGCATGGTTCCATGTACTCATCTCAATACTGAAATCCGGGCTTATGCCCGCTTCAGTTTTGTCAAGTCCAAGGTATCGTGAATCTAGCCTTCCAATGGTAAAACCATTTTTATCACGCAACAGCTCCTTCCAGAAGAATCTCGTAGGCAGGTCAAGGTTATGCTGCAATATTGCCTCCTTTGATATCCCTGAATAATGCGACATTTTTTCTGCAATACTTTCTTTTTCATCACCAGGTAGGAATCCACCTTTAGTTAAAGCAGGAATTAAAGTATTAATTGTAAACATTTCTGATTCAGGTAATATATCGAGTAAGTCTTTTTTCTGCAATTCCTCAGGAAGCATCCTGTGATACCAGGCTGTTGCAGTGAAATAGGGGAGATTGAGGCCTGAAGAAATCGGCACATCTGATTCAAAGATTTTATAATCAGCTGGTGAAACCATTATTACACCATTAAGATAAACCCACTGCTTGTCCTGTAGCTCCAGTGGCAGTCCTGACACCCTGGTGCCTCCATAGCTTTCCCCAATAATGTATTTGGGTGAAAGCCAGCGATTATTCCTGGAAATAAAATCACTTATCCATGCAGCAAGGTATTCTATATCAGCATTTATACCAAAGAACAGTTTACTGTCGGGCATCTTTCCATCCTTGTCTTTCACCATTCTTGAGTATCCGGTATTTACAGGATTAACATACAGAATATCAGCCATATCCAGAATAGAGTACGAGTTATCCCTTATTCCATATGGTTGCACAGGGTAACCTTCATCATCTATTTTGACGATTTTGGGTCCGGTATATGCCATGTGCATCCATACTGATGCAGCACCGGGGCCGCCATTGAAGGAAATTAAAAGAGGACGTGTATCCCTGTTGCCGTTAATGTCCCTGGTATAGTATGTATAGTACAAAGAAGCAACTACCTCATCATTAATATATACAGGCTGAGTACCTGTAGTGGCAGTATAA
>CAZSJH010000128.1:0-8498 GCA_964607105.1 uncultured Rikenellaceae bacterium | reverse complement strand
AGTTGCATGTATAAATAATGACCTTGTATTACCTATTGGCAGGATGAAAGATGTTATGATTACTGGTTACGGGCAGTCCGATCTCGATGATATGCTCGAAAAAGCAGCTGTAAAACAGGACAGATACCTTCTACCTGACCCTAATGCGCATACCGGAATGTACTTCAGGTCCGATCACTTTGCTTTCGCAAAAAAGGGTGTTCCATCCCTTTATGCACGCGGTAACTGTGATTCACGCGAACATGGCAAGGAATGGGCAACAAAACAGGAGAGTGACTACATAAAGAATCGCTATCACAGGCCAGCTGATAATTACGAACCTGAAACATGGAATTTTGAAGGTATAAAGGAAGATGCACAGCTTGCATTTGAGCTTGGATACAGGCTTGCAAACTCAGGTACCTGGCCGCAGTGGAAGGAACAATCTGAATTCAAAGATATACGCTGATTAAGCTGATATGCTCACCGGAAGCTGAATATTAAAATTAATTATTAACGCATATTAATGTCAAACTGTCTTTGGGCCTGATTATTGCTAGGGGTTCCATACGCCCTGGATCTAAGGTCCAGGGGAGCATTATGAACAGGGATATGACAGGAGGGCACATATGGATACCAATAAACTAATAAAGAAACACAATAACATTACTTCACTTATTGCAGGTAAGCAGGTACGACAAAGCATCAATTTGATCAAAGAACTCATTGATGTATCTAAAAATGGCGATTACAAGCAACAAATTGAAAATATTGAGAACACCTATAAAAACATGGTTAAATATACCATTGAGGGTGTTTATGATCCCGAACGGCACAAGGTGTTAACACGGATGTTGCAATCACTGCTGGAACTGGCAGATAATGTGAAGCAGAAAATACTTGCCATTTATTCGGGCTGGCACACTTACTGGTTGAAAGAAAACACCATGAAGGAGCAGAGCCTTGCCGGGAAAAGCATTGTTGAGAAGGTAGATGACCTGGTATTCAAAGAAGAGCTCGATGAATGGCTTAAGCAGGCAGGTACTGTATCACTGGATCCCGAATCCGACTATGCGAGAAAACACTGGCAGCTTGTGAACAAAATCTTCAATCATCTATGGCTAACTAACAATTACGGGGAGGCAGAAAGCGAGCTCATAGAACTGATTATGAGCGACAGAAAGTTTGAATGGCATGAACAGAGTATCTTTATCAGTGCCATCACCCTCAGCACATTAAGATTCTGGGGGTCAAAAAAAATACAGATACTTGCGTCTATTTACAGGGATAAATCTGAACAGCTTAGTGAAAGAGCCCTCGCCGGCTTACTCCTTGTACTATATAACTATGATAACAGGATAAGTGTATATCCTGAAATAGAAAAGCTACTGAAGGAATTGTCAGAGGACAGTAACTTCAGGGAACATCTTAAAATAACAATTCTTCAAATCATAAGAGCGGGAGAGACTGAAAAGATAAGTAAAAAGCTCCATGATGAGATATTGCCACGTGTTGCTGAACTGAGACCAAAGCTTGAAGATAAGCTTGACCTCGAAAACCTTTTACCTGAAGACCTTATGGAAGGGAAAAACCCCGACTGGTCGGATATGTTCAAGGAATCGGAGGATCTTTACAAGACAATGGAAGAATTCTCCAAACTTCAGATGGAAGGTGCAGATGTATATATGTCTGCTTTTGCAAATCTCAAGAACTTTGATTTTTTCCGGACAATCGCAAACTGGTTCATGCCCTTTTATCCTGATCACGAAGCCATAGATGTACTTTTCAGGGATGAAGTACTTGCTGGCGGGACAAATGAGCTGGCAGAAGCCCTGTATAAAACACCGTTTATATGTAATTCAGACAAGTACAGCCTGGTACTCAACCTTCAGCACCTCCCGGCAAAGCAGAAGGAAATGATGTTAAAGGTGTTCAGGATGGAGCTCGAAGGACTGGAACAGATGAAGGATGATGAGATAGACATTGACCCCACAAAAGGATTTAAGACCAATGTAACCCAGTATCTCCAGGACCTGTACAGGTTTTTCAAATTATCTCCTTACAAGAAGGAATTTGATGATGTTTTCAGGGGTACCCTTGATTTCCACAGAACCTCATTGTTCAATATGGTATTAAAGGACACCGAGTCGATATCAACCTTTGCAGATTATTATTTCGGCAAGGACTTTTATGTAGAAGCCCTGGATTTGTATAAGGAAATGATAAATGATAATCCTGATGAAGCCCAGCTATACGAGAAGGCCGGTTACTGCTACCAGCAGATTGCAGAATACGAGAAAGCCCTTAAAATGTACAGCAGAGCGGAGCTACTGGACAGGAAGATCTGGACCCTGAAAAAGATAGGCTTCTGTAACAGAAGGCTGGGGAAACATAGTGAAGCTCTCCAGAATTACTTTGAAGCAGAGAAAATGGACCCCGGAAATATGCATACAATAGCCATGATAGGTCACTGCTACCTTGATATGGAAGAATTTGACTCAGCCCTCAGATACTACTTCAAGGTTGAGTATAATGACCCTGATAATATAAAAATACTAAAACCTATAGCATGGTCTTATTTAGTCCAGGGTAAATATGAGAAGTCAAAAAAATATTTTGATAAGATCAGTAAAAGTAAAATGACAGGCCATGATTTCATAAATGCAGGTCATCTTGCTTTATGTATGGGTGATCGGCTCAAAGCCATTGATAATTACCGCAAGAGCATAATTGAGGGTAACATGGATAAGAGCGATTTTCTTCAAATTTTTAATGATGATTCTGATATACTGATATCTAACAATATTGATCCGGATGATTTACCGATAATTACTGATTACCTGTTTTTTGATCTCGAGGATTAGGGAAGCTGTCAATAACTCCCCGGGCCCTCCTTGGTGGTCCATGTTCCCTGTCGTGACCAGGCCCCCTGTCAAAGCGTGTACTGTCTCCTGAACCATTCCTGCGCCTGAATTCTTTCATCATTTCACGCCTGTTGCGATCAAACTCTTCGAGTTTTTCAATCTGATCCTTCCTCAGGACAGGATTTATTTCATTCCATTGCTCATCCATCAGTGATTCAAAATCCTGCCACAAAGAGGCATTCAGTTCTCTGAAATTCTCTCCATACCTATCAATTATGGAGTCCAGTTCAGCTTTTTGTACAGAATCGGGTTCCACCACCTTATAGAGATGTTCCTTGAAATAATGTTCTGAGGCGTACATACGTACAGGCCTCATCCTATTATGCCTCAGCTGCGCTGACGTCAGCATTCCGATAGCAAAGCCCAGTAACAAGGTCAGTATTATCAATAAAGTAATTCTCAGTTTCATAGTTTTTATATTCTTTTAATCAACAAGGAGACTAATCAGTACGCCATCAACCTCGTTGTCAATCCCAAGCAGTGTATCATAGGACAGGGATCCCTGGCTCAGCAGAATACTAATAACGAGTATTAAAACAGCTGCCGCAGCAGGTATAGCCACTCTCATAAAAATACTGTCAAAGGATCTGACCAATTCACGTTTACCATCTAGCAGTATTTTCCCTGAGGTAATTTTTTTCATAATCCTGTCACTGAATCCCTCGCTGAACATGTGATCGGTGAAGAGTTCACTTTCAAGCGTCTCCCGTTCACCACTCTTAAGATCAGTCAAGAGGGAGTGTAAAAAAAGATCTTTAAGTTTTGGAGCTTTCATATTACTTTTATTCAAAATCCTTTAATAATTCCTTTAAATGGTCTTTAGCCCTGGACAAACGTGATAAGACCGTTCCGACCGGCAGTTCCAGTATTTCTGCTGTTTCTTTGGTACTGTACCCGTGAATAGTACGCAGTACAACAACTGATCTGAAATCTGGGTCAAGTTTTGAGATTGCCATGTTAACAAATTCTTTAATGTCTTTTTCTCTTTCTTCATCACCTGATGGTAATTCTATCTCCTTAACATCTTCTTTATCATCAGTGCGGTAAAACAATGACAGGAATCTTTTGTTGCGCCTGATCTCGTTTAGTGACAGATTAATAGCAATTCGCTGTATATAAGTGCTCAATTTCGAATCACCCCTGAAATCCTTAAGATTCTTATACAGGCGTATAAAGGTATCCTGACCAACATCCTCAGCCTGCTGTACATCACCCAGCATGCTCTTTATTGTTCTGGCTACCATATTCTTATATCTTCTGACAATCTCACTGAAAGCATTGTTATCACCATCCAGAGTACGACGGACAAGATCCTGATCATCAGACTGGATATAATCATACTTTACCATACACAATAGTAAGACAATTAGAATGAATGATTTATTCCCTGTCTAGTTAGCTTTGTTGATAAATTCAATTTCCAGACCGGGTGTATATCGTATCAGGTAAAGACGATTATTCTCATAACCGTTCATCAGTCCTGTACGTTCAAAGCTGAAGTCTACCTGCAAAAGGTCAGGCTTATGCATTGATGGTCTGTACATGAAGTCCGATCCATGTATTGCGAGCCCGCTTATAAAGTAATACATAATATCATAACTCTGCCATGCATAGCTTCGTACGGGTGGTTCCATCTTGAAAAATTCACGATATTTTTCCAGAAATCTCTTGATATCATCCTGCTTATAATCCACCCAGTTAGGGGTAAATAACATTATTCCCAGTTCATAGAAATACATGGGATCGAGATTATCGAGCCATCTTATATCAGGATACCCAATCAGTTTAATATCATATTTTCGAAGCAGGTTATGCACATTACCTATCACCTCACTCATTACGGCTTCGTCATCAGAAGCCATTATAATGAGGTTTGGTTTATCCTTGGTCATGGCATGGTCTATGATATTTATGGTGTCATTATAAGCTGAGCGACTGGTGAAATATACCTCACGGAGATTAATATCACTGAAAGGAACTTTAAGTCTCAATCGCCTGTATATCTTATCCTTAAATTCCCCGGAGAGATCAGCACTCCAGGCAGTATCGGAATGTACCAGTACCAGGTTATGTTCATAATAATTACTTATCTCCTCTGCCATTGCATCTTCAATAACATCCATAGATGGTTGCACCTTGAAAAGATAGGGATTAAGCCTCAGTACTTCGGGATTCTGTGAGGCAAGGGGGGATACGATGGGGATTCTGTACCTCCTGGCATACCTTGCCACCTGCTCAAGGTTATCGGCATAAACAGGACCAATAATAAGGTCTGCATCGCGTAAACGCCCTGTTTCCATAAACCGGCTCACCCTTAAAGAATCGCGCATAGTATCAAAAACCTCTAGCTCAATATCCAGTCCTTTTTGTTTCAGTGCATCGATTGCCAGCAGGGCACCTTCGTAAAACTCTATAAAAACTTCACTGCGCGGATAAATCCATTCTTCAGGTCTTTTTATCAGCTTATATTTTCTTCGACCCCGCGCATCATACTCTGATGAATCGATATACGACCTTTTGCTGTTTTCATCTAGCATCAGGGGAAGCATCAGGGTTACATTAATTTTTCCATCAAGGTCTTCAACAGGTGTGTAATCAACCGGTGTCCCATCAAACAAATAGGTTAGTTTCTCGTCGCTTAAGACTATAGAGTCAACCTCAAACGTTGGTTCTTCTTCCCCGTCTGAAGGGATTCTTATCACCTCTCCCACCCTTGGGAACAATATTCCACGATTTACCCTCCTGATATCTCTTATACTTACATTATACTTACGCGAAAGAGAAGAGTAGTTCTCCCCCTCTGTCACCCTGTGCAGGATTATACCCGGTTCATCTGTTTTAAAATACTGTGCCTGCTCCCTGAATTGTTTACGTGGTATAGCCAGTTCTGCTCCTACGGGCAAATCATAAATATCAATACCTGGGTTAGCATCTGTTATCTGGTCTTCAGGAACATCATATTTCTTTGAAAGTGAATATATTGACTCCCCTTTCTGTAATATATGATAAGTATATCTTTCAGTATCCTTCTTTTCCTGTGTTCCATGTTCCTGTACTGAAACAGGTATTTTCAAAGCCTGTCCAATCCGCAGTCCATATACAGCAGAAGGGTTTTCCCTGGTAATTATTTCAGCAGAGACATTATAGGCTTTTGATATTGAGTAAAGTGTTTGTGAAGTATCAACTATATGAATATAATATGCTGTTCCTCCAATTATTACCCTGTCTTTTGATCTCTCCACCCTGCCCTGCGCATAGAGGGCTGATGAAAAAATTATTGCCGAAAGGACAGATATATATAATCTCAGCAGCTTGTGTTTCATTTAATGGAAATTATTCAAAACGCAACAAAGTTAAGAAAATATCCTACAAATTTGTTACCACGAAAAGTGGTATGCAGTTGGAAGAGGTAAGGTTTGCGATTGATATGCTATTGGTGTGGGACTTAGCCCAACGCCCTCTGTGGTATTTACCTAATTTCACTAAAATACTTCATAAATTGTATCCGCTCGTAAGCTGAAGGGTTTGCAGTTTTTTCCTGGCTTAGCTTCCCCCTGAACTGTTCAATGGTATTATAGCCTTTTTCATCCATCCACTGGTTTAAACCACCCAGCATTTTTTGTATCTGATCTTTACCATTCCTGTAAATTGTTGATACTGTCTGAACTGCTTTTGCCCCTGCAAGCAACTGTTTTATCAAATCCTCAGCACTATGAATACCGGTTGATGCAGCAAGATCACAATCGACCTTTGAGGACATAATACCCATCCACCTTCTGGTGTTTCCCGATTCTTCAGGAGTACTGAATGTATTTGAAGATTTCTCAGTGAAATTATTAATATCAAAATCAGGCGTATAGAACCTGTTGAACATTACAATGCCATTTATGCCAGTCTCTGACAATCTTTTAATCATTTGTGCAAGATTTGTGAAACTGGAACTCATCTTTATGGAAAGGGGTATTTTAATCCTTGATATCACTTTTTCAATTATATCGAAATACACTTTTTCTATCTTATCGGCTTCTGTTTCTTCATCAGACGGAAGAATTGCTATATTCAGTTCGAGTGCATCAGCCCCTGCTTCTTCGAAATAATTTGCAAAATTGATCCATTCTGCTGACGATACACAATTAATACTGGCTATCACTGGTATCATCACCTTTTTCTTGGCTTCTTTTATCAGTTCAATATAGGCTGAAAGTGTTCTTTCCCTTATATGAACATCAATATAATCAAGTGTTTCTGATTTAGCAGAGTAAATCATATCATTCTGATATGCTTCTTTCAGGCTGGCATCAACTTCCAGCATTATCTGTTCTTCAAACAGGGACTTAAGGACAACGGCACCTGCACCTGCTTTTTCAAGTTCAAGTATATTGTCTGCCGAATCTGTCAGGCCTGAGCTACCGACAATGAGAGGATTGGCTAATGATAATCCAAGATATTTAGTAGTTAGTTCTGCCATTTTGAGTTATTATTTTGAATTGTTACAAGTTACTAATATTATTTTTTAATGACCTTTGTCTTAAGGTATTCGTGCATTCCTTTAGCCGCTTTCCTTCCATCACCCATAGCCAGTATAACGGTAGCTCCACCTCTCACAATATCGCCCCCGGCGAAAATTCCTTCAACGGATGATTGCATTGTTTCCTTATCTACTTTTATGGTCCCCCAATCGGTAACTTCAAGTTCAGGCATACTGGCAGGTATAAGGGGATTGGGTGACACGCCTATCGCCACCACCACTGTATCAACCTCTACTTCATACTCAGAGCCTTCAAGAGGTATAGGTCTTCTCCGCCCTGAGCTGTCAGGTTCTCCCAGTTCCATTTTCTGCACCGTCATTTTATTGACATTCCCGTTCTCACCGGCGAAATATTCCACAGGACTGTTAAGGTTCATAAATTCCACATCTTCTTCCTGCGCATGCTTAATTTCCTCAACACGTGCGGGCATTTCTTCAATTGACCTTCTGTATATGATCATTGACCTGTCTGCTCCCAATCGCTTTGATGTACGTACTGAATCCATGGCTGTATTACCACCACCTATCACCGCAACATTCTTTCCACTGAAGACAGGTGTATCGTATTCAGGATTTGCCGCATTCATTAGGTTAACTCTCGTGAGGTATTCATTTGATGAAAATATTCTCCTGTAATTTTCGCCGGGTATATTCATAAATTTGGGTAATCCGGCGCCTGAGCCCACGAAGAATGCCTCAAAACCTTCTTCTTTGAGTTCATCCACCGTTGCAGTTGTACCTACAATGAAATTTATTTCAAACTTAACACCCATTTGTTTGAGGTTATCTATTTCCACATCAACAATCTCGTTAGGCAGTCTGAATTCGGGTATACCGTATTTCAAAACACCACCTATTTCATGCAGGGCTTCAAACACGGTAACATCGTAACCCCATTTAATCATATCCCCGGCCACTGCCAGTCCTGATGGCCCTGAACCAATAACAGCTACCTTGATTCCATTTCTGTTTTCGACCTCGGGTACTGATATACTTCCACTATTCCTCTCATAATCAGCTGCAAAACGCTCCAGAAAACCAATTGCAACCGGATCCTTTTTCAGTTT